>NZ_JASCAQ010000036.1:0-95191 GCF_029967685.1 Erwinia sp. V90_4 | reverse complement strand
GGATGTGTGATCTGATCCTTCAACTCAGCAAAAGTTCGATTTAATCAACAAAGCCGTCTGCCCGTGGACGAACTGATCCCCGCCATCATTTGCCTGGGATGGGGGATATGGTCGCAGCACTACCTTTTGGGAATTGTCGCGGGCGTACTGGCCTATCTGGCTATTAAAAAACTGAAAAAAGGGCGTGGCAGTACGTGGCTGCGGGACCTGGTCTACTGGTATATGCCGACCTCCCTGCTGAGGGGCATTTTCCACGACGTACCGGACTCCTGCTATCGGCAGTGGATCAAATAGACAGGATTATTCACATGGATCATGGAGCACGCCTCAGTACACAGCGCGTTATCGCCATCGGATTTCTCTCGCTGGGAACACTGCTGCTGCTGAGCCTCAGCACTAACGTCATTCAGGGGATTAACAACTACCGCCTGCAGAATGAACAAAAGGTGGCGGTGACGCCGATGCTCTACAACGCACCGTTCGCCGTGTCACAGAATCAGGCCGATGCGTCATACCTGCAGCAAATGGCCCTCTCGCTCATCGCCCTGCGGGTTAACGTCACGCCGGAAACCGTGGATGCCTCTCACGAGCAGCTGCTGACCTACGTCCGGCCGGCGTCCCAGAACGCACTGAAAATCAGGCTGGCGGAAGACGCCACGCGTATCAAGGACAACAACGTGAACTCCTCCTTCTACATGACCAGCGTGAAGGTGTATCCGGCCAGCAGCCGCGTGGACGTGCGCGGACAGCTCAAAACCTGGATTGGCGATTCCAGACCCTATCCTGAGCTGAAGCAGTACGTCCTGCAGTTTGAACGTCAGGACGGGGTCAGCTGGCTGGCTCACTTCGGAGAAATCAGCGATGAACAAAAATAGCCTCAAGACGCTGACCGCATTACTGATGCTGGTCACCGGGCACACGGCGGCAGCGCCGGCGGCTGTATCCGCGACCGTCGTGCCGCTGGCAAACGGGGGGCAGGCGAGTATCGCCGTCAGCAACACCGACCCCAACCTCTTCACCGTGGCGGGCGACCGCGTGACCGCACTGACCAGCCTCGACGGTGAGCTGACCCGCCAGGAGCAGACGGCCAGCGGCGGCGTCATTGTCAGCACCCTCAACAAAAAACCCTTCACCTTTATCCTGGAAACGGAGCGTGGGTTGAACTTCTCCGTGCAGGCGGTGCCCCGTGCGGGCGTGGGCCGGACGATACGTCTCGTGAGTGAGCTTTCCGGCACCGGTGAGGCAGCGCGCACCTGGGAAGAGTCTTCCCCCTATGAGGCCACGCTGGTGTCCCTCAGCCAGCACCTGCTCGGCGGAAAACTGCCGTCCGGCTGGCAGAGCATTCCGGAGACGAACGAAATCCTGACCCCTCCCGCAGGCCTTACTGCCCGCGCTGAGCGCGTCTGGGTGGGTAACCATCTCAAAGTGGTGAGCTATCGCGTCACCAACGGCACCGCCGCCGACCGTAGCCTGAAGGAGAGTGATTTCTGGCAGCCGGGCATCCGGGGGGTGCTGTTCGCCGTGCCTGCCCGTCAGCTGATGGCGGGAGGGGCGCTGCAGGTCTTCATCATCAGCAGCGGGGAGGCGGCGGATGGCCAGTATTAATGCGCTTGTAAAACGTAAGCAGTTTGTCTGGCTGGGGATTGTGCTCGCCACGGTCGGCGTGGTCGGTGGCGGAGGCTGGTATCTGGCGGAAGCCCGCAACGGAGAGGGCGCAGCGCCTTCCGTGGCGGACGAGCCCGCTCCGGACATGACCGGCGTGGTGGACAGCACCTTTGACCAGAAGGTGCAGCAGCATGCGACCACCGAAATGCAGGCGACCGCCGCCAGCATGCAGAAGCAGTACGATGCCATGCGCCGCGAACTGGAGCTGGTCAGCAAGGGGCAGTCCGACTACCAGCGGCAGATTGACCGGCTCAGCGGCGAGAACGCGGCGCTGGCCGCGCAGGTGAGTGCGCTGGGGGCGAAGCCGGTCACCGCATCGGGCGAACCGGCTCCGCAGCCGCCGTCACCGCCGCCGGGTCCGGAAGGTGAGCCGCAGCCCGTGGGCTTCCCGCCGCAGGGCGGGGGCGCGGTCCCCCCGCCGACGGCGTTCTATCCCGGCAATGGCGCGACGCCACCGCCGCAGGTGAGCTATCAGTCCATACCGGTGCCAAACCAGGTGCAGCGTAAAACGTTCAGCTACGGCGACGGGAAAAAAGGCCCCTCTCTGCCGTATATCCCTTCCGGCAGCTTTGCCAAATCGATGCTGATTGAAGGGGCGGACGCTAACGCGTCCGTTACCGGGAACGAGTCCACCGTGCCGATGCAGGTGCGCCTTATCGGACGGGTTGAGATGCCCAACAGCAAAACCTACGACCTGACCGGCTGTTTTGTCGGCCTGGAGGCCTGGGGTGACGTTTCCAGTGAAAGGGCCATCGTTCGCACGCGCAGCATCAGCTGCCTCAAGCACGGCGTCACCATCGATCAGCCGATTGCCGGGCACGTGAGCTTCATGGGCAAAAACGGCATCAAGGGCGAGGTGGTGATGCGCAACGGCAAAATTCTGGGCTGGGCGTGGGGTGCCGGCTTCGTGGACGGCATCGGGCAGGGGGCGCAGACCGCCTCACAGCCGGCAGTGGGGCTGGGAGCCACCGCGGCGATAGGGGCCGGGGATGTTCTGAAAATGGGCATCGGCGGAGGGGCATCGAAAGCCGCCCAGACGCTCGGTGACTATTACATCAAGCGCGCGGAGCAGTACCACCCGGTCATACCCATCGGGGCGGGCAATGAGGTCACCGTGGTGTTCCAGGACGGATTCCAGCTGAAAACCATTGAAGAGCTGGCGCAGGATGCATCGCAGGCCAGAAAAGAGGGGGAAGGCAGCAGCCCTGTGCCGCCGCCCTCCCTGCCCGGCAACATGAACGGCATGAACACCGACCAGATGCTCCGGCAGCTGGGGAAAATTAACCCGAATCAGTTTATGCCCGGCGCAGGGGCACAGTAATCGCGCAATGAGGAACCGTACATGAACAAGATACCGCTACTCACGCTGACCCTGGGCAGCATCCTGGCCCTGTCGGGCTGTGCCGGAACGTCCGGCGACTTTGAGTGTAATGCCACCACGTCAGATACCTGTATCACCATCGAACAGGCGAACGAAAAGGCCAAAAGGCTGGAAGAGGGCAGCGGCGCAAAGCCGGATGCGGTCGCGCTGCCTCGGCTGGCTGAGGGGAACTTCCGCACCGTCTCCGCGCAGCCACTGGCCGCGCCAGTAACGCCCCCCGCCGGGGCGTCCACGAATGTACCGCGTCAGAATGGGCCGTTTATCCGCACCGCGGCACTGACCGCGCCGTCCGCTGCGCCTGCCGGCTACCCGCCGCTGCCGGCGTCGCCTTCAGCCTACGACAGAATCGTTGATCCGCGCCCGCTACGCGTGGGCGAAAAGACGGCAGGGCTCTGGATCGCGCCCTATATCGACACGCAGGACGTTTATCACCAGCCGACCCGGGTGTTTTTTGTGGTTAAACCGTCAGCGTGGGGAACCCCGCGCGTTAACTGAATCCTGAGCCGCCACCGCGTGTGGCGCCCGTTTTTGAAAAATCTGTCGTTCTCACGCGTGCCCTGAAACGTGAAAAGGGATGGGCGGTAGCGTGTCAGGACGGTGCGACCAGGGAGCGCTGATGGCAGACGAACCCGATCTTCTGCAGGAGCAGTACGAATTGCTGAACCAGCTGCATATTCAGGCCGTCCGGCAGCAGTGCTGCCGGCAGGGAGTGAGCCTTACCCTGTGCGAGCGCTGCGGTAATGCCATACCCGCCGGACGGCAGCAGGCCATCCCGGGCGTGCGTACCTGTACGGAATGCCAGCGGGTTCTGGGAATCCGGAAAAAACAGTATCTGAGGTGAACGATGAGTAAAGCAATCACTGAGCAGGGCAATGTTAGGGTCCCGGGCTGCACGGGAGGCGGTAAGACGGTTTTCTGCGCTCAGATGTTACAGGTGTTTCTTGCGCGTGCTGATGTCAGCCAGCGCCGGGAACAGTACAGCGGCGGGGCGGGTGAGGCGTTCGCCAGGGCGATAAGTGAGAACTGCGCTCTGAGGGTCGCAGAGTGCAAAAAAGGACGGACGCCATGAGTAGCCCGATGGATGCAGTAACCCGCACGGTCAACGCGCTGGTTACCGCGCTGAAAATGCCCGATGATTCCGCGAAGGCGAATGACATTCTCGGACAGATGAACTTTCCGCAGTTCAGCAGGCTGCTGCCCTACCGTGATTATGACGCCCGGACCGGGCTGTTCATGAATGACAAAACGATGGGGTTTATGCTGGAGGCTCAGCCCATCAACGGGGCGAATGAGACCATCGTCGCGTCGCTCGAAAACCTGATGCGCACCAAGCTGACCCGGGAAGTGCCGCTGGCCATTCACCTGGTGTCCAGCCCACTGGTGGGGCAGGACATTCAGTACGGCCTGCGCGAACTGTCCTGGACCGGCGAGGAGGCGGGCAGGTTCAACGCCATCACCCGCGCCTATTATCTGAAAGCGGCTGAGGAGGGCTTTCCCCTTCCCGAGCATCTTAATCTGCCGCTGACGCTGCGCAATTACCACGTCTACTTCTCCTGCTGCGTGCCGCGCAGGCGGGGCAGCCAGGCGAGCGTAATGGAGCTGGAGAACCAGGTGAAAATCATCCGTGCGTCCCTGCAGGGCGCGCAGATTGTAACCCGGAGCGTTGATGCCGATGCGTTTATTCGCATCGTGGCGGAAATGGTGAACCACAATCCGGACGCGCTCTACGGCAGGGATCGCGAGCTCGACCCGCTCAAGGACCTGAACTATCAGTGCGTGGACGACGGCTTTGACCTGAAGGTGAAGGCGGACCACATGACGCTGGGCCTGCGTGAAAACGGGAAAAACAGCGCGGCGCGCATCATGAACTTTCAGCTGACCCGCAACCCGGAGCTGGCATTTTTATGGAATATGGCCGACAACTACAGCAACCTGCTGAGTCCGGAGCTGTCCATCTCAAGCCCGTTTATTCTGACCCTTATTCTGTCGGTTGAAGACCAGGTGAAGTCGCAGAACGAGGCCAACCTGAAGTTTATCGACCTGGAGAAAAAATCCAAAAACAGCTACGCCAAATTCTTCCCCGGCGTGGTGCAGGAGGCGAAGGAGTGGGGTGACCTGCGCCAGCGACTCTCCTCGGGCCAGTCGTCACTGGTGAGCTACTTTCTGAACATCACCGTTTTCTGCCGCGATGAGCAGGAAACGGCGCTTAACGTCGAGCAGGACGTGCTGAACAGCTTTCGTAAAAACGGATTCGAGCTCATCTCTCCGCGGTTTAACCAGATGCGTAACTTCCTGGCTAACCTGCCGTTCACCGCCGGCGGCGGTTTGTTTAAGCAGCTGAAGGCGTCCGGCGTCGTGCAGCGTGCCGAAAGCTTTAACGTGGCCAACCTGCTGCCGGTGGTGGCTGACAGCCCGCTGGCCAGCTCCGGCCTGCTGGCACCCACCTACCGCAACCAGCTGGCATTCATTGACCTGTTCAGCCGGGGAATGGGCAACACCAACTTCAACATGGCGGTCTGCGGCACCTCGGGCGCCGGCAAAACGGGCCTGATCCAGCCGCTTATCCGCAGCGTTATCGACTCCGGTGGCTTTGCCGTGGTGTTTGATATGGGGGATGGTTACAAGTCGCTGTGCGAGAACATGGGCGGGGTGTATCTGGACGGCGAAACGCTCAAGTTCAACCCGTTTGCCAACATCACCGACGATAACATCGACGAGATGGCCGAACGCCTGCGCGACCAGCTCTCCGTGATGGCCAGCCCCAACGGCAACCTGGACGAGGTGCATGAAGGTCTGCTGCTCAAGGCGGTGAAGGCCACCTGGCTTGCGAAGAAAAACCGCGCGCGCATCGACGACGTCGTGGACTATCTGGTCATGGCGCGCGACAGCGAGGAGTACAGCGGCTCCCCGACCATCCGCAGCCGCCTTGATGAGATGGTGGTGTTGCTGACCCAGTATACCCGTGACGGCGTGTACGGCAGCTACTTCAACTCCGACGAGCCGTCCCTGAAGGACGAGGCCCGGATGGTGGTGCTGGAGCTGGGCGGCCTGGAGGACCGGCAGTCCCTTCTGGTGGCGGTGATGTTTTCCCTCATTCTCTACATCGAAAACCGCATGTACCGCACGCCGCGCAGCCTGAAAAAACTCAACGTGATTGATGAAGGCTGGCGCCTGCTCGACTTTAAAAACAACAAGGTCGGGGCGTTTATTGAAAAGGGCTACCGCACCGCCCGCCGCCATACGGGGTCGTACATCACCATCACGCAGAATATCGTCGACTTTGACTCAGAAACGGCTTCTACAGCGGCCCGCGCCGCGTGGGGTAACTCCTCTTACAAAATCATCCTCAAGCAGTCGGCCAAGGAGTTCGCCAAGTACAACCAGCTTTATCCGGATCAGTATTCACAGATGCAGCGCGACATGATCGCCCGCTTCGGCGATGCGAAAGAGCAGTGGTTCAGCAGCTTTATGCTGTCGGTGGAGCACCTGACCTCCTGGCACCGGCTGTTTGTCGACCCGCTCAGCCGGGCAATGTATTCGTCAGACGGGGCGGACTTTGAGTTTGTGCAGCGTCGCCGCCGGGAGGGGCTGACCATCCACGAAGCCGTCTGGGAGCTGGCCTGGCAGAAGTCCGGGCCGGAAATGGCCTCGCTCGAGCGCTGGCTTCAGGAGCATGAAGGGAGAACGATCTCATGAAAAAAAACACGCTCGTCACTGTCGCGCTGATTGCCGGCACGCTCATTGCCAGCGCCGGCATCAGCTGGCTTACCTGCTGGCTGAACCGTCCTGTGGTTGCGGCCTTCAACATGAAATCCACGGTGGATGCCTTCTTTGAAAGCACCACGCGCCGGTCGCTGGATGAGGAGCAGGCAAAAGCACTCTCAGACCGCTTTAACGCGTCACTGGAGGCCAGCCTCCGGGACTGGCAGGTCCGCCATCGTGCCCTCATCCTTGTCGCACCTGCTGTGGTGCAGGGGGCGCCGGATATCACGCGCGACATCCAGAAGGACGTGGCCCGCCGGATGAAGGAGGGAACGTGATGCGCGCTCTTGCCCTGGGCCTGACGCTGCTGACCGGCAGCGTGACGGCCGCTGACCTCGGGACGTGGGGCGATCTCTGGCCGGTGGCGGAGCCGGATATGCTGACTGTTATCGAAAGCCGGCTGCAGGCGCTGCAGCAGTCTGGCGAGATGGACCAAAAGATGACGGCGTTCAAAGACCGCGTGGTGCGCAACAGCCAGCGTCCGCCGGCCGTGGAGGGGATAACCCGCGCGGTGCGCTACGGGAGCCGCTGGTTTGACCCGAGTATCCGCCTGGACAGGGGCCTGTCAGACCATGAGGGCCGGGTGTTTGCCCGGGCCGGTGAGGTCTTTAATCCCCTGAGCGTGGTGCCCTTTAATGAAACCCTGCTGTTCATTGACGGTGACGACGCGGAGCAGGTGGCCTGGGCGGCACGCCAGAAGCCGCTGACGCTGATAACCCGCATTATTCTGGTGAAGGGCAACATCCCGGAGACGTCGGAGAAGCTCGACAGCCGCATTTTCTTCGACCAGAACGGCGCGCTGACGGCCCGCTTCGCCATCAGCGAGGTTCCGGCCCGCGTCACGGCGGCACCCAGCGGGATGCGACTGAAGGTGGAGGTGATTCCGCCGGAAATGACGCAGCATGATGAGGGAGGTGCCCGGTGAAAATCCTGACTGCTTTGCTGTTCGGGCTGACTCTGTGGGGCAACAGCCACACGGCGGCGGCGGCGGACGCCGCCTGCGAAGGGCGTTTCGTCAATCCGATCACCGATATCTGCTGGCGCTGCATGTTTCCCCTGTCGCTCGGCAGCACAAAAGTCACCGGCGGCGATTTACCGGACACGGCCAACCCCGCCAGCCCCATCCAGATCTGCCCGATGACGCCGCTGGTGCGCGTCGGGCTGGCAATAGGGTACTGGGAGCCGATGGCCATGACCGACGTGGCGCGTTCTCCGGGCTGCATGGTGAACCTCGGCGGATTCACCATCAATCTCGGGAAAATGGGGATGGGCACCGCCAGAAAGGATGACAAACAGGTCAGCGGCGCGTTCTACCACGTGCACTGGTACAAATACCCGCTGACGTACTGGCTGAATATCATCACTTCTCTCGGGTGCCTGCAGGGCGGCGATCTTGATATCGGATACCTGTCTGAAATCGATCCGACATGGGGTGACAGCGCCCTGACCTCCATTCTGAATCCGGAGGCGGTCATTTTTGCCAACCCCATCGCGCAGGGTGCATGTGCCGCCGACGCGCTGGCGGGCGCAGCGGGTATGGCGCTCGACCCGCTGTTCTGGTGCGCCGGTTCGCAGGGTTCAATGTATCCCTTTAATGGCTGGGTCAGCAATGAGTCCAGCCCGCTGCAGTCTTCGGTTCTGGTCAGCGAGCGCATGGCGTTCAAGCTGCACCGGCAGGGGCAGATAATGGAGAGTATCGGCGTCGATAAGAAGGTCTGCTTCGAGTATCCGTCCCCCATTATTCCCAAAACGCGCTGGCGCTATCAGATGGTGAATATGTATCCGGACGTGGCGCAGTGCCATCCCTTCGGCCGGACCGTGATGCGCTGGGAGACGGGGCGCAACCCGCCGAACACGAGGAAAAACTACGGCTACCTGTTGTGGCGCAAGCGCAACTGCGTATTTTTATAACCTGAGGCGGTGGTTCATGCACAAAAATTTTGTTTTTCTGAAAACGTCGACAGACCAGGTCTGTCAGTCGCTGAAGACCGCGCCTCTGGCCTCGCTGGACGGCATGAGCAGCTTTTGTGCTGCGTTTAATTCCATCTCTGCCCGGCTGCGTTTTGGCATCCTCCCCCGCCCTGAAAGAATTAACGCGCTCGGTGCGGGGTTGTGGCTGACAAAAATGCGCGTGGCGGAGCTTTCCGGGCACCGGTGCGCGGCGGTGAGCGAGCTGGAGAGGCTGGTTGATTTGCTCGGGCGGGTCAGCTGCATACTGAAAGAATGCTGGATTTACCGGAAATGGACGTCTTCGCGGGCATCGACAGCAGTGTCGGTTCTGGCGATCGTTCCGGCATTTCTGGTGTTATGGCTGGTGTCGTGGGCCGGCGGGTCGTTTCCGTTGTGTTCAGTCATGGTGGCATGCTTTCCCGGCGTGACTGCGGGTGTCAGCCTCTGGATCAAAGATCCGGTCGGGATATTCTGGAGCCTTTACAGCTGTATACCGTTATATATCCTGGTAAACACGTGATCGATTCATGATCCAGTCTTATAGTTGTAAATTTTGAAGGCCCCCCCGTTGCGATGCACCTTGAATCCGTTGGGATGCTTTAAGTATGTAAAAAAACGATAACGTGTTTACCGCCATATCTCAGATTCAGGACCATTGCTTCAGGAAGGTGAGTTTTTCTTTCTTTAACGGTAAATGCTATTTCTCTTTCTCTCAGACTCTTACTTAAGCAATCGCGCAGTCCCGCTCTTAACAGGTGCGACTCGAATACGATGGTTTTACTGGGAAGCATACTCATAAGATGGCTGATATCCCCTGCAATTTTATCACTAATATCTTCTGGAGAACCGGTTGAAGGCAGGGTTTCAATGTATCTGGGGTTAATATCTATCCGCAAGCTCGATAAGAAGGGCGTTAGCAACATATCGGGAACTGTTGTTTTTAACATTGATGACGAAGCAAAGTAAGATAAAACCCAGAAGGCAGCTACTGATAAGAACGTCATGGGATATAGCGTAAAAACATTTGCTCCGAAATAGTGGGGGTTTTCCAGTGTCGTCAAGCACAGGGCTGAAGACAGCGCCAATAAAGCCAGTTCTGCAAAGAAGGGTCTTCTCAGTATTATAAAAAGATAATGATTGTCTCTGAAGCGAAAGCGGAGAGCTACAGTCAGCAATATTAACAGGATAAAAAATTCAGCCATTCGGGCCTCCGCTCCCTGGTGAAATACCAGCGCTGAGCAATCTGATAAGGAAATGATACATGTATAACCGCGACCACGGAAATGAATTTGCCTGCATCCGCGAGAGGTTGAATGAAAATTTTCGTCGTATGTCCGGTGGACCGTTCGCCCACCTTTATCACGCCGTCGCTATGCAGCGCAATCTTTCAGACATACAGTGGATGCTGAATCATAACTTTTATCCGGCACCTGGACATGTGAGTTTTGTTATCAACGCGCTACGCAAAGAGAAATTCAGGGTGGTCAGGGAAAACGGATGCCGGGCAGCGTCAGTCGCCGAGCTTCAGCACATGATCGCTACGTTAAAAGATATACGGAGGTTTTTACAGCTTGTCACCCGGTATGAGCAGGAGGGGGATATTATTAAAATCCACCGGCAGCCTGGGTGGGGGAGTGTCGGGTCGTTTCTCCTGCTTGCGATTATTTTTGGTTTGGTTCTGGCGCAGGGATTTATATTATCAGGTCATTCTCCTTCGGGGGTTTATCTGTGCGGCGTTGCTGTATTTTTTGCGCTGTCATTCATTCTGGATAACAAAGCTCAGCTGTATTCGTTTGCCGGGCTGACGGTGTTTACTTTCTGCGGTTTTATTTCGTGGGTAGTGAGTTAGTCAGTAAATACAACCCGTCAGCAGCATTAATTAGCGTGAGGGCAATATGATTAAATTAATAACCGGGCTGGCCTGGGGGATGGGTGTGTTTTGTGCGAGCGTTTCCGCCGCTGACAATACGAATACACCGGATAATCGTCAGGGGCTTAAAGAGCAGGAGTCTTTCAGCCAGCAGCTGAGGGAACAGGACAATACGCCGCTGCGCCAGATGCTGGAGCAGCAGGTCCGTCAGAACCCTCTTTCAGCCGACGACGCCCGTTTTATCGGCGATCTGAAGCAGCAACAGGATGAGGCTCAGCAGGACAGACCGACCCACGGTGCCCTGTATTTCGTCTCCTTCGCTATCCCGCAGGCGGGGCTTAAGCGCATGCTGACCGAGGCCCGCCGCTACGACATTCCCGCCACCCTGCGGGGTATGGTGGACAACGACATGAAAACGACGGCAACCGCCGTGATGGCGCTCGTTCAGGACGGTTCAGCCAGCGGCGTGGCCATCGACCCGACCCGCTTTCGCGAGTACGGGATAACCAGCGTGCCGTCACTGGTGGTGTACTGCGAAAGTGGCCATGACGTCATCCGGGGCAATCTTCGTCTTAAGCTGGCGCTTGAAAAGGTGGTGGAGAAGGGCGACTGCCGGGACGAGGCGCAGCGGCTGCTGAGCAGGGGAGAGACCCGATGAGAAAAGCAATACTGATGTCGGTGCTGGCTTTCACCACCCCGATGGCGGGCGTGAATGCACTTGCTGATGCCGGTGCGCAGTACAAAGGCGGTGCTGACTTTGCGAAACAGGTGAAGGGGCAGGGGGAGAGCAGCCTGAAAAACTTCAACCCCGGGGCCAGTATCCCCGGCTATACCGCTACGCCGGAGGCGCAAAAATACTATGGCGGCGTCACGTCGACCGGCGACGGTGCGCTGAAAGCGGACGGTAGCAGTGGCTGGACCCGCAACGAAGCAACAAAGGCGGTGACCGACTCGTTTATCAACAACCCGAAGGAGGCCATCTCACCCGACGCGCCGTTTATTAAGGCCAGCCAGGACGTCCAGTCCCGGGCAGACGCCATCACCGGTAAAACCGGGCAGCTGCAGTGCGACGCGCAGAATATCACCCGCAGTGAGTTCACCAACTACAGCTGTGAGCGTGACCTGCTGGTTGAGCAGGCCTGCATCCGCTCGGCCAGCATTGAGGTCACCGGCTCGGTGGAGACGGTCAAAACGGAGCTGGTACTGGATCCGGCAAAATCAGGCCCGGTTTATCTCAGTGACTGGTGGGTCCGGTATGACTTCATCGTCCCCGAAAAGGGAACCATCAGGAACGGAACGCTGGACATGCGTTTCCCGGCCAGGCCGAATTACAACGGCGGGCAGTTTAACTACACCGTAAAAATTCCCGGTGCCTCACTGAGCACAAAGCTCAATGAGCGGCACGCCTTCAGTACCCCGGTGCGTCAGGTTGCGAAGGGTGAAAAGATTTCTCTGCTCATGCGTTATAACACCAGCGGACACCATGACAGCGGGCGCGACGCCTTTGTCCGCAACCTGAAAAACGGAACCTACGTTCTGAAGGTCACGTTAGCGATGGAAGCAGAGCGATATACGCCAAAGCCGGTGGTGAAATGGAATGAAAGCTGCCCGTTCAGTAAGAGTGAGGGCACGCTGAAGAGAACCGAGTGTACCGAACCGGGCAGCACCAGAACAATTGTCATTGAAGGCAAGCCCTACCCGGTTACTCAGGCGTGCTGGAAGTATAAAGATACCTGGATGACCCAGGCGGCAGACGCCGGCAGCTGCAAAAAGTATATCGACAACCCCGCCTGCACGCTTTCCTCCCGGCAGTGCGCCTTCAGTGCCGAAGGCGGCGGCTGCCTCCATGAGTATGCGACCTGGTCCTGTGAGACCCGCACCGCCGGCAAGGTGATGATCTGCGGCGGCGACACGTTCTGCCTTGACGGGGACTGCGAGCGCGCGCAGCAGGGGAAAAATAACGATTTTGCGCCCGTCGTCTCCTCTCTGGCCGCGCTGGCTGCGGCAGGTAAGGACGTTGCCGCACTCAATGGCGTGGACGTCCGCGCCTTCACGGGCAGCGCAAAGTTCTGCAAAAAGTTCGCGGCGGGCTTCAGCAACTGCTGTAAAGACGGCGGCTGGGGTCAGGACGTGGGGCTGGCGAGCTGCAGCAGCGACGAGAAAGCGCTGGGCAAGGCCAAAGAGAACAAACTCACGGTCAGCGTCGGGGAATTCTGCTCGAAAAAGGTGCTGGGCGTGTGCCTGGAGAAGAAGCGTGGCTACTGCCAGTTTGACTCAAAGCTTGCCCGGATTGTTCAGCTGCAGGGGCGCAATGGCCAGCTGCGTATCGGCTTCGGGGCGGCCAGCAGCCCTGACTGCCGGGGTATCACCCAGGATGAGCTGCAGAAAATCAGCTTCGACCGTCTCGACTTCTCGGACTTCTTTGACGATTTGCAGAAAAACCAGCGCATCCCCGAGAACAGGGCGCTGACGGAACGCGTTCGTGAGCAGATAGCCACTCAGCTTAAGGGTAAGTAAGGCGGGCACATGAAAAAACGACTCTCCCTGACGGCGGCCGCGCTGCTGCTCAGCCTGCCGGCGCTGGCGAAGGATGCCGGCTGGCAGTGGTACAACGAAAGCCGCACGCGGCAAACTGAAGACCTCGCGGCGGCTGTGGCACCGCCTGCACAGCCGGACATCATGGGCAAGCTGGCCGCGCTGCAGCAGGCCACAACGCGGGCAAGGTCTGAGGCCATCCTGTACCCGGGCGTGGAAAGCTTCACCCGCTATTTCCGGCTGCAAAATTTCTGGGCGCAGCAGGCCGGGCTGTTCGCCATGAGCGCCAAAAAAGCCATGCTGGCGCATCCCGAGCTGGACTACAACCTGCAGCACAGCCACTACAACGGCACCGTGCGCAACCAGCTGGCGGCCGATTTTGCCGACCAGCGAAGGGCCATTGAGGGACTGGCTCAGCACTACGGGGTGATGTTCTTCTACCGCGGGCAGGATCCGATTGACGGCCAGCTGGTTCAGGTCGTCAAAAACTTCCGCGAGACGTATCACCTCAGCGTCATTCCGGTATCCGTCGACGGCATCGTGAATCCGCTGCTGCCGGATACCCGGATGGACGGGGGGCAGGCGGGCCGGCTGGGTATCCGCCACTTCCCGGCGCTGATGCTGGCCGATCCGAAAAGCGGGACGATCAGACCCGTCTCGTATGGCTTTATCAGCCAGGACGACCTGGCGAAGCAGTTCCTCAACGTTTCCACCGATTTTGCCCCCAACTTCTGACGCAGGGAGCGTACGCATGCGCATATTCCGTTTTCGACTGCCCGGGTTTGACGTGCCCGGATTATGGGTGCTGAGCCTTGGCGCCTGGTTTTACATTGTGTCCCGCCTGGTCCGCCGTGAGCCGGAGATGGCCGTTCTGCTGGCGCAGATAATCGGCGTCTCGATGGCGCTCTGGGGCGGCTACCGCATTATTAACCGCTGGATTGACGACGCCCGTGAGGCTGAAAAAGCGCACGACGCCGGGGAGAAGCAAGCACCATGAACCGTAGACAGACACTTTTTGTCACCACGCTCGCGGCTTTCAGCCTCGCTTCGCAGGCGGCAACGCTCGACGAGGTCAGAACGCTCTGGAACCCGCAGGGGGGGCGCGCGGCTGAAGCCCCGCCCGCCCCGGAGCAAAGCCCGGTGATAAAACCGCGTCCGGCGAAGCCGCCCGTCTGGTACCGGCTGAGCAACGGCCGCCAGGTTAACCTCGCCGACTGGAAGGTGGTGCTGTTTATGCAGGGTCAGTGTCCCTACTGCCACAAATTCGACCCGGTGCTGAAGTCGCTGTCTGAACGCGTGGGATTCGGCGTTATGGCCTACACCATCGACGGTCAGGGAGACGCGTCCTTTCCGGACGCGCTACCCGCACCGCCGGAGGTGATGAAAACCTTCTTCCCCAACCTGCCCGTGGCGACCCCCACCACGTTTCTGGTGAACGTCAACACGCTTGAGGCCCTGCCGCTGCTGCAGGGCGCCACCGACGAACCGGGTTTTATGGCCCGCCTGGATACGGTTCTGCAGATGCGGGGGGCCGGAAAATGATGAATTTATTCAGCCCGCGCACGGTTCTGGGCGGCGTGCTTCTTGCCTGCTCCGCCGCCGCGTGCGCCGATGTGAACAGCGATATGAACAGCTTTTTTAATAAGCTGGGCTTCGACGCCAACACCAGCCAGCCCCAGGTCTGGCAGGGGCAGGCGGCAGGATACGCCTCCGGCGGATCGATGCATGCCCGCACCCAGGTGAAAACCGTACAGCTGGTCTCGATGACGCTGCCCGACATTAACGCCGGATGCGGGGGTATCGACGCCTACCTGGGCTCGTTCAGCTTCATCAACAGCGAGCAGCTGCAGCGATTTGCCAAGCAGATCATGTCAAACTCGGCCGGTTACTTCTTTGACCTTGCCCTGCAGACCACGGTGCCGGAAATCAAGACTGCAAAAGACTTCCTGCAGAAGATGGCCAGCGACATTAACAGCATGAATCTCAGCTCCTGCCAGGCCGCGCAGGGCATTGTGGGCGGGCTGTTCCCGCGCACGCAGGTTTCCCAGCAGAAGGTCTGCCAGGACATCTCGGGGGAGAGCAATATGTTTGCCGACTGGGCGGCATCCCGGCAGGGCTGCACGGTGGGGGGCAGCATGGATAAGGTGCGTGATAAGGCCAGTGATAAGGATAAAGAGCGCATAACGAAGAATATCAACGTCATCTGGAATGCGCTCGGCAAGAACCGCATGTTTGACGGAAATAAAGAGCTGAAGGAGTTCATCATGACCCTGACCGGCACGATGGTCTTTGACGAGAAGGGGAACATCACCCCGCTTCCGGCAAGGACGACCGACCGCGACCTTATCCGGGCCATGATGGAGGGCGGCACGGCACGGGTGTACCACTGCAACGACAGCGACAAGTGCCTGAAGGTGGTTGCCGATGCCAGCGTCACGATAAGCCAGAAAAACGCCCTCAAAAACCAGATCAAAGACATCCTCGCCGGCATTCAGAACAAGGCCGTGACCGATGAGAAGCTCACCGAAAAAGAGAAGGGCTTCATCACCAGTACCACGATCCCGGTTTTCAAATACCTGATTGACCCGCAGATGCTGGGCGTGTCGAACAGCCTGGTGTATCAGCTGACCGACTACATCGGCTACGACATCCTGCTGCAGTACATTCAGGAGCTGGTTCAGCAGGCGCGGGCGATGGTGGCCACGGGTAACTATGACCCGGCCGTGATGGAGGCCATCAACAACAACCTTAACGAAGCGACCCGCCAGATAGCGTCCTTCCAGACGCAGGTCCAGGTCCAGCAGGATGCGCTGCTGGTTGTGGACAGGCAGATGAGCTACATGCGCCAGCAGGTCTCGGCCCGCATGCTGCAGCGCTACCAGAATAATTACCACTTCGGGGGAGCGCGCTGATGCAGGAAATCTACGTCATTGCCGGCGGTGACTGGCTGCGGGGAACCCTCAACGCCATCGTCACCTTCATGAACGGCAGCAGCTGGGCAACGGTACAGCGCATGGCGATCGCGTTTTCAGTGCTCCTGGTCGCGGTGAACTGGATACGCCGCCACAACGTGATGGATATGTTGGGCTGGGCCGGAGTGCTGGTGCTGATGTCGCTGCTGGTCGGGGTGCGTACGCCGGTGCAGATAGTGGACAACAGCGACCTGACGCGGGTTTACCAGGTGGACAACGTCCCGGTCGGGCTGGCGCTGCCGGCGTCCCTGACCACGAAAATCGGCTATGCCCTTGTGCAGGGCTATGAGATGGTGTTTTCGCAGCCCGACAGCGTGACCTACAGCAAGACCGGGATGATATTTGGGGCGAATCTGGTGTCGCGCAGCACCGACTTTCTGTCGCAGAATCCGGAAATCACCACGCTTTTCACCGACTACGTTCAGAACTGCGTGATGGGCGATATTTTCCTGAACAGGAAATACAGCATGGAGGACCTGATGAACAGCCCCGATCCGTACACGCTGATTTTCTCAAAGCCCAGCCCGCTGCGGGGCGTGTTTAACGACAAAAATCAGTTCCTGACCTGCGAAGAGGCGGCCAGCGTTATCAAACCGAAGCTGGCGCTCGATACCCAGACCGGCGGAAAGACCTGGAGTTACTACGTGCGCCAGGCGTTTGGTGGCCGTCCGAATCCGGATGCGCTGTTCAGCCAGATGGTGGGCGACAGCTACAGCTACTTCTACGGGGCGGGGCAGAGCGCCGCGCAAATCATGCGTCAGAACGTCACCATGAATGCGGTACGCAACGGCATCATGAGCTACGCGGCCCGCAACGGTGACACCTCAAGCCTGCTGAACATTTCCACCACCTCGTCGATGGAAAAACAGCGGCTGGCGCATGCCACCGTCGGACAGGTGGCGCTGCGCTCCCTGCCGATGTCGCAGACGCTGATTGTGGGGCTGACGATAGGCCTGTTCCCGCTGATGGTATTGGGCGGGATGTTCAATGCGGTGACCCTGAACGTGCTCAAAGGCTACGTGCTGGCCATCATGTGGGTGCAGAGCTGGCCGCTGCTGTATGCCATCCTGAACAGCTGCATGACGTTTTACGCCAAAGCCAACGGCTCGCCGGTAGTGCTGTCCGAACTCTCGCAGGTGCAGATTAAATATTCCGACCTCGCCACCACGGCAGGCTACCTGTCGATGCTCATTCCGTCGCTGGCGTGGGGCATGCTCAAAGGACTGGGCGCAGGGTTCTCAAATCTCTACAGTCACCTGGCCTCTTCGTCCATCAGTCCTGCGGCCACAGCCGCCTCTGGCGCTGTGGATGGCAACTATTCGTATGCCAACATGCAGACCGAGAACGTGAGCGGCTATAACTGGAACACCAACAGCTCAACGGTGTTTGGGCAAATGAGTCAGCAGCTGGGGAATGGGGCAATGACGACCCGCACCCGGGGCGGCGACACGGTGCTGGACAGCTCGGGGGCCATGTCCAGACTGCCGGTGGATATCAACGTATCGCGCCAGATAGCGAGTGCGCAGCAGCAGATGGCCCGTGAGTCTGAGTCTCAGGCGCAGACGGCAATGAGCGGGTTTAACAGCAGCATCAGCAGTGCCTGGAATACCCTGCAGCAGTATACCGGCCAGAGTGGCAACAGCAGCACGATGACCCGGGGAGCGGACAGCTCGCAGGGCGGGCAATCGTCCATGATGGCGAGCAAAATGCGCAGCGCCGTAGAAAGCTATGCCAAAGCCAACAACATCAGCGAAGACCAGGCCACGCAGGAGCTGGCTCAGTCTTCTGTTAATACATCAGCAGGACTGCATGCATCACTTACTGGCAGGGCAAGTGGTGGATTTAAAGTTTTAGGTACTGGCGCTACTGTTGAAGTAGCAGCTGGAGGGAAAGCAAGCATAGATGGTATAGATCAAGACAGCCATTCAGCAAGCTCAGGAACGCGTGCCAGTCAGGACGCCCGCCACGATGCCAGCGCCCAGGCGGTGTCTGACTTCAAGCAGGGGATGGACTATTTCACCAGCCAGAAAACCAGCGAATCCGGCAGCCACAGCCAGAACAATGCCGATTCGCGGGTAGACCAGCTGGCGGCGTCGCTCAGCAGCGCGAAAAGCAGCTACGCGCAGTACAGTGATGCGCATACCCGCAGCCAGGAATATGCGGAAATGGCCTCACGTACCGAAACTATGTCCGGGCAGATGAGCGAGAATCTTACCCAGCAGTTTGCTAACTTCGTGGCGAAACGCGCGCCGGAGAATGCCGAAGAGATCCTGACCAATACCGGCTCACCGGAAGTCGCAGCGCAGCGTTCTGCGCTGGCGCGGGAATTTGTGAATGAGCAGGTAGCACCTGTCGTGGATGCGCATTATGTCAGTGCCAGAGATGCTGCTGGCAGCGGGATGGGAGCTGTTTCTGGAGGAGGCAATGCCGATGCGGTCCGGGCAGATTATGCGAGCCACAGCCAGGAAGTTGACCGCCATGCGTCCAGTGCTGGCATCGCTAATGACGTTGGTGATAAAGTAGACACAATGATAAGCGGAAATAAAAATTCACAGGCGGAAACCCGTCACAATATAGATGGACAGTCAGGCGAAATCAGCGCACGGCAGGACAGCCTGAAAGAGAATCACGCTGAAGTGCGAGCAACACAGAATAAAATATATTCTGACGAGAAAGAAAAGCAAAATTTAATCTCGGGTGCAGCTACGCAGGAAGAACTAACTCAGCGAGCACGAGAAATGCAGGATAAATTTAAAAAGAAAAAATGAGGTGCATGATGCTTACACAAAAAGTCATCCGACAGGAAATAGATGAACTTAGGAGGGTTATGAGCAATGACACCCTCACTATCCCTAGTCTTTGGGAATGTGCAAAACCGGGGGTTTTGATCCTGTTATGGATGTTTTTATGCCCATTAATAGCTTTCAGTATAAGTGGTGGCGGCTTTGAAAGTACGCTATTCGCAGTAGGTTTTAGCTCTTTTATTGGTGTAATTATGTTGTTCGGCGTAATGAATGCTAGAGGTTTTATCCTTGCAATTCCTAAATCGTTTCGCGAAAAGTCGAAGATTGTCAACATATTTAAAAACAAGATAAAAGTGTATGCGTTGCTGTATATGATTTTGAACATGGCATTTTGCGTATTGGTAGTGTTCTGGGGAGTGAAGGCATTGCTATATGCAATGGCAATGATTTTCCTATCTGTTGTGTTGGTTTTTTCCTTTAATGCGGACGTTTCTCGCTATCAACTCTCGGCATTCACCGAGATCGTGAAAGCCTTTAAAGCACAATAACAGCACCCTGCCTGCTGGGTCGACCAGGTCCCCCGGCAGGCAATCCCCAGCTGCTTTGATCACAACCCAATCGCTTAACTGACCATGCCTTTTACCCTAGACGCTGAACGACTGTGCAAATCCTTTGTGCAGCCGTGAAGCGTTGCCGGCACAGCCGGAATTCGTGGTCGAATTAAACCGGAACATGCTCCCGGGCTTCACCGGGGCCAGCATTCGGTTTTGTCGGGATAAGTAATCGCAGCGCCAGTGATGCTTATCAGCACTGCAGTGAATTTAATTTCTTTAATCCTCACTTTCATTCCGGACGAATATTATGAGTTTTAATGCCAAGGATATGACCCAGGGCGGTCAGATCGCGAGCATGCGCATCCGTATGTTCAGCCAGATCGCCAACATCATTATTTACTGTCTCGTTATTCTCTTTGCCATCATTGTCGTCCTGACCTTCTGGGTGAAGCTCTCCTGGCAGACGTTTGTGAACGGCATGCTGTATTACTGGTGCCAGACGCTGTCGCCGATGCGCGATATCCTTAAATCCCAGCCGGTCTATACCGTGCGCTATTACGGGAAGGAGCTTAAGTACAACGCGTTTGAGGTACTGCAGGATAAATACCTCGTCTGGTGTGCGGGGCAGGTCTGGGCCACTTTCCTGCTGGCTGCCGTCATCGGCGCCGTGGTCTGCGTGGTGACGTTCTTTACCGCCACCTGGGTGCTGGGCCACCGGGGCAGGCAGCAGAGCGAGGATGAAACCACCGGAGGGCGTGAGCTGAGCGATGAGCCTGAACGCGTGGCGAAAATGCTCAAACGCGACGGTGTGGCCTCCGATATCAAAATTGGCGAGCTTCCGCTCATTAAGGACTCGGAGATCCAGAATTTCTGCCTCCACGGTACCGTCGGTTCCGGGAAGTCCGAGGTTATCCGCCGCCTGATGAACTATGCCCGCCAGCGCGGCGACATGGTTATCGTTTACGACCGCTCCTGCGAGTTCGTTAAAAGCTACTACGACCCGGCAACGGATAAAATCCTCAATCCGATGGATGCCCGCTGCGCGGCCTGGGATTTATGGCGGGAGTGCCTGACGCAGCCCGACTTCGACAACGTGTCCAACACGCTTATCCCGATGGGCACGAAGGAAGACCCCTTCTGGCAGGGCTCAGGGCGCACCATCTTTGCCGAGGCTGCCTATCTGATGCGCAACGATAAGGACCGCAGCTACAGCAAGCTGGTCGACACGCTGCTCTCCATTAAAATTGAGAAGCTGCGCTCGTATCTGAAAAACTCCCCGGCAGCGAACCTGGTGGAAGAGAAAATCGAGAAAACGGCCATCTCCATCCGTGCCGTGCTGACTAACTACGTCAAGGCCATCCGCTACCTGCAGGGCATCGAGAACAACGGCGAGCCGTTCACCATCCGCGACTGGATGCGCGGCGTGCGTGAGGATGGCAAAAACGGCTGGCTTTTCATCTCCTCCAACGCTGACACCCATGCGTCGCTGAAGCCGGTTATCTCCATGTGGCTCTCCATTGCCATCCGGGGCCTGCTGGCAATGGGAGAGAACCGGAACCGCAGAGTGTGGATTTTTGCCGACGAGCTGCCGACCCTGCACAAGCTGCCGGACCTGGTTGAGATCCTGCCGGAGGCGCGTAAGTTCGGCGGCTGCTACGTCATCGGCATTCAGTCCTACGCCCAGCTGGAAGATATTTACGGGCAAAAGCCGGCCGAGACGCTGTTCGACGTGCTGAACACCCGAGCCTTCTTCCGCTCGCCGTCGCGTAACATTGCGGATTTCGCCGCCGGTGAAATCGGTGAGAAAGAAATTCTTAAAGCGTCAGAGCAGTATTCCTACGGTGTGGATCCGGTACGTGACGGCACCTCGGTCGGCAAGGACATGGAGCGCGTCACCCTGGTGAGCTACTCCGACATCCAGACGCTGCCTGACCTCTCCTGTTACATCACGCTTCCCGGACCCTATCCTGCCGTGAAGATGGCGCTGAAGTACCAGCCACGCCCGAAGGTGGCGCCGGAATTTATTCCGCGTCCCCTGGACGAACAGGCGGATGCACGCCTGAGCCTGGCCCTGGCCGCACGCGAAGACGAATCACGCAGCATCGCCATGCTCTTCGAACCGGATGCAGATGTTATCGCGCCAGAGGCCGGTGCAGAGCTTACTGGCCAGCCGCAGCCGCAGCCGATACAGCAACCTCAGCAACCGTCTCCGATGACCCGCACCGCCGACGCTGCAACGGCTTCGGCAGCCGTCGCAGATTCGTCCGGCACCGGCACCGGCACCGGCACCGGCGGCGTGGAGGCGGAGCTGAAGACTAAGGCGGAAGAGGCTGAGCAGCTGCCGCCCGGCATCAGTGAGAGCGGTGAAATGGTGGATATGGCGGCGTGGGAGGAATGGCAGGCGGAGCAGGATGAGCTGTCTCCCGCGGAGCGACAGCGTCGGGAAGAAGTGAACATCAACGTTTACCGAGGGCCTGAAAAGGACCTTGAGCCGGGAGGGTATATCTGATGCTCAGATCAGCACCAGTCTTCAGTACGTATACCCGGAATACGCTCGAACTCGCGGATGTTGTTTGTGACAACTATCAGCCCGCGGCTTCGTGCATGCCCCGCAATCATCTGGTCGTATGGCCCCACGGGCGTTCCCTTACGGGCCAGGTCGGCGCGGATTTGACCACTATGTATCGCAGCCTGAGCGTCATAGTCCAGGACTTCAAGACGGGAGACAAATCCCTCAACTACGGCAAGATTGCGCTCCGGGGCCTGGCTTTTTTCCGCACCGTATATCAGCTCCATCAGGGTGATGGAGCTGATGCACATTCTGGACGTGTTAAGGTTGAAGCGTTCTCTGACGTGTTCAGGCTTGTTCTTGATAGTAAAAATGCAGATGTTGGTATCAAGCATGAATTTCAGCATCAGAAACCTTCTCTTTCCTGCTCCGGGGGCTGTTCCCTGCTGCTCATGAAATCGGCGCTGACGCATTCATCATTGAACCAGCTATCCCAGCTTTCTCCGGCTGGCGTAATGAGCCTGCTTCTGCCAACGGCAATAACCTCGACGTGTTTCACGCCCGCCGGAAAGGAAATTGATTTAGGCAATCTGACGGCCTGGGTCCGGTTACTCAGGAAAAGTGTTGTATACATGACAGCCCCTTACTTTGGATATACGCATTGTATATACATTATGGGGCGGCAGGGCGTGTCTGTCAAAAAGGTATACGTTCGGTTTCTGACGGTGGCAGTCGGGGAGGGAACATCTGATGATGAGCATCGGCTCGGTTAAATCCGCCGGCAGCGCGGGTAATTACTACACCGACAAAGACAACTACTACGTCATCGGCAGTATGGGGGAGCGCTGGGCCGGAAAGGGCGCTGAAGCGCTGGGGCTCTGCGGCGGGGTGGACCAGAAGGTCTTTACGAAGGTTCTGGAGGGACGCCTGCCGGACGGCAGCGACCTCAGCCGGACTCAGGACGGCACCAATAAGCACCGCCCGGGCTACGACCTGACCTTCTCCGCGCCCAAAAGTATCTCGGTGATGGCGATGCTCGGTGGCGATAAGCGTCTTATTGAGGCTCACAACCGCGCGGTGGAAACCGCCCTTAAGCAGGTGGAGGCGATGGCCTCCACGCGGGTAATGACAGAGGGTAAGAGTGAGACGCAGCTCACCGGCAATCTGGTGATGGCGCTGTTCAACCACGACACCAGCCGCGACCAGGAGCCGCAGCTGCATACCCACGCCGTGGTGGCCAACGTGACCAGGCAGGGTGACGAGTGGCGCACGCTCAGCACCGATACGGTGGGTAAAACCGGATTTATCGAGAACGTCTACGCAAACCAGATAGCCTTTGGCCGCCTGTACCGTGCCGCGCTGAAGGATGACGTCACGGCGATGGGGTATGAGACGCAGACGGTCGGTAAACACGGCATGTGGGAGCTCAGGGACGTCCCCACAGCGCCCTTCTCAAGCCGCAGCAAGGCCATTCAGGCGGCGGTCGGGGAGGATGCGTCCCTCAAATCCCGCGACGTGGCGGCGCTCGATACCCGCCAGTCCAAACAGAAGGTGGACCCCGAACAGCGCCTGGTGGAGTGGATGCAGACGTTGAAGGAGACCGGATTTGATATCCGGGCATACCGTGCGGCGGCAGACCAGCGCGTGCAGAAAGGAGACGTTTCCGTTACCGCCGCTGAGACGCCTGACGCCGGTGCCTCCGTCGGGCGGTCAGTCGCGATGCTGAGCGACCGGCGGGCGCGGTTCACGTACTCCGAATTGCTGGCCACCACGATCTGGCAGCTGCCCGCGCAGGCGGGCATGGTGGAAATGGCGCGTGAAGGCATCGATGCCGCGATACAGAACGGGCAGCTTATCCCGCTGGACAGAGAGAAGGGGCTGTTCACCTCGAACATCCACGTACTGGACGAGCTGTCGGTGTCGGCCATTACCCGTGACCTGCAGCGGACGGGGCAGGCGGACGTTTATCCGGGTAAGGGCGTGCCCCGCAGCCGGCCATACGGCGACGCCGTGAGCGTGCTGGCGCAGGATCGTCCCCCGGTGGCCATCATTTCGGGTCAGGGCGGGGCGGCCGGCCAGCGTGAGCGCGTGGCGGAGCTGGCCATGATGGCGCACGAGCAGGGGCGTGACGTGCAGATTATCGCCGCCGACAGGCGTTCGCGCAGCGCCCTTATGCAGGATGAGCGCCTCAGCGGTGAGTATATCACCGACAGGCGGGGACTGACGGAGGGCATGATTTTTACGCCCGGCAGCACGCTGATTGTCGACCAGGGTGAAAAGCTGACCCTGAAGGAGACGCTGACGCTGCTCGACGGCGCGCTGCGCCACAACGTCCAGCTGCTGATTGCCGACAGCGGCCAGCGCACCGGGACCGGCAGCGCCCTGACCGTGATGAAAGAGGCCGGGGTAAACACGCTGGCGTGGCAGGGCGGTGAGAGGACGCAGGTCTCGGTTATCAGCGAGCCCGACCGGCGGCAGCGCTATGACCGCCTGGCCGAGGACTTTGCGCGCAGCGTCCGCGCCGGGGAGCAGAGCGTGGCGCAGGTCGCCGGGCCGCGCGAGCAGGCGGTGCTGGCAGGCATTGTCCGCGAGGCGCTTAAGGCGGAAAAGGTGCTGGGCGGGCGTGAGGTCAGTATCACCACGCTGGAGCCGGTCTGGCTCGACAGCCGCCATCAGCAGGTGCGCGACCACTACCGGGAGGGGATGGTCATGGAGCGCTGGGACGGTGAAGCGCGCACCCGGGAGCGATTCGTCATTGACCGCGTGACGGGCCGCAACAACAGCCTGACGCTGCGCAACGCGCAGGGGGAGACGCAGGTGACGCGCCTGTCTGAGCTCAACAGCAGCTGGTCGCTGTACCGCACCGGCACGCTGCAGGTGGCCGAAGGCGACCGCCTGGCGGTGCTGGGTCAGGCGCAGGGGACGCGGCTGAAGGGGGGCGATACGGTGACCGTCAGGGCGCACGGGGAGGCGGGGCTCGTCGTCAGCCTGCTAGGGCGTAAGGCGGACGTGGTCCTGCCCGCCGGCGACGGTCCGTTTACGGCGGCGAAGGTGGGCCAGGGCTGGGTGGAATCACCGGGCCGCTCTGTGAGCGACAGCGCCACGGTCTTTGCCTCGCTGTCGCAGCGCGAGCTGGATAACACCACGCTGAACAAACTGGCGCTCAGCGGTCCGCAGGTGCGTCTTTATTCCGCGCAGACGGCTCAGAAGACGACGGAGAAGCTGTCGCGGCAGTCCGCCTGGAGCATCGTGTCTGAACAGATTAAGGATGCGGCCGGGCGCGGGCGTCTCGGGGATGCCCTGGCGCACCAGAAGGCCAGCCTGCACACGCCGGCGCAGCAGGCTGTCCATCTGGCCATTCCGTCACTGGAAGGCAACGGCCTGGCGTTCACCAGGCCACAGCTGATGGCCGCCGCGAAAGACTTTGCGCAGGGCAGCCTCAGCCTGCAGGCCATCGAAAAGGAGGCGGAACGTCAGGTGCGCAGCGGCGAGCTGCTGTCGGTGCCGGTATCGCAGGGAAACGGCCTGCAGCTGCTGGTCTCCCGGCAGTCTTATAATGCCGAAAAAAGCATCATCCGGCACGTCCTTGAGGGAAAAGAGGCCGTCCCCCCGCTGATGGCAGGGGTGCCGGACGCGCAGCTGGCGGGGCTGACTGACGGACAGCGCAACGCCACGCGCATGATACTTGGGTCCACCGACCGCTTTACCCTGGTACAGGGCTACGCGGGGGTGGGTAAGACCACCCAGTTCCGGGCGGTCATGTCGGCCCTCGGTACGCTCCCGGCCGAGCAGCAGCCCCGCGTTATCGGCGTGGCCCCCACCCACCGGGCGGTGAGTGAAATGCGCGACGCCGGCGTGCCGGAATCGCAGACGCTGGCGGCCTTTATTCACGACACGCAGCAGCTGCTGCGCGGCGGCGAGCGTCCTGACTTCAGCAACGTGCTCTTCCTGGTGGATGAAAGCTCGATGGTCGGCAACGCCGACATGGCGAAAGCTTACGGTCTGATTGCCGGAGGCGGCGGTCGTGCGGTCTCCAGCGGCGATACCGACCAGCTGCAGTCCATCGCCCCCGGCCAGCCCTTCCGCCTGCTGCAAAAGCACAGCGCCATCGACGTGGCGGTGATGCAGGAGATTGTGCGCCAGACCCCTGAGCTGAAGCCCGCCGTCTACAGCCTGATTAACCGCGACACCGGCAGCGCCCTGACGACCATTGAGCGCGTGGCGCCGGCACAGGTGCCGCGTCAGGCAGGTGCATGGCAGCCGGACAGCTCCGTCATGGAGTTCAGCCGCGAACGGGAGCATGCCATAGCGCAGGCGGTGGCATCCGGTGACCTGACGCCCGGGGCGCAGCCGGCAACCTTGCTGGAGGCCATCGTGAAGGACTATGCCGGGCGTACGCCAGAGGCGCAGGCGCAGACCCTCGTTATCACGGCCCTGAACGCCGACCGCCGCCAGGTGAACGCGATGGTCCATGATGCCCGTCGTAATGCCGGGGAGGTGGGTGAAAAAGAGGTCACGCTGCCGGTGCTGACGCCCGCGAATATCCGCGACGGCGAGCTGCGGCGCATGGAGACGTGGGAGGCATCCCGCGACAGTCTGGTCCTGCTGGACCGCACGTATTACAACATTGAGGCGCTGGACAGGGATGCTCACCTGGTGACGCTGAAGGATGCGCAGGGCAACACCCGCAGCCTGTCGCCCGCGCAGGCGGCGACGGAGGGCGTCACGCTCTACCGTCAGGACGCCATAGCCGTGTCGGAAGGCGACCGGATGCGCTTTTCGAAAAGCGATAACGAACGGGGCTTCGTGGCCAACAGCGTCTGGTCGGTCAGTGAGATAAAAGGTGACAGCGTCACGCTAACCGACGGCAGGCAGACCCGCACGGTTAACCCGGCGGCGGAGCGCGCGGAGCAGCATATCGATCTGGCCTACGCCGTCACCGTCAACGGATCTCAGGGGGCGAGCGAGCCGTTCTCCATCTCACTGCAGGGTACGGAGGGCGGACGCAGGCAGATGGTGAGCTTTGAGTCGGCCTACGTGGCGCTGAGCCGCATGAAGCAGCACGCCCAGGTCTACACCGACAACCGGGAGAAGTGGGTGGCCGCGATGGAGAAGTCGCAGGCGAAAAGCACGGCGCATGACATTCTGGAACCCCGCGGGGACCGGGCCGTCAGCAGTGCCGGACGCCTGATGGGCACCGCAAAGCCGCTGGGCGAGGTGGCGGCCGGACGGGCAGTACTGCGCCAGGCCGGACTGTCGCCGGACGCGTCAATGGCGCGCTTCATCTCGCCGGGCCGAAAATATCCACAGCCCCACGTGGCGCTGCCGGCCTTTGACGGTAACGGAAAGCCGGCGGGCATCTGGCTGAGCGTGCTGATGCCCGGTGAGGGTGACGTGCGGGGGCTGACGGATAAAGGCCGCGTAATGGGCAGTGAGGAGGCCGCGTTTGCCGGCCTGCAGATGAGCCGCAATGGGGAGTCGCTGCTGGCGCCCGATATGCCGACGGCGGTGAAGCTGGCGCGGGAAAATCCGGACAGCGGGGTGGTGGTACGGCTGCCCGGCGGAGAGGGGCGCCCCTGGAACCCCGGTGCCATTACCGGGGGGCGGATCTGGTCAGACGGCGTTCCCGACGATGTGGTCACCGGTACGCAACGCGGCGAAACGCTGCCGCCGGAGGTGCTGGTGCAGCAGTCCCGGGAGGCTGAGGCACAGCGGGAGCTGGATAAGCGCGCAGAAGAGGCGGTCCGCGAGATGGCCCGCAGCGGCGACGGGCCAGCCGCCGGGGCTGAGGTCGCCGTGCAGGATGTGGTGCGGGATATGGACCGGGTGAAAGAAATGCCGCCATCCCCTGTCATGCTGCCGGATGCGCCGGAAGAGCGCCGTAGGGATGAGGCGGTGTCTCAGGTGGTGCACGAGAGCGCGCAGCGGGACCGCCTGCAGCAGATGGAGCGCGAGACGGTGCGCGTCCCTGAGCGTGAAAAGACCCTGGGAGGCGACTGAAATGCGGGCTGAAAACCATCCGTTATTCCCCCTGGTTGTGGTGGCCGACTGCTGGCTGCAGCGTCTGCTCATCTGGACGCCGGGGCAGGCTGACCTGATTAAAACCGTGGCGCTGCTCCTGATGGTGGGAGACCACCTCAGCATGCTGTGCGGGCTCAATAACGACTCGCTTCGCCTGGCCGGGCGGGGAGCGTTTCCGCTGTTCGGCCTGGTGTGGGCCATAAACCTTGCCCGGCGTCCGCACATTCAGCAGCGCGCCCTGAACCGGCTCTGGATATGGGCGGGGGTGGCGCAGGGTGGATGGATACTGGCGGGACTGCGCCCGGACCTGGGCAATATCCTGTTTACCTTCGCGGTCAGCGGTCAGGCGCTGGCGCTGATGCAGCGGCACGGACCCCGCATCTGGCCTCTGCCACTGATGCTGGTACTGGCCTGGCTTCCTTTCTCGGGCGGCAGCTATGGCCCTGCCGGCGTCATGATGCTGCTGCTGGCCTGCGGGGTCTGCATGACGGGGCGGCGCACGACGCGCACGGGGCTGGCATGCTGTCTCGCGCTGGCCATGCTGGCGCTCAACGCTGCGGACGGCGCGGCCCTTGCCATAGCGGGGCTGGTGATACCCGGCATAGTCCTGACGGTGCTGAGCCGCACCTGCAGTCGGGTCACGCGTTTCTGGCCACGGGAGTTCTTCCCGCTGTTCTACGCCGCGCACCTCGCCGTTATCGGACTGATAGCGATGTGATATCAGCCGGTTCAGGATAAGGTAGAGTAGTGCGATAACGATGAAACAGACGTATCCGGAGGAAAAAATGAAAGAGCAGGGGCGCCCAACGCTGACGCTGCGCCGTAAAGCGGCACCTGAAGGTCAGGGCAGCGGTAATGACGGCGGTGAGGAGCGACAGGCGGGGACGGTCAGCGTAAGGCGCAGAAAGACCGTCGTGGTAAACGCCGCGCCGGCCAGAAGGGGTAAGCCGCAGGTTGCGGATGAGAAGGCGCTGCAGGCGCAGGAGAAAGCAGCCCTGAAAGCGGAGAGGACCCGTCAGTGGGCGGAGGAGCAGGCGAGGGGGTGCGCGGCGATGAAGGCTGAACGGCACAGGCCTGCACCAGAGCCTGTGTACCGCAAGGTGATGCCGCTTGCGGACGCGCTCGCGCTCCTGGGGAACTGCTGGCCCGCCCTGGTGATGGAGGGTAAACCGCAGCTTCTGGCGGTCGGTATCCGGGAGGCGATGCTGGCAGATATTCGCGAGCGCGGGCTGGGTATCTCCGGGAAGGCGCTGAAGCGCTGCCTGTCGGCGATAACCCGCTCAGAGGTATACCTCGATGCGATGACGGCGGGTGCCTGGCGTAAAAACCTTGCCGGGGAGCCGGTTGCACAGGTGGGAGTGGACGAAGCGGCCTGCGCTGCGGAGCGTAAGGCACAGGAAAGCAGGAAGCGACAGCGCAGGGCGACCAGGGAGAAAGCCGCCTGCGGGGTGACGAGCTAAGCGCGAGAACAGCACCACTCAGACCGGAAGAAAACGACGGAATATAACGATTTCTGTCGTTTTCGTTGCCCTCCACCGAATGAATACAATCAAACCTGCTCATGGATGTTTCGTTATGCCGGTTATGAAGCAGGTAGGTATTAAATATCTGGAAGAGCTGGTTTTTTATTGCCAATTTAGACCTGCACCATGTCTGCTTTGGGCTTATATATAAATAACGTCATTATTATCACCAGCTCAACCAGAGTAACAATTGAAGGGGTGTGTGGTTAATATGCGCGGAAAATTACGAATGCGAAAGGGAGAGGGAATAAAATGGTGAAGATAACGATTGAATATCAGGAGGGAGCGTAATGATGAATGCCGGTGCAGTGTTGTTTTTTGTATCCCTGCTGATACTGGCGTCCCTGCTGACCCGCGTACTGCCAGTAAGGCGGCCACGGTCTCCGCTTATCAGGCGGCTGAAGGAGGCGGGCATCAGGCCGGGGGATACCGAAAACCTGATGGCCAGCGGCGTTTTCTGGGAGCGCCAGGCGCAGCTGATGACCGACCGGGAGGTGCATTTTATGCAGGGGCTTCTCCGGACGGTGGACATGAATCGGTGGTATCTGTGCCCGCAGGTCAGGGTGGCTGATATCGTGCAGATTACGCCGCGCGTCAGGGGCCGGAGCCGGACGTGGTGGAAGCTTTTTCACATGGCGGCACGGTGGCACTGTGACGTGGTTATTGTAGACCGCAGGACGTTTCGCGTAGTGGCCGCCGTGGAGCTCGATGATGCGTCCCACCTGAAGAAGAGTCGCCGCAGGCGTGACATTCTGCTGGACGAGGTCATGCGCCAGGCTGGCCTGCCGCTGCTTCGAAGCCGCGATGCCCGTGAGCTGCAGGGAATGATACGGGACTTTCTGGCGGCGTACGCGGCTGAGGCCGGAATATCCGGTGAGTCAGATGCCGTCACTCAGCAAGGGGCGGGCTGAATGATTAAATTAAGGTGCGCTTAAATTACTTCCTGCCCGTTTCAGCCCGGAAACAGAAATTTTCCACGAAGAAATGACGATTTAAAACTTACTACTATAAGCCAACTTAGTTTCAGCCATGAACTTATGCTGGTGCTTTTAATTACTACCCGTCGAAAATCAAGTTTGAACTTCAGTTTTAAAATGAAAAGGTGATATATGAAATTAACGGAATATACCGTAATGGTGTTTTTCTGCTGTCTGATATTCCTGTTTGCCTTTCTGGCAATAAGCAGCGTTCAGTCTGAGGGGGGCGGATTGAAAACATATGTGCTGATGAGCATGCCGTTATTTCTCTGGATGATTTATCAGTGCGTTACTGTGATGACTGAAAAGGCCCGCACCCGTGAAAGCGATGAGGTCACCTTCATGAGGATGGCGGAGCAGGTACGGCAATATGAAAAAACAGAGCGCGTGGCCGGTGGCCGCCGGCTCCTGAAAGGCATTCTTGAGTGTCGCGAGGTGGCACGGGCGATAAGGCAACCCGAGTGTGAAGACGCATCCCTGACGCTGAGCCGGGTGGCTTACATTGAGCGGCTGATGAATGCCCTGGTTCCTGGTCTGTGCAGGAAAATGCCGGAAGGTGAGATACAGATGTGGATGCGGATGCTGAACGAACCGGCCCCTGGTGAAGGCGCTGCAGGTGAGCGCCGCAACGAAAGACCCGCCACTCAGGGCGGGTCGGGGGAGGAGAGAGAGGGATTGCGCCTGGTATCCGGAGATGCGGAGTGGGTGGAAGGAGGTAAATCATGAGTTTCTTCAGCTACTTCCGTCTCCGCGCCGCGCAGCAGGTGCTGTGCGTCTCTTACAGCGTGCCGGGGGCGCTATTCCTGACGACGGCGTTCTCGTCATTCGGTACGTGGTCCGTTTCGTTGTTCTGGGCATGCCTTACGGCATTGATGGTGCTCACATGGGGCGGGCTGGCGCTGTACACACGGGAGACTGACCGGGTTCGTAAGCTTGCTGCCTCGCGGGAGGCCACCATCCGCAAAGGTGAATGTGTCGTTGTGGCCAGGATGAAGGCGTATGAGAAGGCACAGCTGATGTGGGAGGTGCTGCAGGACGATGATGTTGTCCGCCGTCAGCTGCAGGCGTGGGGGCGCTGCATCATGCGTTACCCGAACCGCCGGACGATGGCGGCTGGTTTCTGGGCTCAGTCCATGATACCGACGACGGGCCTGTCTGCTACTGGTTCCGCAATACCATAAGGGCCTGACGCCTCCGCCAGGCGTCGTTGTCCAACCCCGGCCAGCGGGAGAAAACGAGTTTCTCCCACTGCCGGCGTTTCTGAATAAATCAGTGAAGGAAATAATGTGAAAATTAACCGTACATTCGGCAGATGGTGTCTGTCCGCACTGGTTACTCTGAACCTTTGTTTAACCGCGCCGATCGTTTATGCCGCGAGCACAGAGGCCGGGTTTTCCCCGGAAGGAACTGCCCTGCAGCTGGTTCTGAAAACCATTACGACCGCACAACATGAAATACGCCTGATGGGCTATTCCTTCACGTCGCCGGAGGTTGTCCGTTCGCTCATTGCCGCAAAACGGCGTGGTGTGGACGTCAGGGTGGTGCTGGACTGGAAAGCCAACGCCGGAAAGAATAACAGCGCAGGCAGAGCTGCCATGAACCTGCTGGCCGGTGCGGGTATCCCGGTTCGTACAGCGGATGCGTGGAAAATTCTTCACGACAAAGTGATTATCGCTGATGGCCGTAACACCCAGGTGGGCTCTTTCAACTATTCCCGGGCAGCAGACCGCTCGAACTCGGAGAATGTACTCGTGGTGTGGGACGACCCGGTAGTCGCATCGAAATATCTGAAGCACTGGGGTTCCCGCTGGGCGCAGGGAACGGATTGGAAACAGACGTACTGACATCCCAGGAAACGATCTTGAAACGTAAACCGTGCGCCAACACAGGTTACGTTCATAAAGTAAGTCGCTGATTTAAGGAATTTGTAGTACTCTCTGCAAAGATCCTGATTTGATCCTTGAGGAGGCATAGATGTCGCAGGTTGAAAATGCAGTAACTTCCTCATCGAAAGAAAAGCGTTCTTACCGAAAAGGTAATCCGATGACTGCTTCTGAAAAGCAGTTAGCGGCTGTAGCCCGAAAGCGGATTACACACAAAGAAGTAAAAGTCTTTATACGTAACCCTCTTAAAGATCGCATGATTGCACTGTGTGATCAGGAAGGAATAACTCAGGCCCAGTTCATTGAAAAACTCATCGAGCGGGAACTTAGTGAACAGGGGCTGCTGAAGTAAAGGCTTTACTTTTTGATGTTCAATGTTAGATTACTGATCGTCTGAAGAATTTTGGCTGGCCACGCCGTAAGGTGGCAGGGAACTAGTTCTGATGAGGTGTCTACCCGGAACCAGAAAAGCAAAAACCCCGATAATCTCTCTAATCTTGGCGGGTCAGGAGATTAACGGGGCCTACTTAAACTGTATAGAAGCTGTTGCTCTATGCAGGGAGTATAGTTTTATGCTCAGAAAACTGCAATACCTTCTGTGCTACCAGCTCCTTCCGTGCAACATAAGCGCAGGAAGGTGTGACTGAACGCATCCTTACAATTTCTCCGACCGGAGCGTCCATTGCTTCTGCCGGTGCTTACCGTCCTTCCCGCCGCGGCGAGTCCAACTCGCTGCGCAGGGGCCAGTCGAAGACGCACCGTAATCATCAGCCTGAATTCAATGGAAAAACCCCACGCGGCATGGCGTCAAAGGTCGTGGCTTGCATCCGCCATCACGACTGGTGCCGCAATGCCGACCTGATAGCCCTGCGTCAGAAGGGGTACACCCCCTACAGCCGCATGTTCGACCGCACGTTTCGCCCAAAGCCGATGCGCATCACCGCACGCTCCGAGAGCCGCGAGGCCCTGAGCGCCCTGTCTCTGGTGCTGGCCGCAAACTGCGACTACAGCCCGGACAGTGAGTACATGTTTGAAGTGATGCTTCCGGTTGAGGACATGGCGCGCCGCATGGGCGTTCTTCACGTTTACGAGAGCGGCCGCAAGGCTTACGACGTGCTGCTGAACGCGCTGCGCGTGCTGGAGCAGCTGGACTACGTGGTGGTTCACCGCGACCGCGATGCGGACTCCGGCCAGAACAAGCCGATGCGCATCTTCCTGACCGAATCCTTCTTTACCTCGCGCGGCATGTCCCTGGAGGACATCCGGACCTGGCTGCACAGGTACCGCCAGTGGGCGGTAGCCTCGGGCATCGCCGAGTCCCTGCGCGACAAGTACGCCCGTCACCAGCTCAAAATGGCCCGCCTGGGCATCAATATCGACGGCCATCACTCCCTGAAGAACCGCCTGAAGAAAATAAAGCGCTGGGTGGTCAGCCCCGAACTGCGCGCCGAAAAGGAGCGCGTGACCTCCGACATCGAGCGCGCGCTGGACGGCCACGCCGCGAACCTGCGGCAGCTGCGCCCGGCTAAGGGCAGCGACCGCTACCGGAACGCCTGGCGCCGCTACGCCGCGGGCGGCGAGCTGACCATGGCCGTGCAGATGAAGCTGGAGCAGTCCGTCAGGGCGGAGCATCCGCAGCTGAACGTGACGGACGCCGAGAAATACTACCGTCTGCTGCTGGAGCGAGCCGGCGTCCCGCTGCCGTAATATCCGCCGTACATCCACCACGCCTCCCTCCCCGCGGCCTCCGCGCGTCGTATGCTGGTATTTCCGGATGCCCGGCAGGAGCACCCCTGCGCGCAATCCGGCCAGAACCCCTCCCTGACGTCCTTTTTCCGCCCGTTTCCGCCTTCACCTGCATCGGTATCGCCACGACAACTCGACAGGCTCACCATTAACTTCGAACAGCACGACCAACTTCACACCTGAGCCTGATTAGCTTCGAAACCCCCTCAGCAGGTACCGTTAACTTCGAACGTTACTTCTGAACAAAACATGCTTTCTAAAGAAAGAGTACCCGGAGCCTGCTGCGCAAGGCTTCAGGGTAGCTCTCTTCGCTCTGCTCAGAGCAAAACACCCCACCGGTCTGAAAACCCTCACGTCTGGTCAGAAAGACAGAAATAGCTCCCCGGAAAAGACCCCCGGGGCAGAAGAAAAGGGGCAGGCGTGACGCACCGCACTCACGCCACATCAGCCCAGCTGCAAAGCCGCGCCGCCCCGGGCCAGAGGCCCGGAACCGTGTGGCTTTGATGCCGGGTGTTGTAACTATCTGATTTATCGCTTTGGAAGGTGTCGCTGAAGCTCTCTTTTGTCTCCGACCGGCAGGCTTCTTCGTCGCTGTAAGAACGCTGCTTAAGGGCGTCTGGCAGGGAAGGGTTGGGTTTGTGGCACCGTGAGGCCCGTAACCGGCTTCGCCGGGCTGACGGCGCCCGGTGGCATCCGTGCCGTCCTTAACCGCATATGGCGCCTCCATGCCGCTGACGCGGCATCCGGTGAGGGGCTGCGCACTGCTCGCCCCTCTGCAGGCAGCCGGGTTTTCAGGTTCCCGGTTCACGTTTACAATTACCTGAAAGCACTCTGATTAACCGAAAGGACGAATGAATGGATAACGGAAACCTCAGCGCCAGCCACCTCGCCTGGTGCGGACTGGTGGCCCTGCAGAACGCCCGCGCTGACGGAGAGGTCAGCTCGCCGGCGCAGGAAAACCTGTTTCTGGTCAGGTGGCTGGCGCTGGCGGAAAAACAGCGCAGGTTCAGCAGGGAGCTGGCCAGCGACATCAGCTGGCTGCTGAAGGAGGGAAGGGGAAAGGGCGTGCATGCCGACCTGCCCGGCAAGCTGAACTACCTCTGGCGCGCCGGCAGTGGCAGCCTGGAGGCGCAGAACGACCTTTACCGCCTGCAGCATGCGCTGAACGCGGTGAGGATGACAGGGTGGGTGTACATGGTCCTGTCGGAGAAGGAGTGGAGCGGGCGCAACAGGATACGCCTGAATCCCGCCGTGTCGGGAATCTACATTAACCGGGCAGCCCTGGAAAACGGGTTTGATGACGGGGGAAAACAGCGTTACCCGCTTCCCGCGCGCATCAGCGGGAACCTCGCCGGGCTGGACGTGCTGCTGAAGCGTTCGGGGTGGTGTCGTGAGCCGGTGAACGGCGATGACCCGATGCTCCACAACCTGCTGGCCCTGCCAGAGCACTGAAGGGCGCTGACGCGCATGGGAAAACATCCGGCCACCGCTGATATTCTTACGCTGGACCTCAAAGCACGGACAGGCTTATTATCCGAACACAGACCGGCGGTGACGGACAGGGGGAAGTCATGAAGGATGACAATTTTGACGACGACAGCCACAAGATAACCGGAGACTGGTTATCACTGGAGTCCAGCTTTATGGTGGGCGAACTCTGCTTCAGGATGATGGCGCGGGGCGAAGCCCCTCTGCGTGCAGCGCTTACGTCCACGCTTAAAGAGGCGCTGGCATCGGAGCAGAACTCTGCAGGTCCGGGTGCACTTTCACTGCAGCTGGCCATTAAACAGCTGGAAACAGGACCGGCGAACGGAAAGCCGGAGCACTGATGACGGATTTTGACCGTACTCCTGACAGCTGGCACATGGCGTGCTGCCTTCTGGGAAGCTGTTGCTTCAGGATTGCACTGCGCGGTGACGAAACATCGGCTCCTGCACTGCTTGCGGAGCTGAAAAAGCTGGAGGCCGTCTTTTCAGGTTTGCCCGGCGGCGAGTATCTGCCGCTGCGCCTCGCCATTGAGCAGGTGGAGATGGCGGTCGCCGGTGAGGGAGGCTGAAGTCGCTCGCGCCTGACCTGCTAATGACGTAACGGAATTTTGACGGTTCCCGGGTAGAACCCCATATTTTATACAGGGAGTTAGCCAACGTGGCTGTGACAGAAAAATCGGGCCATCTGGCATGGTGCGCGCTGGTAGCGCTTGCACTTGCCAGACAGGATGGTGGCGTTCTTTCGCCGGCGCAGGAAAACCTCTTTATCACCCGATGGCTGGCGGCTGCGCTGAAGCAGCGTCGTTTCTCGCGTGATGTTACACCTGATATCGAATGGCTGCTGAAACAGGGGCGCCAGCTGGGCGTAGGCGCGAAGCTGGCCAGCAAACTGAATTACCTCTGGCGCTCCTGCACCGGCGAACTGTCTGAGCAAAACGATCTGTTCCGGCTGACCTATGCGCTGGAAACGGCGAAAGATATGCTCTGGAACTACCGTCTGCTGAGCGACAGGGAGTGGTCAGGCAGATATGCTGTGGAACTCAGTGCCAGCGTGAACGGTATTTACCTGTCACGCACCCGCCTCGATGTCGCTTTTGACGAAAATGGCAGGCAGATAAACCCGCTGACAGCACATCTGACGGGCAACGTTGATGACGTGGTGGCGCTGCTTAACGAGTGTGGCTGGCAGGCAGCGTCAGCACAGGATGACTCCCTGCCTCACCAGTTTACGCTGATAGCCAGACAGGGAGTGTCAGAAAAGGATGATTAGTGGCGGAGTTGCGCCAGGTCGTCTTCAGTCAGACCTGTCATTTTTATGACGGAACTGCGGTCAATGCCGTTCTGCAGCATGGTAAGGGCTATTTTCAGGGTTGCCTGGCGCTCCCCCTCCTTAAGGCCGCGTTGTTCACCGAGCTGAATGCCCTTCTCGATGCCCTTCTGTTCAAGCTGTTGTGCGATGGTCATAAGTGCGTCTCCGTGTTGCGGCACACGCTGTGCCAGCTCGCGTACAAAGGCTTCAGCGTCGGATGTTTCGCCAGCCTGTACGATATAGTGTACCAGCGAAATCACCTGCGATGAAGACAGGTAACCGGCCAGTAAAATGGGCGCCAGTCGTTCAACCAGTTCTGCCAGGTCCCGGTGGTGAATATGTTTCTGCAGCAGGGTCAGGGCAGCCATGCTGCGGTGGTCTGCGATTTCGTCATCAGGAATGACGGTAACGTCAACCAGCGGGAAGGCACCACCGTAGAGTCGGCCTGCCAGCTCCGGGTCGTCAAACTCATCCAGCCACCGGGTGGAGTAGGGATACGGGCTGCGTTTACCCGCATAGAACAGCACCGGTATCACCAGGGGCAGCTTTTTATGCCCGGCCTCCAGGTGACGCTGCATGGCCGCCACCGCGTAGCGTATCAGACGAAAAGCCATGTGCCTGTCGGGCGAAGACTGATGCTCGATGAGCACGTGAACGTAGCCATCACCGGCAGCAGTTTTCAGGCTGTAAAGAACATCGCTGAAGTACTGGCGGAGATCGTCCTCGACGAACGAGCCGGATTCGAGCTTCAGCGTGCTGAGATCGCAGATGGCGCGCAGTTCTGCGGGCAGGTGGAGTTCCATAAAATCACGGGCAATATCCGGCTGAGTCAGAAACTGCCGGAATGTGGCGTCATGGGGTGTTTGTGTGCTGTTCTTCTTTTTCATTGGCTGATAGCCTGTGTCTATTACTTCTTTCTATATTATCACGGGCAGTTGCTGAATCAGCTCGAAAAACTAATATATGATGATTGATGAAGATAGAAGTTAGCATAAAACCGGGCGGAATGTCTGCCAGCCATAAGGAACGGAAATGACAATGCTGGAACGTATAAAAAATTTCTTCGGTAATTTGAACTCAGATACGCGCAATCAGGATGCCACAGAAAACCAGAATGAAGAAGTCTATGATGCACTGACACCAAAGATAATAACGAATGACAGTATGAAGGAGTATTTCAAGGCCCTTGATTTCGCTTTTTTAAAGAAAGATGTGAGAAATATCGCGATTACCGGTCCTTATGGAGCAGGAAAAAGTACTGTGATACTTTCTTATCTAAATGCCAGGTTGAAAAAAGACTTCATCAATGTGTCCCTGGCAGATTTTTCAATGTCAGGAAAGAAAGACGCCCACCCCCCAGAGAATGCTGAAATTGAATTAAGCATTCTTCAGCAGATCCTCTATAAAGAAAATAAGGATAATCTTCCCGACTCTCGGATTGACAGAATTCAGAACAGAGATATAAAACACGTTATTTCACTTTTTGGAACATCCATCAGCATAGTGGTTCCGTTATTTTGTTTGTGTTTATCCGTTTTTCCAAAAAAAATTCTATCATTCTTCAGTGTGAATGAGGCGACCATTTCTCTTGTAAATGATGCTTATCCTGAGCGTTTATGGTGCAGTACCGCACTGGTGTTGGTAACCTTGTTTTGTATCGTCAGGGTGGCGTCAAAGGTTGGTTTCTTTGATAAAAAATTAAAACTAAGCAAGATAGCTTTTCTTCAGGCGAGTGCAGAGATGGCTCAACAGGAGTCATCCTCACTGCTCAACAACTGTCTCGACGAAATTGTCTATTTCTTCTCCCGTTCAAAGAGTAAAATCGTGGTATTTGAAGATCTGGACAGGCTTGGTAATACGGAAGTTTTCGTGAAGCTGAGGGAGATAAACCAGATAGTAAACAATAACCTTAAGAATGATCCTGTAAGATTCCTCTATGCCTGTCGGGATGATATTTTTCTCGGAGCTGATATACGCACTAAATTTTTTGATTTCATCGTTCCTGTTGTACCCGTGCTGGATGCCAGAAATGCCTATACCCATCTGAAAAATAAACTAAAAGATTTCCCCGTTAAGGATGATGTGCTTCTTAAGCAAACGTCTCTGTATATTACAGATATGCGTTCACTACATAATATTGCCAATGAGTTTAATTTATTCAGGCGAATGGTTGATGAAAATAAAAATGAAGCGAAGATTTTTGCGGTTATTTTTTACAAAAATATCTACGCGCAGGATTATAGTTTAATTGACAAGAAAGCAGGGGTTTTGTATTCTTTTATAAAAGATTACTGCCTAAAAAAACTGCATGAAAACTATTTTTCTTCTTTAAATGAAAGGGAAAGTAATCTTTCTGCTAAACTCGAAAAATTAAAAAAAGAGTCAGCATCATCATCTGCTGATGTAAGAATGGAAATTATCTGCAGGTATATTTCAAAGGAACTATGGTCAGCAATACATTTTGCCCACGACCAATATGGAGGCCGTCAGGGAACTGGTAATGCCACACCGGGGAATTTATATGAAAATGTACATGGGTTCGTAAAATTTTTCAGTAGCAATGATCCTGTTTATATCGGTTATTATGAACAAAGTTACAATAGATACCATTATTTTCAAATCGAAGCCGGAAATATCATTGATGAATATGAAAAACGATCAAGACTGGTTTCTTCAGACCGGATGCAGGAATACAAAAAAACCGCAATTGAACTGGAGGAAGTAAAGGAGGAGATACGTACCAGAAACTCTATCACGCTTGCAGAGTTAACGACACTTATCGGAGAAAAAAAATTTAGCAAAATTGCGGAGCATTACATAGAACAATGTAATTCCCCGGATTTTCTTGATGAAAAGCAACTTGAGACTGTTAGCGCTGGTTTTCTCCGTGGTGGTTTTGAGGTTCTTTATTACCTCTTGACGAATGGCTATATCATGCAGGATTACATGAGGTTCCGGTCCATATTTCATGAAGGAGCAATCTCTGTTAATGATAATGATTATATTAAAGCAGTAGGCCGTTTTATGGGTTGTAACGATGTAAATGACAAATTTTCTCTCGATAATGAAAAAGATGTGCTTTCAGAACTGGTCGACCAGAATTACATTTACCGGGGAGGAGCCATTCATCATCAGCTTGTGGCTTATATGATGAATAACCTAAACGCAGTGAATATGCAGTGTCTTTCTGGCATGATCTCAAAGATTTTCGAAAAAAATGTCGATGAAGTTATTTCTGTATTCGATGTTCTGGCGTCGAAATTCACTCAGCAGGATACCTTTTCAGAATTTATTGTTCTCTCTCTACAAAATAATCGCTATCTTGACAGAATGCTGTCCCTTCTTGAGGGAAGAGAGTCAGATGTGATACAAACAAAAATTATCATAAATATGATTGCGTTTGTGGAGCCAGATACATCAGGGGATCGAGAACATTACAGGCAGTTTGTTGAAAACAGGGGACACCAGCTGATCTCTCATCTGAATTATGATACGTTTCAGCCGTTCCTCGACAACATAAAAAAACTCGGGGTAGTCTACGATGACATTATCCTGCCGGTAACAGATATGGAGGTCAGGGCTTTACATTTCATCGCTGATAATAAGATGTATAGCTTTGACAAAGCCAACTACAGGGCGGTGGTCGCGGGTCTGATATCCGATGATAAGGTATCACGTGAGAATGTTGATGCCCGGCCACTCTCACTGGTCACTGATTTTAACCTGGAAAATGTTAAAGCACATATTGATTCAAATATTGATATTTTTGCCCGCGAGATATTCATCGGCTCAGAGGAAAACAGCGAAACAATCGTCAGTCTGCTACTGCACCCTTCCCTGAGCGGTGAGGTCAAGGCTGAGATCCTGGAAAAAATGCGGTTTTCCGTGCCGGACCTGGCCCTTTTCAGAGAGGACGTCGACGTGGAGGCTGACGGACTTTCTTGGCACGATCTGTTCTACCGGTATGATCATGTTGAACCGGGATGGCCGTCTCTGCTCGCCTATATGTCTGAAGAGTGTAACATGCCCGTCCTGACCGGCTATATTGAGAAGCATGCACTGACCCTTAGCGGCCAGCATGTTGAACTCACTGACGGAGATAAATATGAAATCCTGTACAGGAAAGTCATCTGCAATGATGAACTCAACGATTCTGCATATGGTGCAGTTCTTAAATCTTTAAATATTAATATTGAATGCTGGGATGAAAAGCTGAGCTTCAGTAATTTCCGGCGGATCATAGAAAACAACAGGGTCACTCTGAATGCTGAATCATTCATAAAGGCAACAGACCGGTTCGGCTCGCTAACCGATGATGCTGAATGCGAAACTTTCCTGAGCTGGTTCAAGCAGTATAAAGATGAGTTCCTGAGTGATACGGACCTTTATCTTCGTGCTGATGGTGGCGATGCCTTCCTGGAAGAACTACTGACGAAGATATGCCGTTCAGCTGATTTCAGCGTGAAGGAAAAGGCGGAGTTGCTGCTGAAATATAACACTACGTATAATGAGAATTTCCTGGACAGTTTAAAACTATCCAGTGACGTGATTAAAGGGATGATTAAACTATCGCGTAATGACAGTCAGAAAATAAGTTTTATAATCGACCTTCTGGTTTATACAGATATTCGCAGGTCGGAGATTTCAGACCTTGTGACTGAGTTAGATGAATCAGAATATAAAAAATTATTCAGTCAGCAGACGGCCACGCTGGCACTGAGCAACCGTGATGAAGCTGAATCCTTTATGTCCGCCCTGCAGGAGAGGGAATTCATCGTCGAATGGTCGCTCCGTGACGACGGGAAGTATTCCGTTATCTGTCGAAAAAAATTGCGTCAGGAACCAGGCGACAGCTGACACCGATCTGGTTGGGGATTTCCGCTGGACTCCCCAACCGCCCGGCCCGGCCGGCATATGGCACATTTACCCTTTTGTAACAGATGGTTAATGCCTATCTCTACTTCCCTTTCGCCAAGCCAGTGCACATTGGCTCCAATTGAGGTTACGTTTTTTACGCTCTATCCGTTTTTTCCCCAACTTTTATGCGATGCTGTCCTGACCGATCACTGATTTATTCGGCTTCACTGCGCCGGGGCTGACACAGCACAATAGTGCATTGTGCGCTGACTAGGCGATCGTCGAGGGTGTCAGCGTGAGATAGCGGCCTTTGTAGGGCAAAAAAAGCACAGCGTGCGGAGAATGAAAAATTGAGTATATCCCCCTCGAGATGGGACAGAATTCACGTAGCGCGATCAGTCTGCCTGGCGGTTTTGCGCGTGCCGTCCGGCTACGCGAAATGGCCATTGCTGCCGATCTTGATGTGCCTCGCTACCTGCTTGCGCCGGAAATTGCGGTATTGCTCGACTACCTGCCTGATCTGCGCCAGCGCATGCTGATTGAAACGCTGTGGAATACCGGTGCCCGTATCAACGAAGCGCTGGCGCTGACGCCGGGTGATATGTTCTTCAACTCCGACCTGCCGTTCGTGCGACTTCGCACCCTGAAGCAGCGAGTGCCCCGTCCGCGTAGGCGACCGACCAGGGAAGAGCAACAGCTCTGGGTGGCCCCGTTTAGGGCGGTGCCATTGCCAGATGCCGGTTATGTGCGCCGGCTGCAGGAATACTTTGCCACGTTCAAATTGCTGCAGCGTCGGGCGACCCCGATGTGGGATGTGGCCAGCCAGGAAACACCGCGCAACTGGCTGCGGGCGGCGGTCCATCGTGCCGCCCAGGATGGTGTAACCTTCTCGGTACGCCCTATTACCCCCCATACGTTTAGGCACAGCTATGCGGTGCATCTGCTGATGAGCGGTGTGCACATCAAGCAGGTGCAGGCGCTGATGGGCCACAAGCGACTGGAAAACACAGAAGTCTATACGAAGATCTTTGCGCTGGACGTCACGCCGGATCTGGAGTTCTCCCTTCCGGCCGATGAGGCACGGAGGCTGTTGGCATTGCCTGGCGCAAGATAGCTGTCAATCGTGTTTACTGGTAAGTACAAATACGATTTCACAGAAAAACGCATTTAATGATTTCAGTATTGACCTCGTCCCCGGTTATGCATACACTGCAATTGAATCGTAATTGTTATTTTGCGGAAATGTGATTTTACTGAAAATCGTAATTACTCATACCAGGAGAGCCTGATGATTATCTCTGTACTGAACCAGAAAGGTGGGGTTGGCAAAACCACACTCAGCGTGAATATCGCCGCAAGACTGGCGGCGGATGGGGCGCGTGTGTTGCTGCTTGATGCTGATCCTCAGGGCAGTGCCCTGGACTGGGCGGCAGCAAGGGAAGAAGAGTCGGCTTTCCCGGTGCTGGGTTTACCGCGCGCAACTCTGCACAAGGATATTGGCAAGTTTACCGAGGATTATGATCATATCGTTATCGATGGCCCACCCCGCGTCACGGATCTTGCCCGTTCTGCCATCATGGCTGCAGACCTGGTCGTGATCCCCGTCCAGCCCAGTCCATATGACGTTTGGGCGGCACAAGAAGTTGTCACGCTGATCCATGAAGCCAGAATCTATAAAGAAACCCTTAAATCTGTATTTGCGGTTAATCGTAAAATCGTAAATACTGCGATCGGCCGCGATGTGGGTGAGGCGCTGTCTACCTATGAAACACCGGTGCTGGAAGCCACGGTTTCACAGCGCGTGATTTTTGCTGAGGCAGCTGCGGTCGGTAAGGCGGTATTCGAACTTGAACCTGATTCCGCAGCGTCTAAAGAGATACGTGCCCTGGTTAACGAGATTCTGGAGCAATAACATGAGTGTAAAAAAAGTGACTTTCGGTGCCAAGCCAACCAAACCTGCTCCCAGCGCGGATGCATGGGTAGAAAGCCGCTCTGTTGAAGAAGAACCACTCCCTGTCGAGAAAATGAAGCGACTCACTATCGATATTCCGGAGAGTCTCCATAAAGCCATCAAGTCATCCTGCGCCCTGAGAGGGGCCAAGATTGCTGATGAAGTGCGTGAGCTGTTGTACAGTAAATACGGAAAAGAGTAATTCTGCATTTAAGATTTTACGATTAAACGCATTTAAGTTTCTGTTTGCTTCGGTCTGCCTGCTGGCAGGTACATCAAGAAACCCTGTCCGGTGTTTAACGTGATAGTGTCCATCAAATCGGTGGACACTATGCTTACAGGTCTTCTACCTGACATGTGCAACCGGAATGTCATCCCAGTGGGTTGTCCATGCCGGTGAAAGCATTTCCCGCTTCATCTTCCATTCGGTACTTATTCCCTGACCTGCAAACCACACGTTGCCCAGCCCGGACTGATTGATACCATCAAGCGCCTTCATAAGCTGCTCACTGTTGGCCCGGGGCTGTGCATCTCCAAAAAGACTCAGCTGAGAGACGCCGTCTGGTGTGAAGTCATCCAGCATAATCCCGGCTTTCATGTAACGCCGGCCTTCCAGCCAGATACGATCCAGGCTGCGCATGGCTACTTCAATAATGTCGCGCGTGTCCTGAGTCGGTATGCAGAGCTTTTCGCCTGCGGAGTTGCCGTAAAATACCTCTCCGACGGCATGGGGCGACGTCCGTATAAAAACGAAGACACGCCTGCAGAACTGTCGCTCTCCCCGGAGTTTTTCTGCCGCACGCGTCGCGTACTGGCAGAGTGCCTGCTGCATGGCCACCTTCGAAGTGATGCGTTCACCGAAGGACCTCGAGCAGCAAATCTGCTGTTTGGCCGGTGGCAGTTCCTCAACCGGAATACAGGATTCGCCGTTCAGTTCGCGCACGGTTCTCTCCAGCACCACGTTAAAGTCTTTGCGGATGAGGGCCGGGTTCGCGCGCGCCAGCTGCAGGGCGTTGGTGATGCCCATGACGTTCAGCCTTTTGCCGATGCGACGGCCCACGCCCCAGACTTCCTCCACGGGCTGATTTGCCAGCAGCGTTTCAGTGCGTTTCGGATTGCCCGGCGTGAGCGCCAGCACGCCGCGGAACTGCTTCCACTCCTTGCCTGCCCACTGCGCGGATTTCGCCAGGGTCTTTGTCGGTCCCATGCCGACGCCAACGGTCAGTCCCGTGGTGGCCAGCACGTGCTTGCGCAGGCGCCTGCCAAAGTGTTCAAAGTCCTCACAGCCATCGATGCCGGTCAGGTCCAGGAACATCTCATCGATGGAATACTGCTCGACGCGTGGCGTCATTTCTTCCAGTGCCGTCATCACTCTCGTGCTAAGGCTATGATTTATGTGGAATGGAAAATCTACAGTATTAGTTCAGACTTGAATGACTGTTATGAGCGAACAGCAGACATCAGCATAAAGCCCTTTCAGTCTCTTTTGGCTTTTCCTGTAAGCCGGATCACCAATCCGTCTGTGCTAAATGGCAAAACCATCGGGCAATGCCCCGAATCTGCAGAGGCAGCATTACGGGTCCCACGGCCGATTTCAGATTGCAGAAATGGAGCCCGACTCTGCAAGGGGTAGGAAAGTTACTTCATGTAGGAACGTATTACCGCCACGATCTCATCAAGGTCTTCCTTCCGCTCCTGCTCGATGGTTAGGAGATTGAATCGCTCCTCTTGGGAGCACCTGACCATGAAAAGTGACACCGCCTACGCCATTACTGCTGCTGATCTGCGTGGGCTTTGATGTAAAAATACTGTCTTCGCCGTATTTTTAACCTGAAACCCTTTTTTCAGGCGCACCGATCCCGCTCAGGCATCCGCAGCCATCGTTTTTTCGCCATCTGTTGCAGCCTGTCTGAGAGCATTTTTGTGGCGTGCTCACCTGCCACGGCGCCGGCAAAACGCAGCCGGCCTTTGCAGAGGATGCACTGGTACGGGTCCGTACCCAGGAAGCCTTTCATCAGCACCGCGAACCCGGGGCGTTTCGGTTTTTCCCGTACCGTCATTTCCAGCGCTTCGTAAACCTTCGGCAGCAGCGTCCGCCGCTTGCGGTTGGCCAGAAAGCCCGAGTAGCGCACCATTTTAAAATGCCGTGCCGGAACGTGGCTGATATAGCGGCCGATCATCTCTTCCTGACTCAGCGTCTGGCGTTTATGCTTTCCCGTGCGGTGATCGAGGTAATGGTGGACCACCGCGCCGCCGGCATAGTGTCGCAGCCGTGAAGCCGACACCGGCGGGCGCTTCAGGTAGCGTCCCAGGTACTTCACGCTGTGCCAGGCTCCCCGGGTCTTCTTCGCGAAATGTACCTTCCAGTGCCGGCCATACTGTGCCTTCAGGTAACGCCGCCACTGGGGCTCATCGCGGATGTGGCCCAGGCCCGGCAGGGTGCCGGGACTGACCCGCTCATAGCTGTCGCGCAGCAGGCGGATAACGGCCCCCCGCCAGATTTCCTCAACGGCCTTCTTTCTGAAGAAAAGGCTGCGCCAGGCGCCGTGCTTAACGTCAAGCCCACCGCGGGTGACGGAAACGTGGATGTGCGGGTGCTGATTAAGTTGGCGGCCGTAAGTATGCAGGGCACAGAAGATACCGACCTCAATACCCTGCCGGCGTGCCCACTTCAGCATGGCGCGGGTGGCGCAGCGGAACAGGTCGTTGAGCAGGGGCCAGTTGTTGCTGAAGAAGGGCCACAGCAGGTGGGGCATGGTAAAGGTGATGTGCTGCCAGTCGCAGTCGGGCAGCACGTGCTGCTGTTCGGCTATCCACTGCTCAGTTGATTTCATGCCGCAGGCGCTGCAGGCCCTGGACTTGCAGCTCTGGCAGAAGAAGCGTGAGTGTGTGCAGTCCGGCGAGGCGCAGCAGTAACGGCGTACGCCCATGGCGCAGGTTCCGCAGGCGAGCATGCGCTCAACACAGAGGCGGGTCCACTGGCTGATGCTGTCGCCGTGTTTTTCGAGGTAGCGGTTCCAGCCGTCATCTACGGTGAAGAGGAGTTTAGCGGGGCGGGGGATATACATGAGACCGAGTATAAAACGGAGCGCCGGTCATGCGAACACCCGAAGCTGCGGAGCAGCGCCGCTCACGCCGCAGGCGTGCTACGTTCATAAAACGACCTTGCTGATATTCGAAAAAAGGCCGGGCCTTGCATCTTTCAAATTTTTTTGTTGAATCAATCGACCATCCAGACGATGGGTGGCGATGATCGTTGAGGCCCTTTAAGGAGCGGATTTCCATAGCAAAGCAAATCGTTAAAATCATCAACCGACCTGCGGAGAGCAAAGCGTTAAGGCTCCTTGTGGTTCTCACGATATGGCATGCCGGGCAGCAGATTGAATCGCTTCTTTAGGATCAATGTGAGCGGAAATATCCGCAGGCTTTTTTGTTTGTCGGTTTCAGGGCCCCCTCCTGGCAGGCACGCAGCGAATTTATCCACAGCTGCGGTTGAAAAACAGGCAATAAGCTTGTGGATAAGAGCCCCGACCTGCCGGAAAGCCGTAGCACACAGCGCCACAACTTTTGCAGAGCGGTTTGTACAGATATTAGTCAGCCTTAGATAGGTATGACAAAAAAGGCGACCAGCATGCCCGGACACTTTTTATTAATGATGCCCTCGCCGTCGTTGGAGTTGCCACAAATTATGTCCGGACGATGTCTGACACGCATGCATTTCTCACTGATATAAAGACCATGAACACGTCGCTATACCGATTCGCTTTGAGTGGCTAGTGAGCAGTGACAGAACCAAAAAACAGCTTTTGTACGACAAAGTGAGTGAGCGTCTCGTCTGCAACGTCTAGCGGTCTGTACGGTCTGCCGCACTGCACATTCCTCATCCTACAGGGCAGATGATGGCTGTTTCGGCTAACTGACTTCGGCAGCACATATTTTTACTAAGATTGAGCCGGGTGTGGATGAATCCCACCTTTTCATAAGATTTTAAATGGAGATGATAATGGAAATTGTAAAACAAACGGAACTAAGCAGGCGTGTCTCGTGGGGGAGCATCATTGCTGGTGTGGTAACGGTATTGGCAGTTTCTCTGCTGCTGACCACGCTTGGGACCAGCCTGGGTTTTTCACTGCTTTCACCGCAGTCTGACGATATGATTAACGGTGCCGACAAGGCTTTTCTGGTCTGGTCAGTTATCTCAATCGTACTGAGCCTGGCCTGCGGCGGTTTTGTGGCCGGCAGGCTGGCGGGTGCGGATGGAACCATCCATGGATTTCTCTCATGGGCCACATCCCTGCTTGTCGCTTCTGTCCTGGGCTTCTCCGCCGCTGGCGGCATTCTGCACATGGCGGGAAGCGCGGTTGGCGCGGCAGCATCTGCCACAGGTTCTGCGGTGATCGGGCTGGGCAGCGCCGCAGGTAAAGTCCCTGGCGCAACAGTAGATTTCGCTCAGAATATCGCTGACAGACTCGGACTGAATACTCAGCTTACGCTTCCACAGATGGACAAAACGGTACTGGAGGCACTGCGCAACAGCAACATCAAAGAACTTCAGCCTGAGTTTCTGCAGTCCCAGCTTCAGGCTGCCGGGCGCGACATTGCGGCTTCGGTTAAAGATTTGGCCGTCAACCCCGGCAACAGCGACGCCATTGTTGATACACTTAGCGGTAAACTGAAATCCCGGGCGGAAGCGGTCAGCAAAGGTGTCGACAGGAATGAGGTGAAAAAGGCGCTGACAGAAAATACTAATCTGTCACCGGAAGAGGCGGAGAGGGCCGTAGATAACTTCACTCAGGCGCATGACAAAACCGTTCAGGAGGTCAACGATCGCATGACTCAGCTTCAGGGCAATCTGAACGATGCGAAGGCGCAGTACGAAGACTTCAGAGAGCAGGCAAAAGAGAAAGCATACGAGGCCGCCAGCGCAGCTGCAAAGATTGCACTGTGGTCATTTATCGCTCTTCTGGTGGGGGCTGTTGTTAGTGCGCTGGCCGGTTGGTGGGGGGTGAATACCCACCCTGCATACCGGAAACTCAGGGCCTGAAAGAAATCGGAGGGCATAATCATCACGCCGGCATTCCGGCCCTTTCTCTGATGGTTGTTCGCCTCCTAATTCAGCATAAATAAAAAGGCCTGCGGATTTATCCGCAGGCCTTTTGTCTGCTGAAAACTGCAATGATCCCGCACGCGTCAGATTCCTCCCGAGATGGCCAGCCCTGTCGTTGCTGCTCATTGCCAGGATGAAGGGTTTGTGTCTGATCTGGACGGCTCTGTCACTTATGCCATATCACGTATCAGTTTCTGCCAGACCGTTTGTGTAATATAAGTAATGATAGTCCCCTAAAGGTCTCATTAACTGTTACGGTAGAGCCGGAGCTGGCAGTTTATCGATGTCAGCTTCGAGAAGTGCATAGCCGAAAGCAGGATGACACCATAACTTATCTTGAGCCATTATAATAAATAAGTTTATGGATGTAATTTTTTTACTTCCCCATCGTTCAGAATGAACGTTAATCGCCCATTCCAGAACTCAGCGATGAAAACATCCTCGCAGGTCACAGAAACCTTTTCCAGTTCATCTTCGAGCCAACGTGCATCTTTTTCAATATCACTGAGCGCACATTCCCGGACTTTGCCATCTTTCATAATGATAACGGATGGCATTTCAGATCCGTCGCGGACTGCAGTTATCTGCCCGTTGGGTTCAATCTGAGCATAGACAATCTCCTGAAAGGAGTGAATACCCTGTGCATGCAACTGAGATGAGACACTAAGGATGTCTATCTTGTTCTTTTTTTTAGATATCGTGTCGACCAGAAACTTCCCTTTCTTTATTATAGGGATGGGCTGGCCTATAGTCACGTTTCGGAAAAAAGGGATGTGCTTGCTTGTCGCGTTGAGTAAAGAAATCAGGCATACGCCAATGAGAAGTACGAGTATAAATTGATATAATGGAATTGAGTCACTATAAATGACCCCCCCTATTATCCCACCCAGAACAAAATTTCCAATAAAGTCTATCGGTGTCATCTGGGACAACTGTGTTTTTCCTGACAGATTAAGGTGGGTTATGACGATCACAAAGCCGATAATGAACTTTACTAACACAAGCCCATAGTATTCCATACTGACACTTCTCCAAAAAAATATTGATTTAAAAGCAGATCAGTTCGCTGAGCTGCCGTACAACATTTATATTATCCTATTATTTCCCAAAATGTCTTCTACCGCGACCAACTGATAACAACTGCAAAAGGACGGCGAAGGCCAATGGGAGTAAAACTGAATCTCCACGGGTTTAACAGACACCTCAGAGTCATGAAAAGAGAGGTGCCCATAAGCGGTAAGCGTTATCCTGAAGAGTTCACGAGCGAAGCGGTTAAACAGGTTGTTGATCACGGCCATTTCATCGCAAGCGTTGCCACCTGTCCTGTATCACCACTTACAGCCTCTATGCCTGGGTAAATAAGTACGATCCCGATTCATCAACCACTCACGCGCAGTCCGATAATCAGTCTGAAAAGCGGCGGCTCCAGATAAAACTGAAGCAGTTATTGAGGCAAGAGATATTTAAACAAACCGCGCGTACTTCACAAAACTGCCCGTATGAGCTACGCCTTTATCTGCGACAACAGCCAATACTGGCCTGTTCGTCTAAACTGTCGGGTTCTGAATGTTCATCCGGGTGAAGAGTATAGAAACGTCCAAGTCTACTACACGCTCAAATCATCCCTGCCCAAGCAACTGTCTTAGTGTAGGATATCTCCCATTTCCCAGGTAGAGCCCTTACACATATCAAGAGTTGCCGGTGTAGGCGGCAATGCCACGCCTTGCGCCTGGGAAACTCGTACAGTCAGTGCACTAAGTTAAGGTGGCAGGGACATGGGGAGCTTCCTGATCCAGGCCATTGCCTATGATATTCTGGCAACTGAAAAGTTATTATCAGGAGAGAATCATGCGCTGTTATCTTAACAGACGCAAACGTGCACCATTCCTTACCGAGGTACATCGTGAAGACTGTCGTGCACGGGGAGATAACGGGCGCTTCCTCGGTTCTTTCAGGACGCTTAGGCAGGCCTGTCAGTTTGCGCGCCTGCATAACTCGAATATTACGTGTTGTCCGTACTGTGTATGTCCGGATACGTCCGACGGCGGGTAAGGCGCTCAGCTGAGGCTTGGGGGTTGGTTAGCCGTTGCTGCCTGCACAAATACTCCTACGTGACAGAGTTTGCAGCAGACATCAGTAAACAACTATTCATACCGCAGATGAGAATCGTAGGGGAAGAGGTTATTATTGTTAATCTGCAGCTTGTGAAATAAATAGGGAAGTAATATTCAATAGCATTGGATTTTATCTATTGCAAGCTGTGATTTTCAGCCTGTGAGTTATTTTAATTATCAAAATAACATGAGTCTTTCTGATGTATTTTTAGGTTACATTTCCAAAAAGATTTTATTTCCTCCATGTTAATATGCTTGGTTACGAAATTATCTGGTTGTCCAGAAACAGACTCTTGGCGTCGAGTTAAAAAATCTTTAACCTGAAAACCGCCCTCACTTTCTGGGGCTGAGCTTAAAGTAAGGATGCCGGCCTGCCAGCAGCAAAAGATATTCATACTCTTTCTGCCGCAGCAGGCCGCCATGCATACCTGATACCTCTTTGGTCTGCCAGACGCGCAGACTTAAGCCAAAGTGTTCTGCAGCCTCCTCCTGAGTCAGGCCCGCCGCTTTGCGAAGTTCGCGCACGTTGTTCGTGACCGTCACCGGAGTTGAAATAGATTTTTGCGACAAAATATTCTCATTAACCATACCAGATCCTTATTCCCGCCGTTTTAATATACGGGATTCACGATGAATTCTCTTTCAAAGGTTAACGCTTATTATGAATACGTCAAGCCAAAACCACACACCATGCGAGAAAGAAGGGTGGTTTCCGGATGCATTACCTGTGAGGTTCAATCAGGCTGTCGCCTTTAAACTGCGGGGGAGTAGAAAATTCAGCCGCCGGGTCAGTGACTATTATAGTACTGGCAACTCATCATTGAACTATTTTGGGTACTGCATCTAATTAGTAGAACATATGTTATTTGATATACGCTCCGATCACTTTTTTGTGGATCTCAACTGAGCGTGGAAAGAAGTTTGTTTAACGAGCCAATCGTTTAATGCAGGCGCGGACCGTCAGGTTTATTGCGCTCAATGCGTTGGGTGAATATTTTGTCGGTCAGATGCTTATTCTTCGACACCTCACGGCCATAGCTGCTACAGTCATCGCCGGTGATCATGCCGATAATGAATGATGCAAGGAGTGCCAGTAGCTCCCGGCAGGTTTTTATCAGTTCGGGGACCAAAAGTGTAAACCAGTACACCGCCTGTTTTGGTTTTGTACGCGCACAAGAGTAAGTGCTGCCGGGCTCATAGCTCATCAAATTTGCAGATAAGCGCTACATCAGCATGGGCAAAAGTTGAAGACATTATTCGCTTTGGCGCGAGTTTTTTAAAGTCCGGATGACGGTGTTAATGCCAATTTTCAGTGTTCTGGCGGTATCGCGAACCCCGTCAACAGAAGGCCATTCCAGTGATCTGCTCTTAAATACCTGGCTCATAAGTGCTTCATAAGCATAAGTGAGCTGAAACACAAGGTGGCATTTACGGCTGCTAAAATTGTCATGACCTTTTGGGTTCTGACCGTGGCGTTAAACCTGAGCAGACTGACAACTTGGACAATGAACGTTAACGTTGGCCATGAGAGAAAATCAAAATCCTGAATTACACATCATATTCAACTAATTAGACGCACCCCCAAAATTAGATATTACCAGCACGCCAGATAATTAATAACTGCCTTGCTTAAAAATACATATCTTTCATTTTTACTAATCTTTGTACTATTATGGTATGGATATTACAACCCGGTTATTAAATTCTTTAGTTGCCATAAAGAAATATATCCCCCCCACAATCAAGCATCTCATGATGAATTTCATGCTGCAATCAGAATTGACTGATTAAGTTTTAATCTAAATCTTATTCAGCAAGATGGCCTTCATTATTACCCTTATGGTAAGTTTATCATAGGAGTTTCTTATGCATTATTACTATCTCGGCAACCTCCAAAACCAGAATGGGATAAGGTTGATCCACAGACAAGGATGCGCAGCTATGCCAACCCGCGAGTTAAGGACATTTCTTGGTTCATTCCATGATTATCCTGCAGCGTTGTTAAGAGCGGGGTACCACCACAACAGATGCCAGGCGTGTCCGGTGTGCCTCAGTAATTACTCTACTCCTGAACAGGCTTTCATAAAAGGGCGGTAAATTGAGATGAATCGCCGCATTTTACTGGTTGTCTACACAGCCAGTAGTGTGGACGCAGCTCTCCATATATAGGAAGCTGCGTTCGCAGCATATGTCAGTATCCTTTAAAACCCCTTTCTGACTAGCTCAGCAGTACCTTTTAGGACAAACCGATGCAGAACATTCTCCATGGATAGTCTTTTTTTCTCAAGTAATTCGCATATGTTCTCGGAATTCACGCTTCTTTCATCCTTTATCAGATTGAGCACTGCGAAACCAATTTCGAAAGCAACAATTTTCGCTCTTTCTTCATCAAGAATCATATCAAACCCATTAATTTTGTTAAACAAAAGGATAGTGCCGGTATACTTAATGTAAGACTTATAGAAATTGACTGCAACCACGTAAATTGATACATGCAGCAGTTGACTTTACTTACATTTATTATAATATTTTCTGCTTTAACCGACCTTCTGAGTCTGGAAGCTGTTCTGCAACAATCTTTTTCATAAATTATGTAAAAGCAGTTAGGACAGTGTTTTTGGGAATTATCTTAGGTGGGGTGTAACTATGCTTACCATTCTTGAAGGTGGCAACCCAGGTACAAAATGGTTTCTATTTATTATACGGTGCACACCCCATTCAACTTATCAGTTAGGTAGAAAAGTAAACTCTCTGTAAGAGAGGATATCATCCTTGACCGTACCTAGCGAAAGCTCTAACTGTTGGAAACTTAAAGTTGTAAAAGTTTTGAGAAATGATTTTTTCAATTTATTGGCTTCTTGAAAGACTAATTATCGCTTTTTTCATCGATTTCTGACTATATCCTGATACTCTTAATTTTTCGATGACGAGTATCCATCAGAAATATGCATCAGCTCCATTTGTTATTGAATTACGCTATTTTGGATGATTCTCCCATCAAAGCAGGTATATTTAAACTAAAAATTTTCGATACCACTCACCCTGCGGCACATCAGGATCGATATTCGAAAATTCATTGACGTGACGGTTAAGAACTGAACTAAGGACAGTGTGGAATAATTCGTCAGAGAATAGCCAGAAGATAATTTTCACACCTACTTGCGAAAAGAGACCTACGGTTTCATTGACTTGTTCTCCGCACTCCCCTAAACCGGATTCCATGTATGAGGGGGAATTTTTAGCTCCGAAAAACAACCTTTATCATTGAGCTGGTTCAGAGGTAAGGTTCAGACACAATTGTTCCGGAGCTGCCACTGTAGCCAGTTATCGATAAGGGGGACAGGGAGGGGACGGGAATAATAAAAACCCTGCGCTTCATCGCACCCCAGGGCTTTAAGAGACACTGCTGTGCTTTCGTCCTCAACACCTTCCGCGACCACCACATAGTCGAGTTCCTTAAGAAGGTTGATAACGTGTCGGGCGATGATCCTGCTGGCCGTATCGGTACAAATTCTGCTTATCAGAGAGCGATCAAGCTTGATAACGTCCATAGGAATACTATGTAAGTAATTGATATTGCTGTATCCTGAACCAAAATCATCAATTGATATGGTAAAGCCCCTAAGTTTTAGCATATCCAGACCCTCCATTGCCTGAGGGCTCTCCAGTATCTTCTCTGTTTCAAGACACTCGATACCCAGGCTTTCCATACGCAGTCCATTTGCAAGCAACTTATCTTCAAGCCTGTCCGCGAAGCGGGGACGAGAGATATCAGAGACGCTGACATTGACCGAGACTGGTAGTGCAAAGCATGTTTTCGACCAGACTTTAAGCTGTTTTACTGTTGCGTCAATAACCCAGTCAGTCAACCTGCCCATCAGACTGGTTGATTCTGCCAGATGAACAAATTCGGCCGGAGAGAGCTCACCCCTGACCGGATGTTTCCATCTGATGAGTGCTTCCAGCCCAACCGGTTTACCCGTTTTGAGTGATATTTTCGGTTGATATACAAGATAAAGACCTTCAGGCTCCTCCAGAGCGCGGGCAAGATCGTTACGTAGGGAAAAATCTGAACAGTGCCGGATATCGTTACTCTCATCATAAGACATTGATCCCGAGCCGGTCACAATAGCTTCGTGAAGTGCACTGATAGCTTTTCTCAATGTCTCTGTCGCGTTTTGTGTTGCCACTCCAGGCAGGAAATTCACGTCTCCGGTAGAGATTTGGAGGTCGATGGTGATGTTATCCATGATTTGTACGCAGATCCCATGAAGTCTGGAGTTGATTTTTTTAGCGGAGAACCTGCCATCATTAGGAGTGAGGAGTGCAAAACGCCCCGTGGCCACGGTATAAAGAACATCTTTAGTATTCAGTTTGAGCCTGAGCCTTAGCATTACGGCCATATCACGCAGCAGCGTCTCAATCGCAGTAATGCCCAGAGAGCGTGCCATGTCATAGGCTCTTGGCATATCAATGCAGTCAATCAAAATAATACGGTAACTGATATCAAGAGGATTGCCCGACAGCCTTTCCAAATCCCTGATCAAGCGCTGGCGGTTAGGAAGATGAGTCACCACATCAACATATCCCGCGGAATGCCAGGCTTCCAGGTAGCCTGTCACGACAGAAGCCAGCAATTGTAGCGCCTGCTCCTGCGCATTGTCGAAGACATGCGGTGCCGTATCTGTCACGCAGAGCGTGCCAATTATCATACCATCGCGTGTAACAAGAGGCGCACCGGCATAAAAACGGATATGAGGTGCGCCGGTTGTCAGCGGATTGTTTCTGAAACGTGGATCCAGGAGCGTATCAGGGCAGACCAGAACCATACCTTTTGCAACCGTGTGCCGGCAAAAAGCGTCTTCAAGCGTGCTTTTCCGAAGATCGAAATTTTTGGATGCTTTTATATACTGGAATTCATCGTCGAGCACAGAAACAAAACTGCCCGGAATACCCAGAACCTGGCTTGCCAGGGCGACAAACTTGCCCAGGATTTCGTCGCGATGGCTGTCATCATCCGATAGCAGTCCGAGTGCTGATTTCTTTTTATCTTCGTCTGAATTCAGGGCTGAAAGCATTTTTTTGCCAGTAGTTGAGATGAATGTTGGGTGTATCATTTGTATAAATACATAAAAACACATCCGATATGAAAAAAGGCTTAAACCTTTGATGGTAAAAATCCAAATAGAAACAAGCTGTTAATAAAAAAGCTTGGCTTATTTTAACTCACAACTTTGGAAAATGTAAGTTAGTGTTGCATTTTTATTTATCCTGGACTTTTCAGTCCATGACGTTTTTAAAGCGTTTAAGTTTAAATACTTACAGTAGGTTTTCTTGAATTTCAGGATGCTTTTACGTTTCCCTGGTGAGTTAATTGAGCGCATTGATAAATGTATCTTTAACCGCAGACACAACGTCATGGAGCCTTCCTTGAAGTGATAATTAACTTAAGTTAATGATTTTATGTAATTTTTAAAAGAGATTGCTGTTTGTATGACTTCAGGTGTATCAGTAAGAACTGTGATTGCATATTCACAGTTCTTACCGATATATTGTTTAAAGTTAAACAACTGAACATCCTTTTTTCAACTAAGTAATACGCCTTCTATCTTATAAAAAGACTCGGTTTTTGGAGGGATGGCTTAATAAGCCTTTCGCACAGCTCTTAAAATGAGGTGATCATAACACAGTGAAATATATAATAACAAAATCCTTACATTAAAATGTGGGCGGGAGAGTAAAAAAAACTAACGAAGCGAAGAAAATCTCCGATAACAGATGAGCCGGCTCCTTTATCTGCATCGTGGGCTTTATTGAAAAAACGGACTACCATTATGGAAAAGAAAGTTACATGCGCTGAATTTTTAAAAAATTTAAGCGTGGGGAAAAAACTGACAGCTGGTTTTTTAGCTGTCGTTGCCGTAGCCTTGCTCATCACCGCCGTGGGGTTAACAGGCTTTCGTGAAATACATGAAAACCTGAAACTTCAAAAAATGACCGTGGATATGGTCATTGATTTGGGTGATGCCCGCCTCAACCGTACCCTGCTGCAGTACACTGGCAATAGCGGATATGCTGAAAAGAATATGGTCGCGGTCGGTAAGATTCAGGCAAAGCTGCAGGAGCTGGAGAGAGCCGAGATGGCTGAGGAAGGGACGGTAAAACTGACTGCAGCTACTCGAATTTTCAGTCGTTATCTTGAGGCACTCGCTGCCTTTACCTCTGCACAAGATAAGACTCAGGCTCTTTTGACAACGGCCAATACCGAAGAGCTTACCCGGATCCGGGATGCGGTATCTCTGTCTTCTCAGAACTCGACACTTTCACCAGAGCAGGCTCTTGTTGAAATGAGAACAGGAAATGACCTCACCTCGTTAATCTCTTCTATTCAGGCGTTCCTGATACATCCCGACCAGGGAGGTATCAACGGGATAGCATCAATAGCAGGCAGGATAAATGACAACCACAGCACGTTAATGGCTGTGGACTCAGGGAAGCCTGCTGAGATTGTCGAATCATTGCCTGCGAAAATAATGACAGTACAGGCACTGCTAACAAACTATCTTGCGCTCTCCGATAATAAGGCGCTACGCTCGAGGGAGCTGTCCGGAGTGTCTGGTGAGTTACGTACGGCCATTACGGATATGTTTATTTATCAGCAGGAGCGGTCGGCTCAAACCGTAAGCAGAGCGCGCCTTTTCATGCTGAGTGCTGCTCTGGCTGGTGTAATCTTCGCGCTATTTATCGCCTGGTGGATTACCCGAAATATTACCTTACCTCTGCGTGAGACACTCGATGCAGCAAACCGCATTTCTGCCGGCGATCTGACACAGACCATCTCAACACAGCGAAAGGATGAACCCGGCCTACTTTTACAATCGGTTGGCGTAATGAGCCATAATCTGCGACAGATTATCACTAATGTCCGTGAGGGTGTGGATAGCGTTGCCAGGGCATCAGCAGAAATCGCTGCAGGTAATATCGATCTTTCATCAAGAACCGAGCAACAATCAGCCGCTGTGGTACAGACTGCGGCAAGCATGGAACAACTTACCTCTACAGTCACACAGACTGCAGGTAATGCCAGAGAAGCAAGCAGGCTCGCTCAGGAGGCTTCCGACAATGCAGGTCAGGGGGGCGATATTGTGAATGAAGTGATCAGGACCATGAGTGAAATTTCACAGAGTTCTGCGCGTGTCACTGATATCATAAGCGTTATCAATGGAATAGCATTTCAGACCAACATATTAGCACTCAATGCAGCAGTTGAAGCGGCCCGCGCCGGAGAACAAGGGCGAGGTTTCGCCGTGGTTGCTGGGGAGGTAAGAAATCTTGCTCAGCGGAGTTCAACAGCAGCAAAAGAAATCGCGATGCTAATCAATGAATCCGGAGTAAAGGTAGCGGACGGATCGCGTCTGGTGAGTCGTGCAGGGGAAACCATGATTGGCATTGTTTCATCAGTGAAAACAGTGAAGGAAATAATGGCCGAAATAGCGACTGCCTCTGAAGAACAGAGCAGAGGCATACTACAGGTTAGTCTGGCCATGACAGAAATGGATACCACTACGCAGCAGAATGCTGCGCTGGTTGAAGAGTCTTCCGCTGCTGCAAGTTCGCTGGAAGATCAGGCACATCAGCTTGAAGAGACTGTCGCGGTATTCCGCACCGGAACCTAAGGTGTAAGTGTAGAAGCCCTGGTAGAGCCCGGTAGAATCATTATCGTTTCGGCGTGTCGCCCACCCGCTCCTCATGTGGTCTGGGTCCGGGTGGTGGTGAGCGCCACTTGGGATATTAGGGCCGCTTTGGCTGCGGCCTGCGCCCAGTTTGTGAAGAATAACGTGAGGGAGTTTGTGCGGTTGCCGGAGCTTGTACTTAAAGTCTGGGTTAACTGACCGCAGACTGAAAGCCGAATTACGAATCCCTGCTATAGGGTAGGAGTGCAACTGCTATATGAAAAGCTATCTCAAACGAGGGGCAGCGTTCGGGAAACGGAACGCACGTTAGGGGGGATATCTGCTCTTGTTCCCTTTTTGGCACCTGCATTGCACAGATACCAGTCCATTCATTTACGTCGGCAAACCATTTTTCTCTCATAATTAAAGCCTTCAGAGCCGGATTTATTCAGTGAGCGCGAGAGTAAGAAGTTTAATCTACCAGGAGAAACTGTTGGCCCAAGGCCTGATTTGGTTAACGTGTATAGCCTCACCCTCTGAAATTCGGCAAAGCAGCTTAATAAGTGTCGCACCCTTGCTTTCTGAGTGGAATAAACTGTTTGAAGTGAGGAGAATAGAAGGTTTTGATAAAAACTTCGGCAATCCTGACTTATGCAGCCAACTCGTGGAAAGCAGTAACTACCTCAAAGGTAAATTTCAACTCGCAGAAACCGCGCCGCTCTAAATGATTATTAATAACCACCTCATATTAAAATAAAAAGTCTCATAATCATCTGATTTTTATATGCCTTTAATTAAAAGCTAGGCATTAAATTAATATTTACAGCCTTGCTGTAATTTGTTTTTATTTCTTTGAAAAGGTAGTCATAAAAATAATGCTGATTCAGCCACCAAAACGGCTGTTCGTTGTGTGTTACTGATGTTTATAGATTTTAGAGTGCAGCGTGCTGTATCAGAAAGAAAATCTGGCTGCTCATAGCGTGCTTTTGTGGGTCTGAAACGGGCCGTGTATCAATAAAAGCAGCAAAATTTCTTAACCATATCCTGAGACCACCTACAACCGGAACGGCACAAATTATAACCTTTATAAACAATCACGTGGTACTATCGTCTCTTAAACTCAACCAGGATTACGTGATGAATTTCAAGGTACACGACAAGCTCATTCATGAAGTTGAATCCCCCAAAGGCCTCCTTTACCGGATGGTAATCATTTACGCCTGCTTTATGGCCACCCTGATTATTGCGCTCTCTCTGGCTATGGGGTATACATCAAGACTAAATTTCTACTTTTTTATAAACTCATGTACCGTAGCAGCAATGGCATGGTTTATCAGAAAGTCGTTTAACATCCACTCCAAAGCGACGCATCTATTAGTGTTCAGGATTAGCTTATTCCTGCTTCTGAACTCATCACTGGCTTCTATGGCTGGCGGTCTCAGCCTTATAGAAAGAGATACAGCATCTTTAATAGCAGCCCTTCTCTACGCACCTGCTATATTAATGGTTATCTATTCTTTCCGAATATTCATATCATTTGTGAACGACAGTTATAAATCAGCGGTTAATCTGTCATTAACAGACGAATTGACAGGTTTGCCAAACAGGAGGCACCTTAATGTTAAGCTCAGAGAAATTGAGCGGGGTGCAGGGACTATTTGCATTGCAGATATTGATCACTTCAAAAAGATCAATGATACATATGGTCATGAGGCTGGAGATAAGGTGTTGAGAAATACCGGGCTAAGGCTAAGTAATTTTGTAAATGACAAAGTCTTCATTTCCAGGTCAGGTGGCGAAGAGTTCGCTATTGTGATTTTTGATAACACTAATGCTGAAGATATCATACAAAAGATAAAAACATCAGTTTCAGATGCGTGTAATGGTAGCATTAGTGTAACTCTAAGTATTGGTGTGGCCACTAAACAAAAAAAGGACTCGTCCTCTTCTATCATCACTGCTGCTGATAATGCACTTTATCAGGCTAAAAGAGCGGGAAGAGATCGCATCATGTATGCGTCCCGCTATTATAATTAATTCAGATAAATATCATAAGGGCGACTTAGCATCTTATTAATAGTCTCGTTCCCTCAACAGATATCTCCAGCGGTGTTTATCGCTGACGGTTATTCAGGTTGCCTGCAGCTGAGCTACTTTGCGATACGCTTTTTCTGATAAAAAGACGTAGTAACGACTAAAAGTGTTATTTATATTGAAATCACGTAAAGGAAATAGAAGCTGACAGATCAGTGGCAGACAGCTTCACGCTAAAGGCATACAAAGTCAGTAAACGAGGCCTGCCACAATAGCTGAGCTGGAGTCGTACGACGTGGGTAAAAAACTGAATCTGTCTCAGGTCGTGTTCTCTCACTATCTGTACACAGTTGAACCAACTTATCAGAACTGATATCAGGGCGGCGCAAAGCTAAACCCTTAAGACATTCTCTTAACAGGATTACTCCGGTACAGCACTGAACGTCTGAGTGAAGGATATGGAAGAACCGCGCCCCGGGTACGATCTTTTAGTCACAGCATACATGTTCTGGCAGGCAAAGCAGGAAGTACAACCCGCTGCGGGTAAAACCGACGTTTACGCACCGGCCCTTGACGTTCCCCATCCCCTTGATCAGAGTCGATCCCTTGTTTCATCTATCGTTACTAATTACGTATACCGTACGGTGGTCTGTGCGGGGTGGCTGAGGCTCGTGTTACGTTGTATGACATTCGCGTACCGGCCTGACAGTTCTAACTGTGGCATCTATACTACTCCATCCAGGATTAATCTAAGTCACCGTAGAATGTATATCTGGGACCCTCTATGGTTCGCCTCACACACATCAGAAAGAGGTAAGACATGTATATCCGACTGGATCTCTTTGTCAACATGCCCGGCATCCGCCCGTGCGTCCTGCTTAATGGGGTGCGTTCGGACTACAAGCTGGCAGGGATCCTCATCCCCCGGAGCCGATAGTTGCATGGCGCAACAATGATGTTCCTTCAAAATGAGGTTAATGCCTTCATGAAACAGTGGCAGATGCACACGTCCGCTTTGACTCTCCCTGACTCCGGTGAACCACTGATATCACTGGACGCATTCGCGCGAAAGTCCGGAGTCGCGCCGCTGGAGCTCTGGCAGGCCGCCTCCACCGGAAAACCTTACAGGGGAACAGCCTTACCGGTAGCGGTGAAATCCTACGGAAGCAAGCTGATGTTTTCCGCTGCGTCTGTCGAATTATTTATAGCTGAATATAAACGGACTATATAAAAGGTGCATTTAAATCAGTATATTGAAGTCTTTTATTATTGCCGGGTTTGTTCATTATTCGGCTTTTTTAGCTCATGCTTAACTACCATATGGAATACTGATGACGCGCAACGAATGGCTGCTTAAGTTCAGGCGGTACCAGAATCTGGAAACCCTGGACAAGGTTTATGAACATCTGAGCTATACGGGGGACTGTGTTGAGGAGTTGGCAATGACGCAGGCCTATGACCACCGCAAAGCAGAACTTGCAACCGGCAAACTGTTTGACCGCGTGCCGAAGCACGTCTGGCAATACGTGAAGTAAAATATTATTTCACCGCCCTCTACGGGCGGCTATTTCTCAGAAGCTTAATGACGATGTTTTTACGCACTCATCTTATATAATTTTATATTTAAGACTTTCTGTGGTTAGGGTGAGTAGTTAGAAAGCGTTACGGATGACGCTGCACAATCTGGATATAAAAACTTTTACGAACCAATGAGTTTTAAGACAGCTTTATAGTCATAAGTTCAGGCTTTACCATTATCCTCAGAACGTAATTCAAAATGACTTTTTATTATAGATGCGGGGCTAGCGCAGAGGTGTAAACAGCGCTTAAAGAAGTTAAATAATGCAACATATATTTTTGAATAATAAATGGGTTCGGTTTTTGTTATTATATGTGTAACATCCATTTAACATAATAAATGATTTGTACTTAAGTTTCCATGCACAGTTTTTACTCCATGTCTGGGAGTATTCGTAATCCATGGCCAGACTTATACATTACCTTAAATTTTAATAAATATTATCTTCTCCGGAGAATAAAATTTACACCATAGTGGCTGGTGCCTAAGATTACTTGACGTCATTGCACACAAAAAGCAGCCCTCATTTTATAAATTAAGCATTCTTTCTTAGCGTTGTTTAATATTTTCATTAAAATGAACTGCCGGTAATCATTCTGTACCCGTGAGAGGCTGCACCATAATGACACGGAGAAAGTAACTGAAATTTTCCGTATAGAACTACCTGGCTAACGCTGTACAGAAGGAGTAGATAACAAATAAGCACAGTCTTTTCAATTTAGTGCCACCGCTCACTCCACCTTCCTCATACCGTCACATGCCTGAAGACGCCAAGCTGAAGCTTGGCTCTCTACCTGGCTTTACCCCATTTCTTCCAAATCTCCGGATCCGGCGCCAAAGCCGCACCACGCCTGGATCTGGTGCGATTTCAGTGAAAAAAGGATCCTTTACGCACCTGGTATTACCCCCTAATATGAGGGTAAAACCAAACCGCGGATCCTTGCTGCGCGATTTATTGCGCTGGCCCCGCGGGCTGCGGTGCGGGAAAATAGCCGCATCAACACACAGATCGCGCTACGTGAAAACTTGATGATAATGAGCCCCGTACCCCTGCAGAATTCACCAGAACGCGTCAGTGCACTCAGCATTGCGCCGGGCGTCGATTTTGCCACCGCAGTGGCGCTCCGCCGCCTGGCTACCGCCAGCGGCGTCACCCCCGCCTACCTGCTGGCTCCGGAGGTGGCGGCGCTGCTGCACTACATGCCCGATCGGCGACACCATTTCCTGTTCAGCACGCTCTGGAATACCGGCGCGCGCATCGGTGAAGCGTGCAGCCTTACCACGGAGTCCTTTGTCACTGACGGCCCGCGGCCGTTCGTGCGCATTCTCTCGGAAAAGGTCAGAAGCCGGCGAGGGCGACCGCCTAAGGACGCGGTGCGTCTGGTCCCGCTTACCGATCCCGCCTACGTGCGCCTCGTCGAGAGCTGGATGGCCACCGAGCGCCCGCGGCGCCGTGAGCCATTGTGGGCGGCCACCGACGAAACCATGCGCAACTGGCTGAAGGCAGCGCTGGCGCGCGCGCGCGCTGACGGGGTGCACTTCTCGGTGCCGGTGACCCCGCACACGTTTCGTCACTCCTTTATTATGCACCTTCTCTGCCACCGCCAGCCGCTTAAAGTCATCCAGGCGCTGGCAGGTCACCGTGACGCGCGCTCCATTGAGGTGTACACGCGCGTGTTTGCGCTCGAACTCGCCGCCTCGCTGGCCGTGCCGTTCACCGCCGACGGGGCTGACGCTGCGGCCGTGCTGAGAAGCCTTCCGCCCATGCCCTGACCCCTAAGGTTTTTTTCGCTGCGCCGGTGAGGAAGATATTTCCCCTTTCGTGTACGGCGCCAGCTGTGACAAAAGGCACTCAGATACTGCATTCAGGCTGGGCCTGCTGCTGCTCTCTCTTATCAGCGTGGCAGCCCGGGCCGCCCTCTGCGAGTTTCCTCATGAAGGGATGGTCCCGATGGCGTTCGGTAGCAGCTATGACGGCAAATATGAGGACGCAGATCGCAGGCGTTTTATCATGACTTCCACAGGCTTTGCCACGATCTCCCCGGTCATACCCGGACTGCTCGTCTCGCTCTGCAACTGCTACCCTGAGATTACCGATGCGCGGCTGGAAGCCCTTCGCCTGGCGTGACATGATGAACTGACCGGACTGCATATCCGCTGGATTTTTATTAAAAAGCTCGATCAGACGCTGGCAAAGGACGGCTCTGGAGTTGCTGTCATGATTGTTGACCTGGATTGCTTCAAACCCATCAACGATACCTGGGGACCCGCCGCGGGTGACGACGCCCTACTGCGTGTTAGCTGATCGGCTGCGGATTTTTAGCGACAGATGCACCACGGTTGCGTGCACCGGCGGTGAAGAGTTCGCGGTGCTCATTACGGGCGGACCCGAGCGAGAATCGCAGGCCGCGCTGGCGACACAGATCTGCTGCTTACTGTCACGTCCATCGACAACCCTCCCGCAGCCCGTTGCGGCATGCGTCAGCATCGGAATTGCACGGGCACCGGAAGATGCTGACTCGTCAGATGGGCTGCTGCGGTGTGCTGACGCCGCGATGTACCATATAAAAGCACGAAGCGCGGCACGTTTCATTTCTATCACCCTTCATACGGGAGAGACCCTGCACGCCCGGGAACAGTTATAACGGGAAATTCGAGGTGCCGTGCTTCACAACGAGTTTGTGCCACTGGTTTCAGCCAGTCATCAGTCTGCACACCGATCAGATCTCCGGTTTTGAGCTCCTGGCCCGCGCTGGTATTATCCGGAATGCGGCACCCTGCTGCCGGCCATGACGGAATCGCTGCTTCATCAGGCATGCCGGCACTTTCGCGAGCGCTATCCTGAACTGAAGCTGGCACTGAACATCCCCGCCTCCATGGCAGAAGACCTGACGCTGCCTGAGACCGTCCGTCAGCTGCTCCTGGAGGAGAGCTTTCCGCCCTCGCGGCTTGAGATAGAAATTGCCGAAGACGCGCTCATCGCTAACATGTCCAGCTCCAGAATTAACCTGGATAAGTTCACGGCGATGGGCGTCACCGTGTCGCTGGATGACTTCGGAACCGGACACTCAGGCCTCTAACACCTCACACACCACTTGACTGATAAGGTCAGGATTGACCGTTCATGTATTGGGCTCAAAAAGTCCCGAAAAAATCAGATGGTGGATGCGATCCCGGCCATGGAAAAAGTCTTGAGATGCAAATAACGGCTGAGGTCATAGAGCTGATGGAGGCTGCGCGCTGGCTGTCAGAGCACGGCTGTGACTCTGGGCACGGTTGGCTATTCGGGATGCCCGCGCTGTTTACGGGCGCTGCGCTCCAGGAAGTACGGTACGACCTTAAACAGAGGTGTTCCATTGTCCGGTGACAATCGGCCCTCATTATTTGTCTGAGTCACCGGCGCTCATGGGCTTCTGTGACAAACTGCCCCGGCGGGCAGCCCACGATAACCGTGACAGACTGCCCTCATCACGACGGACAGCTGGTATCACGCTGTGATCTTATTACAAAACGTGCAGTCAGTCATTAATGTGACAGGCCACCCTCACCGGAGCGGGATAACCACGGCATGCGGTGATAATCGTCCCTCCGGACGGCGCCGTGAAAGGGAGTTCGGCTCAGGAAAAGCAGCAAAGTGAGTGCCGATGGCGATGAATGACACGAAAGTGACCTGCAGTGAGGGCCGTTTGTCACATTTCCGTGAACGAGAAGACAATATGGGAGGTCAGCCGGCCGGATTTTTTCTCAATATAACTGACGTTCAGCGGCGTACGGCGGTTAATCTCATCGACGACAGGAGCCAGAAAACGTCGGCGGAAGTCCGGCATGCGGGTGTAACTTTGCGGAAGCTGATAGCGCTCTATCATCCATTCAATGCCGAGGATAACCGTACCACTGCTCCGGTTGCCGCGATACTGGCAGAGTGATTCGTAAAGACGCATAGCATAGGGGCTGGTTATCTCGCGCGTCTCGCCCAGGCGGAACTGGGTGAAACGATTCTGCAGCCCGATGAAGTAAGGGATCAGGTAAGGGTTAAGATGAACACTGTAGATCCCCCGCGCAGGACTGTGCGCCCGCTTGATAAACCACGGAAAGGACTCATAGCCTCTCTCATCCCCGAGGTCCTCTTCCGGACGGTAAAACACCACCTCCTTACCCACGAAGTTCTTCAGCGCGTTGCGGATATCCTTGCTGGCTTCGGCTGAGGTGAGGCCGAAGGTTTTCGCATAATGGGACACCGCAATCTCGCACCGGCCGTCATGAAACTCCTCGCCACCCGGTGTCTCCGTGCGACGGATCTGGTCAACAAACAGGTAGAGCATCCGCTTCTGATCGCGCGACAGGCTGTAGGCCGCCTCGGTCAGTTCGTTGGACTGAACAATGCGCTGTCCCGCCTTACGGGGTTTCTGAACGCCGGGGATGTCTGGGAGCATGGGCTGAGTGCGTCTCGGAGAATGTGACATAGCCTGAGGTTGTCACACTGCGCAAAGTGTGTCAATAACCCTGTGTTTTCACTCATTTTTTAAGGGCAGGTTGTCACGCTTATGAGGGCAGAATGTCACGAGAAAGAGCGCTGCTGAGGGCAGAATGTCACGGATTCAGGGCAGAATGTCACAGGATCCGGGCGGCAGGCCGCGTGGAGACGGTATCAGCCACCGCCTAAAAAGGTTTAAAAAGAGTAAAAAGATTTCTTTAAAAATAACCCCTGTATATGTGGATAACTCTGAACGCAGACGTGACAGCTGGCGCGCCCTCGGCTTGCCCGACCCCGCCGTCCCTATAAAAGAATTTTACGGGGACGGCGGGGTCTGCATGTACAAATACGGTAGTGGAGCTTAAATGAAGTTGATTTTATTGTTTATATGCAGGAATATGGAATTAAATCTTAATTCCTGCACACAGGGTGGTTTCATTGAGCACAGCATCACATCAGTCTGAAAAGATCGCCTCACGGGCGGCCAGAATGCTGACCGCGCTGACGGATCAGATCCAGTCGCAGAAGCAGGAAATGCACGAGGACGTTTACTTCCAGGTTTATGCCAAAGCCGCTTTATCAAAGCTGCCAAAGCTCACCCGTGCCAGCGTTGACTACGCCGTCAGCGAGATGGAGGAGAACGGATACGTCTTTGAAAAGCGCTCCGCAGGCTCTTCCACCAAGTACGCAATGAGCATACAGAACATCATCGACATCTACCGTCACAGAGGCGTGCCGCGCTACCGGGACCGTCACGACAGGGCGCTAAACGTATTCGTCGGAAATCTCAAGGGCGGGGTGTCAAAAACCGTCTCCACCGTGTCGCTGGCCCACGGCATGCGTGCGCACCCGCATCTGCTGTTCGAGGATCTGCGTATTCTGGTTATCGACCTGGACCCGCAGTCGTCGGCAACGATGTTTCTGAGTCACACCCGGGCGGTGGGCACGGTTGATACCACCGCGGCGCAGGCGATGTTACAGAATCCATCGCGCGATGAGCTGCTTCAAGAGTTTATCGTTCCTTCCGTCGTGCCTGGTGTTGACGTCATTCCTGCCTCCATTGACGACGCGTTTATCGCCTCGGAATGGACCGCCCTCTGCGGTGAACACCTGGCAGGGCAAAACCCGCACGCCGTGCTGCGCGAGAACATCACGGACAAGCTCAGCGGCGATTATGACATTATCTTCATCGACAGCGGCCCACACCTTGACGCATTTTTAAACAACGCCATCGCCGCCGCAGACGTCCTGATGACGCCGGTACCGCCGGCCCAGGTTGACTTTCACTCGACGCTTAAGTACCTGACCCGCCTGCCTGAACTCGTGAGCATCATAGAATCATCAGGATGTCCCTGCCGGCTGCGCGCCAACATCGGCTTCATGTCGAAGCTGTCCGCCAAGCCGGACCACAAAATGTGCCACAGCCTCGCGAAAGAGATTTTTGGCGGAGATATGCTCGACGTTTCACTACCCCGTCTCGACGGTTTTGAGCGCTGCGGCGAGTCCTTCGACACCGTTATCTCGGCCAATCCTGCCACTTACGTCGGCAGCAGCGAGGCGCTCAGGAACGCGCGCGCTGCGGCTGAGGACTTTGCCAAGGCCGCCTTCGACCGTCTTGAATTTATCCGGCTAAACCAGGAGTTATCATGAGTAAATCACGCAGAACCATTGGCCGAACCTTCAGTGCCCCGGTCATCCCGGAAGCTGAAGAGCGGCAGGAACTGATTTTCACGCTCAGCTCCGGCCGCCGAGCCGTATTTATCCGTACAACGGTTCCTGCAGGTGCCGTGGCTACCGGCACTTATGTCGTCCAGGCGCATAACGGACGCGACCAGTCAGCCCTCACGCCTGAGTCGCTGAGGGACATCACGCGCACCCTCAGCCTGCAGCAGTTTTTTCCGGCCATTGGCGTGCGTACTTCGGAGGGGATTGAAATCCTTGACGGGTCCCGCCGGCGAGCAGCCGCGCTGCTCTGCGAGTGCGCGCTGGAGGTGCTGGTCACCGACAGCACCCTGAGTGCTGCCGAGGCCCGTGACCTTGCCCGTGATATCCAGACCGCGCGCGAGCACAACCTGCGCGAGGTGGGGCTGCGGCTTGCGCTGCTTAAAGAGAGCGGTCTGTCGCAGAAGGAGATTGCCGGGTCGGAAAACCTGTCGCAGGCCACGGTCACACGCGCGTTACAGGCCGCCAGCGTGGATGCAGCGCTGATCGCCGTATTCCCTGTTCCTGCGATCCTGTCACATGCGGATTACCGGCTGCTGATGACGGTGCAAGCCCAGCTGGAGGAAAAAAATATCAGCCCCGCCCGCTTCACCGACGGGCTGAGCCTGCTGCCTGACGACGCGGGAGAGCGTGCGGATGAGGACGTAAAGGTGCACATACTGGCTGCCCTGCGTACGACTGCCAGCGCGGCCGCGCAGGTACCGGCGCGTGATAAGCTCATCACCCGTTCACTCTGGCAGTTCCCTGACAAGAACCGCTTTGCCCGTAAGAAAAGTCGTGACCGGATGTTTGCCTACGAGTTCAGCCGGCTGTCGCCTGAGCTGCAGCGTGACCTGGATGAAGCCATTCAGAACGTGCTGGAAAAGCATCTTCCTCAGTAATTTCTCCATGTGCGGTTTTTATTTAATTTAATGAATTTAAAGTTTTTTTTCAGATTTAATTTGGGGATTTCAGTCTGAAATCTCCACTTCTGTTACCGCCAGCCGTTACCGGAGACGGCACGTGATCCCCTCCTTTCCGGTCCTCCGTCCTGAGTTTTCTCGTGCGTCTGGCAGAGTCTGACGCTGCTGCTACTGTTAATGCTGGCTGGTTACACGGGTAACAGCATGGATACAGGGATTTCACCATGAGCGAATGGCTGCTGGTTTTTTTAAGCGCATTAAGCCGGACGCACGACGCATGTACCGGTTATTCTGAGTTCATCTGACGAAGGTCTTGCGCGGGATGGTGCCTGCGCGATCGCACGTACCTGGTGGGGGGACCCTGTGATGAAGACAGAATGGATGGATGGCACTGGCCTGAGGGGGCAGTCTGTCTGACAGGGATATGGTGGTATGACAGTGAATACGCGCTTCCCGATGACTTCCAGCCAGCGAGGCGCATGTAGGTTACCCGCAGCGGAGCACATCTTCATCTGATCTGACCATCTGACGGCGAGATCTCGCCTCATGATCATTAAGGAGCTATTGATGGTTTGGGGGCTGCGCTGTTTCCGGAGACGCGCATTTTTTTCTGCTCTACCTCCGGTCCCCGAGTGGAATGATGAATATCCGGGGCTGGACGGACCGTATATTCCCGTGCACTGCTTCGTAAACTCATGGCAGGCGGGAATACCCCAGCCCTAGTGTCCACCACAGCTGATTTTTGACAGCACCAGCATCGGCGGGGCTAGCCGGCTGACGCCGGGTCCTGGACCGGCGATTGAAAGCGTTCCGGAAAGGCACCGTTGTAGTTAGTTCTCCATTTGTAATTTTAATTCAACTTGTTGAATTATAGATGCTATTATCCATTTTATGCTGAAATTTCAGGGTGAAATCTCCATGTTTTTCAGACGTAGTGTGAACGGCAAGTTGTTTGTCACCTCCGCTGGGTAACAGGTAATAAAGGCCTCTTGTTTGAGGGGGGCATTGAGGAGCATGCCGAATCTGTGCGCGGAATTTTTATCTTCATTTTTTTAAGGACTAATCCGCATGCCGAGGGCATTCAGTAGATATACTGATAAAAAATTGAACTTCTCTGGTGATTCATATGATGAAGGCGCCACGGCTGGCGGAGCTTCTTAGTATTGTGAAAGCTGAAAAAGATGAAGCAAATGAAGTTACATATCATTATGATTCACCAACGCCTTCGATACTGGATGAAAAGGATGCGCCGCAATATGTTAAGGCGCTAAATTTTGCATGTCATAAGCCGGATATCAAAACATCGCCGTTACCGGTCCTTGCGATGCGGGGAAAATCTCTGTACTGCTTACCTGGTCGAAGCGCCGCCAGGGAGACCTCAATATTGACTGTTTCCCTCGCTAATTTCGACATGATCAGGTCAACAACCAAGTCGGAAGAGAAGCCAGCAGAGACTGGGTAATGACTCCAATTTATTGGTAGTGATTTATTGTCAGATAATGTCCAGTGAATTTATCATGTAGTTCGACCGATTTTGAGAACGACAACCACTTTTGCCCGGCTTTGCCAGGTGCTGTTTCAGATTCAGGTTATGCCGCTCAATGCGTTGCCTATAACGCTCTCTGATAACGTCCAGCTTCCCCTTCGGGCGCGATTCAGACAGCGATCACCCGTCCGTCATCCATATCAACATATCAAAGGCCGACAACAGGCTCAGAAGCCCCTTCAGCATGGTAATAGTCCGCTCACCAAGGACGTAAGCCACGACCGTCCTGTGTATCCTGTGATACGCGTAGAACAACCACCGCTGAAGTGATTTAGCCCCGACGTAGCCCCTACTGCTCTTCCATCTCAGCGCAGACAGTAACATCACTGCCTGGCTGTATACGTGAGGTTACTGACTGCGGACTGAGTTCTAAATGGCGGAAAATGGTGTTGAGGTCAACGCCCATAGTGCGGGCGGGGCCACGGCATCCGACGCAATTCGTGGTCATATCAATGATTTTCTGATGTGTACCGGGCTGAGAGGGGGCAGCTGAAACTGAATTGCCATGTTTACGGCAGTGAGAGCAGAGATTAGCGCTGGTGTCCGGCAGTACTTTTTCCGCTACGCACCACGCCTTCAGTAGCGGAAGAGGAGGGACAGCAGCCACAGTAGCACCTTAAAAAGACCATCATATTCTGAATCGGTAAGTTGGTATCATTACCGTACTTAACAATCCTATTAATTTTTAGTGATTCTGCGAGTTAGCCATTGCAAGAGCGCATCTGCCAGATTAGCTTCGTGCTCCATCGTGGTTTTACAGACGCCCGAGCCTTCGCATCACGTATCCGGCTTTCCGGGCTCACGTTACCCGGTGGTATCCGTGCCGATCTGCCCGGCAAACTGAACTGCCTGTGGCGCGCCGGCAGCGGCAGCCAGAAGGCGCAAAACGACCTTTACCGCCTGCAGCACGCCCTGACGCGCTCGGGCTGACGGACTGGGTGTATATGGTTCTGTGGGAGAAGGAGTGGAGCGGGCGTGACAGGATACGCCTGAATCCCGCCGTGTCGGGAATCTTCATTAACCGAGCAGCCTTGGATAACGGGTTTGATGAGAAAGAAAAAAATGTCACCCGCTTCCCGTTCGCATCATCGGTAATCTTGCCGGACTGGACGCGCTGCTGAAGCGTTCAGGCTGGTGCCGTGAGCCGGTGAACAGTGATGACCCGATGCTGCGCTTTTTGCTGACCCAATAAGGGGGGCGCATATTCATGATTTTTATATTTTCGCAGCCTGCACTGTATGATCCTGATGTGGCGTCACCACTCTGACCTCAAGTCTGTTTAGATTGTACCGCATGAAGCGAAAACAGAGGATGCCCCGGTATGCGCGGGTCTGGAAGATAATTAATTTATTGCGTGGCGGTAGCGAAGAGCTTTAAAATGTGTTTCCGGCCAGCGGTGACTTTATTGTTTGCGTACCGTCTGACCGGATTTCCCTGGTGTTGGCTGTATTAGCTGCCTGGCCTTCAGGCCAGGTTTTTTTTGCTTCAACAACTTACAGTGAGTTTAACTGATAGCAGGTTATTTGTAAGTTATGCTTAAGGTTTGGGGCGGCTGTACTTTAGTAGAGGTTTAACCTTCTGCCAGCCTGAGAATTCGTTTGGAGCGTTAATGTTTGCTTTTTTTTCTGGAAATAACACCGTAACCGACACTTTGCAGGCTTACATTGCAAGAAAACTTCTTCCCTACGGCTCGCCGGACTACGCATACACAGTAGTCAGCAAGAAAAAACCTTCAGAAGTTCTTATTTTTTCCAGTTACCCTGAGGAATGGGTCCGGCTTTACCGCGCCAATAATTTCCAGCTTACCGATCCGGTTATCCTCTCGGCCTTCAAAAGAACCTCACCTTTTTCCTGGGACGAAAACATCACACTGATGTCAGACCTCCGGTTTACAAAAATATTTACGCTTTCCCGTCAGTACAACATCGTTAACGGCTTCACATTTGTGCTACACGACCATATGAATAATCTTGCTTTGCTCTCGCTCATTATTAGCGAAAGTGGCCATCCGGCGCTGGAAAAGCGAATTTCAGCAGAACAAGCTTCCTTCCAGATGCTGCTTATCGATTTTAATGAGCAGATGTACCGGCTTGCGGGGGCGCGGGCAGGAAAACAAAACGAAGCGGGATGCCGGAATGGTGGCGCTATCTTTACCCTGAGGGAGAACGAAGTGCTCTACTGGGCCAGCATGGGTAAAACCTATGCAGAAACGGCAGACATTGCCGGTATATCCGTTAGTACGGTTAAGTTCCATATCAGGAACGTGGTTGTCAAACTGGGGGTCAGTAACGCCCGTCAGGCAATTCGTCTGGGCGTGGAGCTAGACCTTATCAGGCCGGCAGCCTCAGCGGCCAGGTAGTCAGATCAGATGCCTGGATGCTCATGCGGTTGCTGAGTGGCTCAGCAAACCGGTTCTGATCCTGTTCGCCCGCGGGCAGGGAAAGCAGGTAAATTCGCTCAGTTCCGGTCAGATAAGCTTCTTTTAATATCGAAACCTGCCAGCCTGAGCGATTCAGGATCCTGCACATCGCCCGGCTGACTATCGTATGGATGCAGGGGTAGGCATTCTTCCGCGCCCAGTTAATCATGGCGAGAAACAGAAGCTGACTTACAGGATAGTCTTTACCCAAAAGCGCGCGCGCGCGCGGCTTATCCACGAAGAAGCGGCTTGACTCCGTGCCCTCAGCGGGCAGAGTAACCGCGCTGAAGCAGCCATGGAATGTGTGCGTTATCATATTAGGCTGGCTGAGTGCCACAAACCGCACGCTGCATATCAGTTGTCCTTTACAAACCCCCAGGATATAGCGCATTCCTGGCCCGTCAAACTCGTCTGATTCCATCCCCTGACTGCAGAGCACTTCCCAGCCCAGACGATCGCTGAAGATTTGTTTACGCAGACTGTACAGCTCCGCGGCCCGGTTTGTATTCAGGTCTTCATAGCTCACATCAAAAAATTCCAGCATTCCCTACTCCATATATAAAGCGGCAACAGGCCGCACCTGGGATGATTTTAATGTTTTGACATCGCCTTATCATGGATTTTATCTCCTACTATTCCTCGTGAGGTTAGCAGCAATGGAATTGGTAAGGTGAGCATATCACCTCTGGTCAGGTGGCCAGTATCGATGTGCCACTACAACAGCCGCTGGGATCATTAACATACTGATAGAGCTAATGCTTCACTTTGCCTCGATCAGGTCAGTACCCACATCTTCATTTGGATCTTTCGGGCTATTCTCTTTTTATGTCACTTGGGAGGCGATAACACGCGTGTTGTTTATAATATGGGAGCTAAAATTAAAGTTTTTGGAGTTAAAGGAAATGTATGAGAGATACTAAAATACACTGTTCCCTGTATGCCGATCTTTAATGATTAGCCTAACAAAATTCAGGTGAGACCGTCCCTTGAACGCGCTGTCATTTGTGCTTAAATGACGCAACGGAAATTGTGGCGGTTCCAGAGTAGAACCCCATATTTTATACAGGGAGTGAGCCAGCGTGACGCTGACAGAAAAATCGGGCCATCTGGCATGGTGCGCCCTGGTAGCGCTGGCACTTGCCAGACAGGATGGCGGCGTTCTTTCGTCGGCACAGGAAAACCTCTTTATCATCCGCTGGCTGGCGGCCGCGCTGAAGCAGCGGCGGTTTTCGCGCGATGTGACACCCGATATCGAATGGCTGCTGAAGCAGGGGCGCCAGCTGGGCGTCGGAGCGAAGCTGGCCAGCAAGCTGGATTACCTATGGCGCTCCTGCACTGGCGAACTGTCAGAGCAAAACGACCTGTTCCGGCTGACGTATGCCCTGGAAACGGCCAAAGATATGCAATGGAATTACCGCCTGCTGGGCGACAGGGAGTGGTCAGGCAGAAATGCTGCGGAGCTCAATGCCGGCGTGAACGGTATTTACCTGTCACGCACCAGCCTCGATGTCGCTTTTGACGACAATGGACGGCAGATAAATCCGCTAATAGCACTTATGACGGGGAACGTAGTGGGGGTGATGAAGCTGTTTAACCGGTGCGGCTGGCATGCAGAGTCAGCACAGAATGTCTCCCTCCCATACCAGTTTACGCTGATGGCCGGGAAGGGAGTGTCAGGAAAGGATGACTAGCGGCAGATCTGCGCCAGGTCGTCTTCAGTGAGACCGGTGATTTTCATAACGGTATTGCGACCTTCCTGCCTGCCCTCATCTCTGCCCTTCTCGATACCCCTCTGTTCAAGCTGTTGTGCGATGGTCATAAGTGCGTCTGCGTGCGCAGTGCCAGCTCGGGTACAAAGGCTTCGGTGTCTGAAGCTTCGCCAGCCTGTACGATAGATATAGTGTACCAGCGATATCACCTGCGATGAAGACAGATATCCGGCCAGTAAAATGAGCGCCAGTCGTTCAACCAGTTCTGTCAGGTCCCGGTGAGGAATATGCTTCTGCAGCAGGGCCAAAGCGGCCATACTGCGGTGGTCTGCGACTTCGTCATCCGGGATCACGGTACGTCAACCAGCGGCAAGGCACTGCTGTAAAGTCTGCCTGCCATCTCCGGGGCGTCAGACTCACCCAGCCACCGGGTGGAGTAGTGGAACGGCTGCGTTTACCCGTATAGAACAGCACCGGTATCACCAGCGGCAGTTTTTTATGTCCTGCTTCCAGGTGGCGCTGCATGGTGGCCACCGCATAGCGGACCAGACGAAAAGGCATGTGCCTGTCGGGCGATGACTGATGCTCGATGAGCACGTGAACGTAGCCATCACCCGCCCTTATCGGGCTGTAAAGGGCGTCGCTGAAGTACTGGCGGAGATTGTCCTCAACGAACGAGCCGGATTCGAGCTTAAGCGTGCTGAGATTGCAGATGACGCGCAGTTCTGCGGGCAGGTGGAGTCCCATAAAATTACTGCCAATATCCGGCTTAGTCAGAAACTGCCGTAATATGGCGTCGTGAGGTGTGGCTGTGCTTTTTTCTTCATCGGCCCCGGCTCTCAAAATGCCCCACAAATGTTGTCACAGGCCGGTCAACGCTGACATTTGGGCGAAGTGAAGCGCGATTGCCCAAGTGCACCGTAACGGTGTTGTCTGGCCCCTTGCCTTTCTGGCCACTCCGTGCCGACTGTATCGTCACGCAGGCGCATGTTGGTCTGTCGTGAGGTACCAAACTGGCGCGCAACGGTGCTGATACTAACACCCGCCTGTAGCTTTTCACGCGCGGCCTGCCTCTGTTCATGGCTCAGAGCCGGATACCGGACCGTGCCGGCTGTTCCACTGCCTTTCGCACGTCCATTCTGCCACATCCCAGGCGATCAAGCCTGGTCACAATCAGCACATCGCCATTTTCCATGCGATCAAGTAAAGGGCGAAACCGGGCCGTTCGCTGGCCACCACCTAACCGCTGATTTGTTCCTCAGTCATGCGCCGGGGTTGAATGGCAAAACCGGCCGCTTCAATTTCCCTGCGCTGATTTTCAGTTGTCTGTTCAAGGGGAGAGACGCGGTAATATGCAAAAACTCATGACATGGCTTACTTTTTCCTACGAATTGGATGTCAGAACTGTAGCGGATGTCTAAAACTGACTTTACTAAGTTTTGGACAGGTACCACAGGTGGTGCCGGTAACCGGTCGGTTTCGGACGTTGAATTGCAGTCGTCACGCCATTTGGTTATAACAAAAAACATTATGGTTGGAAGGAATAGGGAGGACCTGTACGAGTGAGTTTCAGGTGAGTGCCGGGAGCTGAGATTGCGGAATTTTTACGAGGCTTATCGCTATTCACGATAGTTCACCTTTGATGCTACACTCTTCTCAATTATCATTATCCCAACGAATAAATTAATGACCAGCGCTGATTTCAAACGCCCTAAACTGGAACTCCCGAACGGGGCAGGAAAACTGCTACTACACTCGTGTTGTGCTCCCTGTTCCGGCGAGGTTATGGAGGCGATCCAGGCCTCGGGAATCGACTACACCATCTTCTTCTACAACCCGAACATTCACCCGAAGAAAGAATATCTGCTTCGTAAAGATGAGAATATTCGCTTTGCCGAACAACACGGTGTTCCGTTTATCGACGCGGACTACGACACGGATAACTGGTTTGAGCGTGCTAAAGGCATGGAATGGGAGCCCGAGCGCGGCATTCGCTGTACCATGTGTTTTGACATGCGCTTTGAACGGACGGCGCTATACGCCGCTGAAAATGGCTTCAGCGTGATCAGTAGCTCACTGGGCATTTCGCGCTGGAAGAATATGCAGCAAATCAACGACTGCGGACAGCGGGCTGCCGCGCACTATCAGGGAATAGTTTACTGGGACTATAACTGGCGCAAGCAGGGCGGTTCGTCGCGCATGATTGAGATCAGCAAGCGCGAGCAGTTCTACCAACAGGAATACTGTGGCTGCGTTTATTCGCTGCGTGACAGCAACCTACACCGGAAATCCCAGGGCCGTTCTCTTATTCAGCTCGGTAAGCTTTACTACGGTAAAGAAGACAAGCAGGCATGATTTTTATGTGACGCCCTCTGTAGCGTGACAACCTTCCTGCTGCTTTCCTTTAACAATTTCATGCGCCACCCGGCACGGAACAAAGCCTTTTTGCCGCCCTTAGCACACGCGGTACACAGAACAAGCGCCGTATCGTGGCCGGGAGTCAGGGTAAGTAACAGTGCTGGGAGAGAGAATCTGAAGGGGGAATCGTTAACAGTCATTTTCTTTGTCCGAAAGAGCAGATGCTAATCATTTATTTCCCTGCAACCAATCTATCAAATGTTACTTTTATAGGTCCGCTATAATTGCTTGAAGCTGCTGTCGTGGCATCAGGTTCAGCTTTGTGCCAGAAACGGATATTGCCAACATACAAGAATGCTCTTAAAAAAGCGGCCGCAACCAGAGTAAATAACCAAACTTATCATATCAGTAAAATTAAATCATGGTTTTCTCATACAGTGATAGCAGAAATTGCTAACTATTTTTCGCCTGATGCCGATAAGCATTTGCAATGCCGCATTTTCGCACTAGCGGTGCTTTGATTTATTTAACAAATTAGGTGGAAAATAACATGACGATTACACAGCGGCTATTCACAGTATTTTCTTTACTGGCCGCCGCGCTTATCACTTTGGTAATCGTGGCAGTACTGGTGCTTACGGGTTTTCAGTCACGCTTCCAGTACATACAAAGTAATGCAACCCCCTCTATTATCGACCTCGGAAAACTGGTGGACGGCAGTAACCAGCTGATTATCTGGATGTACCGCCATCAGAGCGCAACCGACCCGGCCAGGCAGGACGAAGTTGAGAAGCGGCTTACTGACAAGTTAAGTCAGCTGGAGTCACTCAATCATTATTACCTCGAAAATGATATTTCCAGTGAAGAAGACAGAGTAATGAATGAGGCAGCATTTGCCACCATCAAAGACTTCCGCAGCAGGCTCCCGGCTTTTCTTCAGGCCTCACGCTTGCAGAATGACGCCGTATCGCTTACGGAAATCCAGGGAAGCAATGGCAGTGGTTCAGCTGCCCGCGCTCTGATTGCTGGCTATCAGAAACAGCTTAAGCTGAATGTAGATATTGGTGAATCGCTCAGCGTTCAGAATACCCGAATCTATCAGAATTCTTTGTGGGGGATGATCGGTGGCTCAGCGGTCGTTATTTTTGTGCTGGCCTTTTTCACCGTCAGAACGATAACCGGCATCCGGAGAAATCTTAATGCCATGCGCTCCACCATACAGCAGGCAAGTTCACGCCTTGACCTGACGCTCCGGGTTGACGATTCGCGTAAGGATGAAATCGGCCTGACGGCAAGGGCATATAACGAGCTGGCGGATAATGTTGCTGCTTCCCTGATCTCCGTGAATACCTCATCCCAGTCTGTGAGCACGGCCTCTGCGCAGATATCTGCAGGCAATGAGGACCTGTCAGCCCGAACCGAGGAGCAGGCGGCCTCCCTTGAGCAGACGGCGGCCAGTATGTCGGAGCTAAGCGAAACGGTACGTCAGACCGCAGAGAATACCGGCACCGCGAGCCAGCTCTCGCAGAACGCCCGCAGTCTTTCAGAAGAGAGTGCGCAGAAGGTAACCACGATGCTCCGGACCATGTCCGATATCAAAGGCAGTTCAGCAAAAATCACCGATATCATTTCTGTCATTGAAGGCATTGCCTTTCAGACCAATATTCTGGCACTTAATGCAGCCGTAGAAGCGGCTCGGGCCGGTGAGCAGGGCCGCGGATTTGCTGTTGTGGCCGGAGAGGTTCGCAATCTTGCGCAGCGTTCATCGTCTTCAGCACGCGAAATAAAAGTTCTCATAGAGTCATCAATGCATTTTGTGGAAACAGGCGCACAGCAGGCAGAAGATGTCGGAAATAACATGGGAGTCCTGAAGGAAGCTATAGGGCAGGTTACAGACCTTGTCAATGAAATTGCGGCCGCCGCCCATGAGCAGATGCTGGGCATCGGACAGGTACACCAGGCAGTGAATCAGATGGACGACGTGACACAACAGAATGCGGCACTTGTTGAGCAAGCATCAGCAGCCTCAAACTCACTGATGGAGCAGGCAACAGTTTTGAACCAACTGGTAGCAGCCTTTGTCGTCGGTTCCAGCCCGGAAATGGCATTACCTACTTCAACAGCGTTTAAATCATCCTTACCAGGCAGGCAAGCCGTCAAGAACAAAGCTGAGTCGATGGAAGAAAACTGGCAAAGCTTCTGATGCCGGTGAGGTTGCGTATACCGCTATGGTCAGACGGTTAGTCATCCTCCATTGCAGCTGACCCTATGACTGAATCCGATGTACCCGGGGCCGCCTGACATCAAAAGCAGGTGGCGCCGAGCGAATCATATTTTCATATGCAGTCTGATCAAATTTCATCTACCTGCCGATGCCTTCGTAAACTTAAATGCTCATCTTTTTCACCCGGATTGTTATTAAAAACTGAGGGATACAAGACTCTGGTTTATCTCTCAAAGACTGAAACGACAGCGATGCCGAAAAAATGAAGAAGGGTGATGCTGCCGTGCTGGCCGCTGAAGAACTGGCGGCCGGCAGCTGGCTCCCGGCGTGGATGAAACCCGCCGCTGGCGCCAGTGAGGAAACCACTCCCGGCGCACGCGCCGCCTGACCACAGGCCGCCCCGCGAGGGGCGGCATTAAGGAGAAAAAAATGAGCCAGGAACTGACCGTAATTTCCGCCAGCCGTGCGCTGGTTCCCGTCAGCGATGCCCGTCGCGCCGCTATGGACGCGATTGACGAGGTGGAAGACAGGCGCCGGAACGGGCGGCGTTTGTCCGGCCAGCCGTATTCGCGGGCGTTCTTCCGCCACCTTTCAGGGGCGGGCAGAGCCTGCTACGTGCCGGGATAATGTGGGAGCCGCGCAGCCGGATGACCAGCATCAGTGAGTACGATCACGCGCTGAACGTGCTGCTGGAAAGCCACGGGCTGCACTGCCCGCTGCCGCTGTCGGGCAGCGTGCGCCAGCAGCTGTTTCCCGAATACTGCTTCGCCCTGGATGATCGTCGTGAGAAGATGCGGGCACTGTCCATGCACGCAGCGGCCCGGCGTGAAGCCAGCCAGGCGGCGCGGGAGTTCATGCTGCTGCAGGGACGGGCAGGGCAGGCGGAGTCTGAGCTGAACTTTTGCACGCCGGTGACCGTCAGCGCGTGGTACAACAGATGGGAAAGGGAACTGCCTGAAGCCGCTTTCTGGCGATGGTAAAAGCGGTTCCCTTCACTGCGCTCGCTTCGCTGCCTGCAAGGGATGGGCAACCCTCTGTGGTCAGTGATGGGTGATCTGGCAGAAAATAACGGCAGGACGCCGGGCAGGCTGCACGCACTGGAGTCCGGATTTTGTCTCAACAGGCTGTCTGAAAAAGAGCAGGCTAACCCTGGCGTATTGCGGTGAAACAGGTATAATTGATTTATACGTTTTTACGTAACTTTAATAAAGAGAAAGGATGCGCAAGCCACTCAGTTTTATTGACAGCAGCCTGGATGATTTGAAGCTGTTCCCGGGCGAAATGCAGAGTGAAATCGGTCACCAGCTCGACAGGGTACAGCAGGGGCTTGATCCTGATGACTGGAAGCCTTTCGCGACCGTAGGGCCAGGAGTCCGTGAAATTCGAGCGAAGGGAACGGACGGGATATACCGTGCCATGTATGTGGCTAAATTTGAAGAAGCGGTGTACGTGCTGCACTGTTTCCAGAAGAAAACGCAGGCAACCAGCCAGCCTGACGTCCAGCTGGCCCGTAAACGATTTAAAGAACTTGTTCAGGAGCGTAAGCTATGAAAATTCAGACATTTGAAAACGTCTGGGATGCTCTCAGCCCGACGAAGGAAGAAGCCGAAAACATGAAGGTCCGTTCTCAGCTGGCCATCGCGCTGAACGGCCTGATTACAAAGCGTGGACTGAGTACCACTGAAGCTGCCGAGTTGCTGGGCGTCAGCCAGCCGCGCATTTCCGAGCTGTCGAAGGGAAAAATCCACCTGTTCAGCGTTGATAAGCTGATTACGATGCTGGCTCATGCCGGGATGCACATAGGCACGATTGAAATCAGGGAGTCCCTGGCCGCCTGATCCACCGCATAAAATCTCTCCCGAACTGCTGCGCCTCCGGCGCGGCGGTTCATCTTTATAACCTCCATTATGACCTCACTGCCAGTTTCAGAATGAAGGTGCTTTGTATTCTCTCTCTGTCTTATGTTCCCCATCTTCTTCTGACGTCTGCTTTCACTCTTCCTCGTTTTTAACAGCCTGAAAAAAGGCGTAACGCCCCGGGCGTCTGTCCCTGCGGGACACCACTCTGTCATGCTGCGCACAGAGCCGCGCCGCGTCTCTGCCCTGGCCCGTTCCGGGCCGACGGGTTTCCATCGCATGACGTAACCCTGTAGCCGGCTGTCGCCGGCGCACTCACTGGCCGCGCGGCGGCCGCTGAGGACGCCACGCCGTTCCGCCGTGTCGGGCGCGTTCATGCTCATCTCAACTTCCGTGCCCCCCTCCCTGCGGTTCTTCGCGGAGGGCTGGTCGTAGCACCGCCGGTTCGGGCAGAAAGGGGTGAAATGCACGTCGCCCAAAACTTTTCGAAGCGGGGTCGTCCATTTCTGTGATTATCCCGCCTGTACTCTTATTAACGCGAACGCTTCAGACAGCCATCTTAGAGACAACCTGATAGTCTTTCACTCTCTTTGGACAGGCATGACAATTTTTCCTGCGATCACTGACTAGCAAACCGATACTTTCACTGTCCGCTGCTGGCACAGGCTGTGTGAAAACCCTGACTCAAAACTGAAGTGCGCGCATCTACGCAAAATCTGGAATTGCTCGACTGGTTAGCTGTGTCAAATTTTACGTATGAGCGCAGTTTTCAGCCCTGTTTTCGGCAGTTTAAGCGACCAAAACAGTTTTCACACAGCCTGGGCACAATGCGGCCCGTTTTACCGTTCTGGTTTAAGGGGCAATCTTTTAAGTGCCTGTTCAATTTTATCTGCGTCCTGTTCCACGATGGCTCTCTCATCGGGTGTGAGCGGAACCTCCTCAAGGTAACGTCGAACAGAGGCTTTGCTTTCCAGTATCAGTCCACGTGCACTCTGTTTTAGCAGATTAAAGTCGCAGCCAATGCAGGCCATCCGGTGCTGACAACTGCTCCAGAAGGGATTCGTGCAGTATGAATCGCCCAAATCATAGTATGTCGCAGATCCGGTCAGGCTGGCGGCTTCCGGATCATGGTCAATCAGCACGCTTATCATGTGAGCGACACGGTCTGCTTTGACGAACGATGCGGCCAGCTGAGTCGGGCGAATACGCAGATAATGCATGGTGGACTGAGGCGTTGAGTGCCCCGTCCACTGCATCAGTTCATACAACGACATGCCCTGCGGCACGCTGGCCAGCGCGGTCACTGCTGAGGCCCGCCCCCTGTGGCTGGTTATCGTTCCGCCGCTGTCTTCTAAAGGTACCCCTGCGCGTGCGCACAGCATCGGTATCACCGTGCGGTTGAGGATGGTGCCGCCGGCAGGCTTACCACGGAACTGGAACAGAAGCCTGACTTTCTCACCGGTTCGTTCGTCGGCGAGCATCGCCTGTTCTGACGGGCGTTCATCCAGCCAGATGTCGACGTATTTTTTCACCACGGCCGCCACCGGTTTCACAAAGGCTTTTGAGGTTTTCCCTGCAGGGATATGCAGGTAGCACAGGGTACCGGCCGGGATGATACTGCCGTCGTCCTTCACGATATCGTCCGCCTGCGCCGCGATGCACCCGGTGGTCAGGCGGAGCAGCTCACTCTTCCTCACCCCCGCATGGGTCCAGATGACAGCCATCGCCTGCAGCATGGCAAGCGGGTAATGTATTTCAGTGAGGAGATCTTCCTGACGCAGATTCAGGCTGGCCCAGATGAGCTTCAGCCAGACCGGATCGTCGATTACCCGGGGATTGACGCCGCGACGGAAAAGGGGCGTATCCGGCGTGGAAAGATGGCGGGCAGGGCTGAAGCGCAGGCGCCCCCAGCCCCAGTTTTCGTAATCAATCATAAACCGGCGCAGTGAATAGATAAAATGCGCCCTGGAATGCGGCATCATGGGCTCGCCAGAGCGCACCGATTTCCGCGTGCCCCTTTCCGTGCCCAGCTGAAGCTCATCCACGTTCATCCGGCCTACCGCAGCGATAAAGCTGGCGCAGGTTTCTATGGTCCAGTCTGCCGGTTCCCGCACCTGCGGATGTTCCTTTGTCAGCCAGAGGCCGCAGCGCAGAATAAAGCTGTACTGGTTTTCACGGGTGCGCGGCCTGAGCACCGATGTTTCCCGCCAGCGCCGGCACCAGTGTACCCAGGCCGGATCGATCCCTTCCACCGGTTTCTCGTACCACTTCGTGTAGTTTCGCATCCTCATCGGGGCGCTGATGATACCCAGCGCAGCGAGTGCGTGCGAAACCCGCCCGACATAACGGGAAGTCCCAGCCTCCATGCCGGACTGGACCTGCCACAGCAGCTCCGGCGTAAACGTCTCCAGCCGGGGATCCCGGTTCATAATCATCAGCGTGGCCAGTATGCCGGATATGTGATTTTTCTGGCTGGCCGGGGCATAACCCAGCGACAGCAGCGTATCCGTCAGGCGGTGCAGCTCCTGGCGATAAAAAGCCTGGCCGAAGATGGCAGAAGCGTAGAGGGCAGGTTTGCGTATATCGGGGAGGCTGAGAGGGTCATGCAAATCCGCCAGATACCAGGCAAAGGCGGCCATTAAGGGGCGGCCCTCCCTGACTTCCCGGCAGAGCGTCCGCCAGCGTTCCTGTGTCCATCGCCAGCACGGCATGCCTGAGGAATGCATCTCGCGCAGCAGTCCGGCTATCACCAGCCCGGCGATTTTGCTGCCGCAGCCACTTCCGCCTGCAATATCCATCAGCGGCCTGATGAGGTCTGGCGCAGGCTTCATCCGCAGCATACCGGAGCGGCTGTAAGCGCTTTCGAGCGCCGCGCACTCAGCAGGCGTCAGCGACGCCTCAAGCCGGTATTCAGTAATGTCGAAGGGACGCCAGCTGCTTTCAGTCGGTTTGTGCGGGCTCATGTTATTTCTCCGGGCTGAAAATAAGGTTCGCCATCCTGATATCTGCCGTTTCAATCGCTCCGGCCATCCTGGCGGCAAGGTCACGGGCCGACAGGTGGATATAAATCTGTGTTGTGCTCAGGTCGCGGTGTCCCGCATAGGTGGCAAGCTCGTGCAGCTTCCAGCCCGCGCGGGCCAGATGCGTCAGCCGCAGGTGCCGGAAGGTATGAGTTGAGATGTCCGGCATCGCGGACTCCAGCGCCCATTTCCGGACCGTTTTGCTCCAGGTCCAGAATGAAAGCGGCGCGCCCTGATTACGATCGGACGCGGAACGGAACAGGGCCCCTCTGACCATTCCGGTCCGCTTCATCTGCATGAGGTGGGTCGCCAGCGCGGGCACGACTGCCGGGCTGTAACAGACAATACGCTCACGCCGGCTCTTGGTAGTTTCTGCCCGGATGCGGATAAGACGGTGCGCGAAATCGAAGTCTTCGATGCTCAGCGAAGTGACTTCAGACCGCCGCAGCGCACCGTAGTAGGTTAATGCCAGCATCAGGCGATCACGCAGCGGGGAAGCGGCGGCATGAAAGAGAAAAGCCTGCCACTGCGCATCGTCAGGAATACGCGGCAGTTTTACGACGCGGGGAACCAGTCCACGGCCGGAACTGAGCATGTCAGGCGTACCGGACCGGGGCAGCGGATTGACCGTGCAGAGGTCCAGATACATGAGAAAGTCATACCAGAGGCGGATTGCCGACAGGCGAAGCTGGAGCGTGGCGCTGGCCGAGGGAAAAGGCATGCCGGGCAGCTGAGGGCTGATGTACGCGGCCAGGTCTTCAAACCGGGCCTTTTCAGGTGCAATCCTGTGCTGGCTGCAGAACGCAAAAAAATGGCGGAGGGCACTGCGGTAGGCCGCAAGCGTGGCCTGCGCCCGGCCCAGATTTGATAACAGCTTCAGCCAGCGCTCTGCAAGTAACAGAGCATGTTCATCCGGTGGAATCAGCATCGTGTTCTCCTCTGACAGCAATATCGCTGCACAAAGTTTACTCACTCAATGTTGCATTCCACTTAACTTACTATAAGGCATAATTCGAGCTAAAGACATGCACGCGCTCCGCGTAATCCTGCGTCTTTATCTGGAACCACGGTGCGCCCATTTTTATACCAAGTTTTTTGGCGCCTGCGCTCCGTGCGATCACGCAGCCGTCGTTATTTGAAAGCACCACGACGGGCTTATCGCGCAGGTCCGGGCGGAACAGCGCCTCACAGCTGGCGTAAAATGAGTTCACGTCCGCCAGTCCGAACATGGGCATGGTTACCTCCTGCGCGCCCGCGTGCTGTTGAAGAACCACGTCACCACGCCGAGCAGCTGCAGCTCCTCCGGGTAAATTGCCGCGTACTCAGAATTCATCGGCAGCAGGGCGAGGCGCGGCTGCAGCTGCAGGCGCTTGACCGTGAACTCTCCCTCCACTTCGGCAATCACGATATCCCCGTGTGAAGCTTCCTCGGCCCGGTCAACGACCATGACGTCGCCGTCATAAAGACCCAGTCCCTCCATGCTGCTGCCGCTGGCGCGCACGAAAAAAGTTGAGGCGCGCCGGCGGATGCAGAGCTCGTTAAGGTCCAGCTCCTTCTCGACGTAATCCGCTGCCGGGGAGGGGAACCCGGCAGCGCACGGCTCGGAAAAGAGGGGAACGGAAACGCGGGGAGTATTGGGGGCCGGCAAAATCAGCTCCAGGCCCTGAGCAAAGGTGGCTGACTTCATTTTCCGGCCCCCGGGCTGAATGCTGCGGGTCCGGTGATTGCTCTGAGTGTGGTGCGCATGACAAACCCTCCTGAAATACTGTCTATATATACAGTATCGCCGTGAGCAGTGTGTATTTCAAGATGGCCAAAAGCAGAAAGCGTTCCGGCAGGCGTATCTTCCTGAAAGCCGTTCGTTTTTAATTTGCGGGGCCGGTACCGGTCTTCCTGCAGCAGCAGAGTTTCCATGCCCGGTTCTGCAGTGGCCCTTTGCCGCGTTGCTGGCGTGACAGCCTGCCCCTGACGGGTTTTGACTGCTTAAAAGTATGTCGCTGCGCTCCGCTTCTGAGCCGCCCGACGCCCTGCGGTCGCCAGCCGGCGGGTGTGGGGTGCCGTGCCGCTACTGTAGCCGGGCCGCTGCGCAGAAAAGGGAGGCTTCGCCACCATCCTCACCCGGTCGCAGTGCTTTAAGAATGCATTCTCCGCTGTCTTCCCGTCGTTCTCCGGCTCAATTTTCGCCGTCAAACCGTCCAGCCAGCGTCAGCTTTTATCTGCGCTGCGGCTTGCGGTGGTGCCCTTGTCTGCTCCGCTTGTCGCCCGGCTGTCGTATCGGCACGGCACAAGAGGGTGCCCCCATCAGATAAGGAGTCAGCGCATGTCACGTTTCATTCAGGGTAACTGCATCCAGATTATGTCCGGCTTTCCCGATAAGGCCGTGGATTTCATTCTCACCGATCCACCGTACCTGGTCGGCTTTAAGGACCGCGCCGGGCGCACGATAGCCGGCGACAAGACGGACGAGTGGCTCCAGCCCGCCTGTCATGAGATGTACCGCGTGCTGAAAAACGACTCGCTGATGGTCAGCTTCTACGGCTGGAACCGTGCCGATCGCTTTATCAGCGCCTGGACCGCTGCGGGTTTTCGCATCGTCGGCCACTTCGTATTTGCCAAAACCTACGCGTCAAAATCCGCCTACGTCGGCTATACGCACGAGTGCGCCTACGTGCTGGCCAAAGGACGCCCGCGCCTGCCGGAAAATCCGCTGCCGGACGTGCAGGACTGGAAGTACACGGGCAACCGGTTTCACCCGACCGAAAAGCCCGTGACCAGCCTGCAGCCCCTGATTGAGTCGTTCACGCACCCGGGCGCTATCGTGCTCGACCCGTTCGCGGGTTCCGGTTCGACCTGCGTCGCGGCGCTCCAGTCCGGTCGTCGCTATATCGGCATCGAGCTGCTGGAGTAGTACCACCGCGCGGGGCAGCAGCGCCTGGCGGCCGTACAGCGCGCCATGCTGCAGCCTGCCGCCAACGGTGACTGGCTGCCGGAGGCCGCATGACGAATTACGCAGGTCTGGAACCGCTGCGCGAAGACGTGGCGGCGCTGGCAAACGACATATACGAGCTGCTTTCCAGGTTGGAAGCCCTGGAATCTCCAGGGCACCACGATGCCGAAACGGTCGCGGAGCTGCTTGCACGCAATGCGATCTGCCGCATCAGTGACCTGTACATGGAGGCGTACCGCGAAGCGCTTGTCCTGAACGCCTGCTTTAAAGACTGACGTATCCGGCCGGGAAAGCCCGGCCACCATTAAAACCGGAGAAAATGATGTACGGGACACGAAAAGAGATTAACGAAAAGCTGAAACGCGCCTTCACCAACAGCGAACCGCTGGCCGTGCTGGTCTGGTCACGGGAAACCGTGACGGACGTTATCGACGAAGAGCTGACCGACGCCGAGGCTGATCGCCTTCTGTGCCGCATCGGCGGGGTGGCGTTTTACGGGCACGCGGCGGAGGGGATTTCTCGCCATACCCTGAGCGAATGGCTGCGGTCTGACAGAAAAACCATACAGACGGTGACGGTGGACGCCGCGCTGCTGAAAAAAATCACGGAGAGGGCGCAGCGCGCGCTGCTGTCAGAGGAGGGGCGCGCCTGGGATGCAGGCAGTGACTGCCCGCCGGGGGTACGCGAGGGCCTGGACGACGTGGCGCGCATGCTGACGCTGCTGGCCGCCTGACGCTGAGCAAGGCCTGACCGCCGGAGGCGACGAAGCCCGTCGCTTCCGGACGGGTACGGGACCCGCGAGAGACCAGCCGGCGGCGGAGCGGCAGGTACGGGCGCGGGCATCGAACCCCCGCCCGTACCCCAACGCCACGCGGCAGTTCCCGGCAATGCCGGGGCCGCAAAGGACGCAGGCTGAGCCTGCCCACGGGGTAAAACGGTACGCCATGAGGCCGCCGTGTCGTGTGGGCTTACGCCGTGCCCGAACCTTAGCCGGGCCGCTGCAATCGCAAGAGTCCGCTGCGCCGTCTCTCCTCGCCCGTTCGCGCCCGTCACGGGCATTCAGCCCGCAACGGCCTTGCGCTGCGGCCTGCGGGGACGCTCCTGCGCTTTCCGCTTTGCGCCCGTCTCTGGTGTGGTCACGGCGCAAGCCCACGCCGTATCACATGCTAACCGTGGAGATGCCATGAACACACAGATCCCCGCCGCCGTCCAGGCCGATCGCTATGTAACGATGCGTTTTTTGCCGATGCTCTTTTCTCACGACTGGGTGCGCGCCGAACACAACGTGTTTCTGTACGCCAGCCGCTTTCTCACGGGCTATGACGGCTGCGAGTGGCATTTTGTTGCGCTGGAAAACGGCGGGGGGTTCATGCAGCCCGATGGCGACGAATGGCACTTCAGTAACCCGGACAACGGGGCCGGTCTGAGCCTGTCGGCAGAGGCGGCGGGCATCGTCATCACCGCAATGGTGCTGAACCACCGCAGCTGGTTCTATGACCGCCATGACGAACCGGAGCTGTGTGAGCACTACTGCGGGCGCTTTCGCCAGCTGACCGGGTTTATCTCAGCACACCCTGAATACAGCGCCATCTGCCGCGCGCTTAACTGACAACGCCGGGCGGCGGCTGCCGCCGCCCGTAAGGATATGAAATGTACGGAACGCCGAACGAACTCTGTATACAGCTGCTTAAGCAGTTTGCGCCGGGTGAAAGAATTACGCTGATTGTCTGGACCAGCGGGAATGTATCAGACGTGCTTGACGGGGAGGGCATCACCCCGGAAGAAGCCGACGAAATTAACGCTGACATCAGCGAGCTTGATTCCGTGCACGAGTATGGCGTGGGCGAGGAAACGCTACGGGCGATGCTGGAAAACGTGCGGGAATCAGCCCGCGCAGAGCGGGAAGTGCGGGTGACGGCGGGCACCCTGGAGAGGATTGCCAGGCTTGCCGGAGAGTATATCCGCCGGGAAGAAGCTGAAGGAGGCGAAGGGGCCGCCAGAAGGCAATTCCCTCTTGAGCTGGATGCGCTGGAGGCCGTCAGAAAGCTGGTGATGTGAGAAAAAAACGGGCAGGGAGGCCCGTACACTGACCGCTGTCAGCCCGCGAAAAACCTGCCCGCCTGCGGCGGGGCGGGGGGAACGGCGCCTGCGGCGCCACGCTCCCTCCGCCTTTCTGAAAAATCCGTTTTACCCGTCATTCAGCAGCCCATGATTTGCCTGAACTGTCACTGTCACTGTCACTGTCACTGTCACTGTCACTGTCAGTGGATGTGGATGTGGATGTGGATGTGGATGTGGATGTGGATGTGGATGTGGCACTGGCACTGGCACTGATTGTGGTTGCTGTTTTGGGTTTGGTTTTGGTTGTTGTTGTGGTTGAGGTTGTGGCGTGGGTGCGGGTGGTGGTCTGGTCCGCCGGTCGCTTTCAGGCAGACTTTTCTGCCCCGGGCGTCTCCCTGCGGGCCGCGCTGTCATGCTTCGCACCGAGCCGGCAGGCCGTCTCTGCCCTTGCCCTGCGGGCCGGCGGGTTTCCATCGACTGACGCAACGCCCGCAGCCGGCATGCTGCCGCCGCACTCACTGGCCACGGTCGTGGCCGCTGAGGACCGGACCGCGTTAGCGCCGTCCGGGGCCGTGCCATGCTCATCCACCGGTGGCCGATGTTCCCGTGGTATTTCCGTCGCAGGGAACTACGCCACACCGCCTCGCTCCTTCTGACAAGGCTGAAATGCACGCCTGCGGCGGCCCTGTCAGCGCTCCCCGGTGAGGCTTTTTCCCCTTCTGCGACGGCGAATACTCACAGAAACATCATTTAACCCACAGAAGGAGAAGCAGCATGTCACAGCAGAACGTCCAGGGCGCGACAGCGAAGCCTACAGAATCACCACGTTTTCAGACCGAAGGGCAGGAGTACCGGGCCACTTACTCCCCCGATGATAACAAGTTGCGCCTGTACGCGGATTCACGTCTCGGTGAAGAGACGTTTAAACGCGTAAAAGATGCAGGATTTAAATATGCGCCTAAGCAGGGGCTGTTTGTGGCACCCATGTGGACACCGTCCCGCGAGGATTTACTGCTGGAGCTGGCCGGGGAGATCGAAGATGAGGATCAGACGCTGTTTGAACGGCAGGAAGAGCGTGCAGAACGTTTCGAAGGCTACAGCGTTAAGCGGGCAGCAGAATCTGAGCAGGTGCTCACCGCAGTGGATAACCTTGCCTCCGCCATTTCTTCAGGTCAGCCGATCCTGGTTGGCCACCACAGCGAACGCCGCGCGCGCAAACACGCACAGCGTATCGAGAACGGAATGCGCAGGGCCGTAAACCTGTTTGAAACCGCCGAATACTGGGAGCGCCGCGCAGAGGCATCCCTGCGGCTGGCAACGTATAAAGAACGCCCGGACGTGCGTTATCGCCGTATCAAAAAAATTGAGGCCGATTTGCGCAAGTCGGAAAGACATATTGAAAACGCCCGGCTGTTTATCCGGCTCTGGTCATGTGAAACCCTTGACCGGCAGATGGCGCTGAAAATTGCAAACGGCGACCATGTTTGTGCCCGCTTCACGCTGGAAAAGTTCCCGCGCCCGGCGGAGAAAAGCCAGTATGAAGGCCAGACGTCCGTATGGTCAGCGCTGACGGATGAAATCATTAACGCCGCACAGGCGCGTGAAATCTGCGTTCGCGTCCATCAGCGAACAATCGACTGGCAAAACCGCTGGGCAGGACACTACCGCCATCGCCTGATGTATGAGCGCGCCATGCTTGACGAAACCGGCAGCATTCTGGCGGCCGGCGTTGACATGGTTCCGGGCGGTAAAGTTATGAGCCGTGGCGAATGGCTGACGATCATCCGCGTCAACCGCAGCGGGGGAGAAATCAGCTCCGTAGTGACCAGTGAATATTCATTCATGGGCCGCAGGGGAACGACGGTTATCCGGCGTGACCGCATTACGGATTATGCAGCACCCACAGCAGAGGTCGCCGCAGCGGCAAAGGTTGCCGCAAAACGACCGCCGATCGTGAATTATCCGGGGGAGGGCTTCATTACCCTGACAAAACAGGAATGGAGTAAAAAACATGCTGATTTTAAACAGGTGCGCGGCATTGCAGCAGGTGACGATCACGGTGCTTACCGCATCCGCCGGGTGCTGTCGTCGGGCTACTCACTGACGCCGGTATATATCACCGATTTGAAAACGGTGGAAATCCCACGCTGACAGGCAGTGTTTCCCGGCTCTGCCGGGAAACCTTCCGCAATGGTTTACACAGAGGGCAAACGAATGCAGACCGGACTTAAAGCGCGCATAGCGCAGATGCAGCAGAAGCTCAGTTCCCGCCATCCGGTGGGTGAAGTACACGCAGACAGCCAGCTGTTCGTCACACCCGACCCGGTATGTGACAGACTTGTCGCGCTGGCTGATATCCGGCCCGGTGACCGGGTTCTGGAGCCGAACGCGGGTACCGGGGCTATCCTCCGGGCCGTTCTGGCCGCGCAGCCAGCGGCCCGCTGTGAGTGCGTTGAAGTGAATTATGTGCTGGTTCAGCACCTGCTGTCAGCTTTTCCCGGCGTGCCGGTCAGCTGCGGGGATTTTCTGAACTTTACCCCTGATGTACCTTTTGATCGCATCATCATGAACCCGCCGTTCAGGCACGCGGTCGATCTGAAGCACATCCTGCATGCCAGGACGATGCTGGCACCCGGCGGTAATCTGGTCGCGATCTGCAGCAACGGACCCCGTCAGCAGAAAGCGCTGTGCGACCTCGCGGTGCACCATGAAACGCTGCCGCGCGGCACGTTCACGTATACGGACGTTTCAGTAATGATTGTCCGCATTGATGCTGATTAGCTGCGCTCAGGGAGCATTCCCGGGTATCCCCCGGGATTCCCTATCTGTAACCGGGGGATCGTCCGGCCCCGTGGTCGTATGCCTCTGCAGCCGAAAGCCGGGCGGGCCTGCGGCCCGGGGTGAACAGTGCTGACGCACTGAAATACCCCCTTCGCCTGTCCTTGCTCTGCCCGGTCTTTCTCTCACTGTCTATCTTCCTGCTGTGATTTGCTTTCCTGCTGTATTTCCTGCTGTATTTCCTGTTGCTGCCGTGCTGCTTAACATCACTGAAAACCAGATGCTAAAGCATGGCCCCCTGCGGCTCCCCGGCGTTGCCGGCTCGTCAGCCCCACTGCGCTAACCGGCAAAGCCGCTAAGCTCCGCCGAATCCCGCAAGCGGGTTTCGGGCCTCCCGGCTGGGGTCTGATGGCGAACTGCCAGGGCGTGCAGCTGGCTGGCGCCAGCGCGCTCACTGGCCACGGTCGTGGCCGCTGAGGACCGGACCGCGTTAGCGCCGTCCGGAGCCGTGCCATGCTCATCCACCGGTGGCCGGTGTTCCCGTGGTATTTCCGTCGCAGGGAACTGCGCCACACCGCCTCGCTCCTTCTGACAAGGCTGAAATGCACGCCTGCGGCGGCCTTGTCAGCGCTCCCCGGTGAGGCTTTTTCCCCTTCTGCGACGGCGAATACTCACAGAAACATCAGCAAAGAAAACCCGCGCTGCGAAAAAGTTAGCGACTGCCGTTGAGGCGGTGCTGGAAAAGGCCACCCTCGCGTACTTCCCCCTTTCCCGCCTGGTGAAGTCCCCGCTTCAGGCCCGCAGGCGTCCGCATACCGCTGAGGATATCCGCGACACGGCTGAAAGCATTGCCGGGGTCGGGCTTATCCAGAATCTGGCGGGGCATGAAATGGCCGATGGCCGGATTGGTATCTGCGCCGGGGGCGGGCGGCTGGAATCGCTGGTGCTGCTGCAGGGCGAAGGGCGCTGGCATCCCGACCAGCTGGTCCCGGTGCGTATCGTGCCGCAGGATATGGCGAGAGCCGTGTCGCTGACCGAGAACGGCAGACGCCGGGACATGCACCCGGCTGAGCAGATTCAGGGCTTCCGCGAGCTGTCGGAAGAAGGCAAAACGAACGCGCAGATTGCTGACCTGATGGGCTACAGCACCCGCCACGTTGAGCGCTGCATGAAGCTCGCCGGGCTGGCACCCTCGCTGCTGTGCCTGCTGTCCGAAGACCGCATTCAGCTCGACCACTGCCACGCGCTGGCGCTGGCCGACACCCATGAACGCCAGGAAGAAATCTGGGAAGGCGCCGTCAGCCGCGCGTATGACGTCCCGTCCCCGCAGATGATCCGCAGCCTGGTGACCTCGGGCGAGGTGAAAACGTCAGGCAGCGACCTTTTCCGCTTCACCGGGCTGGATGCGTATATCGCAGAGGGCGGCGAGCTGCGCACCGACCTGTTCAGCGACGAAAACGAGGGCTGGGTCGATTCCCTGACGCTGCAACGCGCCGCGCTGAACAAACTGTCCGTCATCGGGGCTGAGATTGCGCAGCGCGAAGGCTGGCAGTGGAGCGAGGCGCGGCTGAGTCAAATCAGGACGTGGGGCGATGATGCCAGGGCGTATCGTCACTATCCGTTCCCTGAGCGCGTATTTACCGCAGAGCAGGCGTCCCGCCTGGAGGAGATTGAAACGCTGATGGACGCGGCCAGCGACGACGAACGCACCGCGCTCGATGCCGAAGTCGCGGCCATCCATGACGCCGGGGAAGCGGCAGCGTGGCCTGAAGCAACGCGCCAGCTCTGCGGCGTGGTGGTATCGCTGGACCACGGCGTGATCAATATCCAGCGCGGACTGGCGCACATCACCGAAGAAGAAGCCGCCGCCATCGAAGCCCGCCAGGCCGCAGCGGTTGCGGCCGTCACGCACGCACAGCCGACCGTTGAGGCCGATGAGTTCCCCGCCACGCTGGTGAAAGCCATGTCCTGCGAGCGCACGCTGGCGGTACAGGCCGCGCTCTGCACGCAGTCCGATATGTCGGTCACGCTGCTGACCTGGCATCTGGCAAAGGGGGTGTTCACCTCCGGGCGCGGCGGTCCGGATCCGTCCCGCGTTCAGCTCAACGACAACCAGTACGTGCTGCGCGAGAAATCCTTATCCGGTGAAAACGGCAGGGCGTACCGCTTCCTGATGGAAGAAAAAGCCCGCTGGGAGGCCCGCCTGCCGGACGACTGGCGTCACGACATGCGCTGGCTGCTGGCCTGGACCCCGGAGGAGAGAAACGCGCTGCTGGGCTTTATGTCTGCCCTGTCAGTCGACGGCATGCAGGATCGGGAACACGGCCGCACGCAGCGCAGCAGCCTCGACGGGCTGGAGGTCGCGATGGCATTCAACCTTTACGACTGGTGGCAGCCGACCGCAGAAAACTACTTCAGCCGCATCGGAAAGGCGCAGATTTGCGCGGCGATGAGCGGGGCGGGACTGACGGGCAAGGCCAGCGATGCCGAAAAAATGAAGAAGGGCGATGCCTCAGTGCTGGCCGCTGAAGAACTGGCGGCCAGCAGCTGGCTCCCGGCGTGGATGAAGCCCGCCGTCGATGCCAGCGAAGAAACCACCCCGGACGCACGTGCCGCATAACCCACGGGCCGCCCCGGGAGGGGCGGCATTAAGGAGAAATCAATGAGCCAGGAACTGACCGTCATTTCCGCCAGCCGTGCGCTGGTTTCCGTCAGCGATGCCCGCCGCGCCGCGATGGATGCGATTGCCGAAGTGGAAGACAGGCGCCGGAACGGGCGGCGTTTGTCCGGCCAGCCGTATTCGCGGGCGTTCTTCCGTCACCTTTCAGGGGCTGGCCGTGCCAGCGGGCAGAGCCTGCTGCGCGCCGGGATAATGTGGGAGCCGCGCAGCCGGATGACCAGCATCAGCGAGTACGAGCACGCGCTGAACGTGCTGCTGGAAAGCCACGGGCTGCACTGCCCGCTGCCGCTGT
>NZ_JASCAQ010000035.1:0-99702 GCF_029967685.1 Erwinia sp. V90_4 | reverse complement strand
ACCAGTTACCAGTTACCAGTTACCAGTTACCAGTTACCAGTTACCAGTTACCAGTGGCGATTTTTCGTGTCTTCAGGTATTGGATTCAAGGGTAAAGTTGCCCTGAAGGGGGTTGGTGCTCAGTCGAACGAAAACTCACGTTATAAAAAGCCCCTTTAGGGGCATGAGAGCCAAACGGTTCAAAGGTGAACGTTGATTGATTCCCCTTCAAGTTTTTGCCAATCTTCTTGGTGCAGAATGATGTTTACTACGCGGCCATTGGCAAGGGTAAGCCTGTATTCTCTTTGACCATATAGCAATTTGTTCTCTTCTACCCGCACAAATTCGGTGATAGCAACCATCTTGTATCCGCACCAGATCGTGTTGTCTATTATCTTTGCAAACATATATACCTCCAGGAACGTTTGGTTTTCGAGCTGCTTACTGTAATAGCTGGCGCGGGCTTTAACAGCTTCCAGCACCTGCTCAACAATCGTATATTGCTTTTCCTCTATAGCGCTCTGTATATCAGCCGCTTCATACATACGCCCGGCCAGCGGGTCGCGAGGAAGAAATGCTCCCACTCGCCCTGAGTTGCGCGCCGAACAGATGCTCCCTGATTTCCGGGGGTGTTTTGAGAGTGTTCAATACCGGTTTTCTGCAGGTGTGCGCTGAAGCCTTCAGCATGTTTGAGAGGCACGCAGCCGTGCCAGGTTCTGACGATCATGGGCTATTCCTTTTTTTCATCAATCCTTATTCTTATGCAGCATGTTGTGCACTGCCAGCACAATCACACATATCCCTACAAATATCAGAAACCCATATCCCAGCAGATGGAACAGCCAGATACCCGCCACACCACCCAAGAGAAAGGCCCCTAACGTCGAGGCGTGCAGCCTGAGTCTTTCAAGATATAGCGGGGCATCTTTAGGGGATTCTTTTCGTCTGACCACATCAAATAACATGGCCAACTCTATACCGATATCCGTTGACGTCCCTGAAATATGCGTTGTTCTGACTCGTGCGTTGGATATTCGCGTCACCACGGCATTCTGTAATCCCATCAGAAAACTCAGGCTCAGGATAAGTACGACGCCTGCTGAAACAGGTTTTAGCCAGATTTCAACCATCCCCAGTACGACAAGGCCAATCCCCTCACAAATGATGTTCATGGCATAAACCGCGCGCATGTTTCTTCTGCGACCCGCATTGATCATAAAGGTAGAGACTGCTGAGCCGGCGATGAAGATACAGACAATTTCGAAAAAGAAAATGCCGGGTGCCAGGTTGGCTTTAGCAAGGTGATCCGATAGAGAAGAGACGTTACCGGTCATGTTGGCAGAGAAAAAGCCCACAACTTCAAAGGCTGCTGTGTTCAGGGCTCCGGCAACCGCAGCTAGCGTGCAGGCAAGTTTGGTATCTGCACTGTTGCTACGTAGATTTTCAGTACTAATTAACATTGAAGCAGCCGCGTTCAACTGAGGTCATCCTATGTTCCGCTCATTTCAAATCAGGAACAAGACCACAAATTAAAAAAGGAAAACGCTCCGGTTACCCGGTGTCTGCAGCTTTATGCCAGCCTGATTGTCATAGAACACTAAATTGAGCCGTTAAAGCCGGTAGCTTCACCATGGCTAAACACATTGCACTGTCCGATCAGCAGCTTTTGGATAGACTGGAGAAAAGTCCACAGCTACGCTTGGCTACATCGTTTTACAGCCTCGAACAGGCCGAACCTTTTAACAGGAGGTCCCCACTGTGCGGACGATTCACGCATTATCGAGCCACAGAAGAATTTCTCAATAAACTCACAGGCCATCATGATCAGAACATCATTTATGACTCTAAGCCTATCGCCCGTTACAATGTTGCTCAAGGCACTTGCATTCTGCTTCTTAACCAGCGAGACAATAAGCCGCATCTTGATCCCGTTCACTGGGGCTATGCACCAGGCTGGTGGGATAAACAGCCACCCATAAATGCGTGCGTTAATACAGCAGCCACCAGCCGGATGTTAATGCCGTTGTGGAATCATGGCCATGTGATCATTATAGTTTATGGCGAGTACGGGTGGAAGAAGCTGGAGGGTTCGAGGGAATCAGCCCTACTACATCTTCCTTAAAAGAATTCTCCTCTGTTCTTTAGTACTATCAGAAAGCACTGTCTAACTCTGGTAACGAAAAAAAGGCTTCCTAATCGTTACGGCTGAAAGCGATAAATCTCTCGCAGACATTCACAACCGGGGGCCATTGATGTTAAACACTGATTTGTTAGAGGACTGACTCAACCCCTTCACGAGCCTGAGATATTGCTCACGCTTCGTCGTGCCAGCAGAAGATTTTACCTGCCTCGCAGTCAACAAGGTTGTTGAAGACAAGGAAAACCAGAACGCTAATCTCATTGAATAAATTTAATATTTCACAAAAAAACCTTGACATTAAAACCATAACTTTATAGCGCACAACCTACTTTTAAGACACAAGAAATTGTCGAAATTTCTGCCAATCAATTTAATTTAATTTAATTTAATTTACTTCATTAGACCCGAAACAGTCCCAATCAAACCAATAATAAGACCTATATATGTTGCCAAGCTTATTAATAAATCATTTCTTTTCTTTCTTTTCAGATGAATGGTTATTTTCTCAGACAAATCATCAATAATCTTTGGCTCAGATGATTTTGATTTTGCTTCCACCAAAGGTTCAACTAATCCAATGGGAAGCTCACTGAAAGGTTTGTTAGTATTAAATTCTTTTATTAATCCATCTAGTCGGGGCTTAATAACAGCACGCTTTTCATCAGCGCCAAAGTCCAAATTTGATTTCAAATTTAGCAAAGCAGAATGGACATGTCTATCGCTCAAATTCAAATTTGACTGTAAGTTTTTAAAGTCCGAAAAACTCAAATCGTCATGACACAATCCTATTTCTAGTTTCTTTTTCAGTGTTCTTTTTGAAAGAGTATTAACTATATCTATAGAAAGGTAAATTAAGAAAACTAAAATAGCAACGACTAAGAAAACCAAAAAAGTTATAATAATCCATTCAGGAATAGCCATGATCACCTCTGAGATAGCTCAAGGCGACCATGTTATTTTAAAAAAAAAGAAAATGCTAGTCTAATCGGGTACTTCTTATTGAGTCCACAACCGTTATCGTATTCAAATGTCTTTCCATCTGATAAATCACCGTCAGCAGCGGGTGAATCCATAAAAAGATTTGTAAGTAATAGCACGTCAGGGTGTGGGCTTCAGTGGCACAGACGATGTTGTCAGCTGTACCCATGAAATCATCAATCACTGGTGAGAGCGAGTCATAAGGGCATAATAGTTTTACCTATACCAAGTCTGGTAGAAATCTGAGAGGATAGGTGTCGGTCACGCTTTAGGACAACACTCTGTCATACTTATACTCAAGTTTTTTTCTGAGGAAAAATAATGGATCTAAATCTGAAAAAAGAAATTTTTATGGTATGCAAGGATGTAAGAGATTATTTTGAAAGCAATCCTAGAATCCTTTACGGTTACCACCCGTCCTCCTTTCCCAAAGGATGGTGCGGTAGCGCATGTGAGCACCTTAGAAAAAGGCTTAAACAAGAACTGAACATCGACTGCATATCGAGATCAGGAAATATGTACGATAGCGACGCGTCAACTCGCAACAATCACGCGTGGCTTGAGCATGAAGGGTTTTATATCGACATAACCGCTGACCAATTTAATTTTGATGGCTATGACAACCCTCCAATAATGGTTACTTCAGATTCATCATTTCATTCGCAATTCAGCTTTGATTTGAAATAAATGTTTTTTCTATCATCATCAGGAATAATCTGTAAAACCCTTGTGATGCTTACTACACGGTCATCATCGGGTTTTACAATTGCCAAGCAGGCAAACACTCAAGCCTGCTATGCATTCGCGTTCTAGCTAGAGAAAGCAAGCTAGGAGCAGCACCTGTCTCTTTAAGGTTTTCAGGAAGTTCAGAAGTGAATATTTACATCCTTCAACCGATTCATAAATTCGATATCACCAATCATTAGTTTGCGGTAAACTATTACGGTACTTACCTCCTCTGTTTTAGCTTCACTCATTAGTTATTTACCTTTTCGGATTTTTTGGATATCTCGGATGCCTGCCAACTGGCCGTTGGCGAACTCTATTGTGGTGAGTAAGTGGGTCAATCCACAACCGCCTGGCAGTAAGTCAGAGGCTTTGCGAAAGCGCTGCCAGGACTGGCATTGTCAGTGATGCTGGAAGCGGCGTACATTGCATCGGCACGTAAATGATGCTCTAAGCCCAGCAGCCCTGTTAACGATATCAGAAAGAAGAAATGGGGCGCAGATATGCTCCTTCTTAGAATTTTTCGGTACTCAATATCTTTATCCTAAACCTTCCCACTTAGTATGATGTATATTGCAGTCACTCAGCTGCAATGTTGTTGAAGCGACTGAATTGGAATTTGGTGGCATCAGTTAAAATAACATCAGATTCGAAAATATTGGGGTGTATTATAAACGGCGCAGGGATAAAAACTCATGAAATCACAAAAAAATGATTATGATTATGATTATGATTATGATTATGATTATGATTATGATTATGATTATGAAAAATACTTATAAATATCATTTTCAACTGCGCAAGGTTTTCAAGACCTGCATTTATATTTATCAAGTCATTCCTTAAAAATAAATTTCTTTACCGATTAATCCATTATCAATAATTTTTTTCGGTTACACTACATATGTCATCCCTCCCTCAAAATAATATTATTCATGTAATAACTTTTTTACTCATAGCATCGAGCATATTTTTAATGCTATGTCGATAATTTATCAAAATATGATTTAAGATGATTTTGGCAAAAATGCATCGAGTATCACGCGAACGATCTTCACAGGTGCGCAATTTTGATGATTTATTTAATAAATCCCCGCTCCTGAGAAATAAAAACGGGAACCCGCAGGTTCCCGTCAGCACATCATCAGCAAGGCTGATTACATGTGTTTGATCATCGCGTCGCCAAACTCTGAAGATTTCAGCAGCTTAGCGCCATCCATCAGGCGCTCAAAGTCATAGGTCACGGTTTTGGCAGCAATTGCGCCTTCCATGCCTTTAACGATCAGGTCTGCGGCTTCGAACCACTCCATATGGCGCAGCATCATCTCTGCGGACAGGATAACGGAACCTGGGTTCACTTTATCCTGGCCTGCATACTTAGGTGCGGTGCCGTGGGTGGCTTCGAACAGTGCACATTCGTCACCGATGTTAGCACCCGGAGCAATACCGATACCGCCAACCTGCGCCGCCAGGGCATCAGAAATGTAGTCACCGTTCAGGTTCATACAGGCGATAACGTCATACTCGGCCGGGCGCAGCAGGATCTGCTGCAGGAATGCATCGGCGATCACGTCTTTAACCACGATCTCTTTGCCGGTGTTCGGGTTCTTGATTTTCATCCATGGGCCGCCATCGATCAGTTCGCCGCCGAACTCTTCTTTCGCCAACTGGTAACCCCAGTCTTTGAAAGCGCCTTCGGTGAACTTCATGATGTTGCCTTTGTGAACCAGGGTAACGGAATCACGGTCGTTAGTGATAGCGTATTCGATGGCAGCGCGAACCAGGCGTTTGGTGCCTGCTTCAGAGCACGGCTTCACGCCGATACCACACTGCTCAGGGAAGCGAATTTTCTTCACGCCCATCTCATCACGCAGGAACTTGATGACTTTATCTGCTTCCGCGCTACCCGCTTTCCATTCGATACCTGCATAGATATCTTCGGAGTTCTCGCGGAAAATAACCATGTCGGTCTCTTCCGGGCGTTTAACCGGGCTTGGTGTGCCGGTGTAGTAACGGACAGGACGCAGGCAGATGTACAGATCCAGCTGCTGACGCAGGGCAACGTTCAGGGAACGAATACCGCCGCCGACCGGGGTGGTCAGTGGGCCTTTGATGGCTACGCGATATTCTTTAATCAGTTCGAGAGTTTCTTCTGGCAGCCAAACATCCTGGCCATAAAGCTCTACCGATTTCTCACCGGTATAAATTTCCATCCAGGAAATCTTACGCTCACCGTTGTAAGCCTTCTGCACAGCGGCATCGACAACTTTAATCATCACTGGAGACACGTCAACGCCAATGCCATCACCTTCGATAAACGGGATGATTGGATTGTTTGGTACGTTGAGTTTTCCCTGGACCAGGGTGATTTTCTGACCTTCCGCCGGAACAACTACTTTGCTTTCCATTAACCTCTCCTATCGAGCGCTTTTTTGTTAATGATTTGTAAGATGCGCGTCAATACTACTTGAATATTGACTCCGCGCCAATCTTCTCGGGTTTGCGGTATAATGCGCCTATTGTTACCAAGTGCAAAGACTATGCGAAAAACTCCCGTTACGAATCACCGCCTTAAACGTTTCAGCCAGCGTAAAGCCGCACCGATCGTGGACAAAGGCCCGCGTACCGTGGTGCTGTTTAATAAGCCTTTTGACGTGCTGCCGCAGTTCACGGATGAAGCCGGGCGCGCCACGCTGAAGGATTATGTTCCGCTGCCGGGTATCTACGCCGCCGGGCGTCTTGACCGCGACAGCGAGGGGCTGATGGTGCTGACCAACGATGGCGTACTGCAGGCGAAGCTTACGCAGCCGGGTAAACGCACCGGGAAAATTTATTATGTTCAGGTGGAAGGCGACCCGCAGGAGAGCGACATTCAGCCACTGCGCACTGGCGTAAATCTGAAAGATGGCCCTACTCTACCTGCACAGGTAGAAAAAGTGGCCGCTCCGGAGTGGTTGTGGGATCGTCAACCGCCCATTCGTGAACGCAAGGCCATCCCGACCTGCTGGCTGAAAATCACCCTGTTTGAAGGGCGCAACCGCCAGGTACGCAGGATGACCGCACATATTGGCTTCCCGACTTTGCGTCTGATCCGCTATTCAATGGGGGCACTGCAACTCAACGGGCTGGCCCCCGGCGAATGGCGCGATATCAGCAGTGAAATCTGACGACTTCGCGTGTGACAACCCATGCGCTTTAACCTAATGGAGAGCACCATGTTTAAACCGCACGTAACCGTAGCCACCGTGGTCCAGGCCGAAGGGCTGTTTCTGGTGGTGGAGGAGCGGGTGCGCGGGCGTGCCACGCTGAATCAGCCTGCCGGGCATCTGGAAGCCGATGAAACACTGCTGCAGGCCGCCGTTCGCGAACTGTCCGAGGAGACCGGTATTGATGCCGTACCGCAGGCTTTCTTACTCCTGCACCAGTGGATAGCGCCGGATAACACCCCGTTTTTACGCTTCCTGTTCGCACTCGACCTGCCAAAAGCTGTGGAAACTTATCCGCAGGACCGCGATATCGACCGCTGCTGGTGGCTGCCGCCGGAGGAGATTATCACTTCGCGCAAGCTGCGTTCGCCGCTGGTGGCGGAAAGCCTGCAGATTTACCTGAGCGCCCCGCGCTACCCGCTGGAGATCCTCAGCGCCTTCCAGTGGCCATTTAGCGAGAGTGCGCTGATCGCCGACGCATGATAGAATGCGCCGCAATTTTATCAGAGTCGCCTTTAACGACTCCTTAAAACTTAAAGTCGGGTAATTCATGTCAAACAGCTCTAATAGCCAAAAAAAAGTGATCGTCGGGATGTCCGGCGGTGTTGACTCCTCCGTTTCCGCCTGGCTGCTGATGCAGCAGGGCTATCAGGTTGAAGGCCTGTTTATGAAAAACTGGGAGGAGGACGATGGCGAAGAGTACTGCACGGCGGCGGAAGATTTAGCCGACGCGCAGGCAGTCTGTGACAAACTCGGGATTTATCTGCACACGGTCAACTTTGCCGCCGAATACTGGGACAACGTGTTCGAGCACTTCCTGGCGGAGTACAAAGCTGGCCGCACGCCAAATCCGGATATTCTCTGCAACAAAGAGATCAAGTTTAAAGCCTTCCTCGAATTTGCCGCCGAAGACCTGGGTGCCGACTATATCGCTACCGGTCACTACGTGCGCCGCGCGGATGTGGACGGCAAAAGCCGCCTGCTGCGCGGTCTTGACGGCAACAAAGACCAGAGTTACTTCCTCTACACCCTCGGCCATGAGCAGATTGCACAAAGTCTGTTCCCGGTGGGTGAATTAGAGAAACCCGAAGTGCGCCGCATTGCCGAGCAGCTGGAGCTGGTGACCGCGAAGAAGAAAGATTCAACCGGTATCTGCTTTATCGGCGAGCGCAAATTTACCGAGTTCCTCGGGCGCTATCTTCCCGCGCAGCCAGGGCCGATTGTTTCCACAGATGGCGATACCGTAGGCCAGCATCAGGGGCTGATGTATCATACGCTCGGCCAGCGTAAAGGGCTGGGCATCGGCGGCACTAAAGACGGCAATGAAGAGCCGTGGTACGTGGTCGATAAAGACGTCGCCGGCAATACGCTGGTGGTGGCGCAGGGCCACGATCACCCGCGCCTGATGTCGGTGGGCCTGATTGCCCAACAGCTGCACTGGGTTGACCGCGAAGTGCTGAGCGCCCCGCTGCGCTGCATGGTGAAAACCCGCTATCGCCAGGAAGATATCCCCTGCACCGTGACCCCGATTGATGCAGACCGCATTGAAGTGCGTTTTGACCAGCCGGTTGCCGCAGTGACGCCAGGCCAGTCAGCGGTATTTTATCTCGATGAAGTTTGCCTTGGTGGCGGCATTATCGAACAGCGCCTGCCGCTGGTAAACGCGTAATTCGGTCCGCATACAGGAGTAAACGTGGCGAAGAACTATTATGATATTACTCTGGCGCTGGCGGGCATCTGCCAGTCAGCTCACCTGGTGCAACAGCTGGCGCATCAGGGCCAGTGCCCGCCGGACGCGCTGAAAATCACGCTGAACAGCCTGCTGGACCTCAATCCGTCCTCCACGCTGGCGGTGTACGGTGACAATGAAGCCAATTTGCAGTTTGGCCTGGAAACCCTGATTGCGGTGCTGAACAGCAACAGCCGCCAGGGCCTGGGCGCCGAGCTGACGCGTTATACCCTGAGCATGATGGTGCTGGAGCGTAAGCTCAACGCCAGTAAAAGCGCGCTAAATGAGCTTTCAACCCGCATCGCCCAGCTCGATCGTCAGCTGGCGCACTACGGTCTGGAGTCCGATACCCTGCTGAGCGCCATGGCCGCAATTTATGTCGACGTAATCAGCCCGCTCGGCCCGCGCATTCAGGTCACCGGTTCTCCGGCGGTTCTGCAAAATGCCCAGGTGCAGAGTAAAGTTCGAGCCTCACTGCTGGCGGGTATCCGCGCAGCAGTGCTGTGGCAGCAGGTCGGCGGTGGCCGCCTGCAGCTGATGTTCTCCCGTAACCGCTTAGTCAACGAGGCGAAAGCGATTCTGGCCCGCATCAACGGGACCCCAACCTGATTTTATTAAACCGATCTGGAGCAGCAACAATGGAATTATCCTCTCTGACCGCCGTCTCACCTGTTGATGGTCGTTATGGCGACAAAGTCAGCCCACTGCGTAGTATTTTCAGCGAATTTGGCCTGCTGAAATTCCGCGTTGAGGTTGAAGTTCGCTGGTTACAGAAACTGGCCGAAACCGCTGTGATCAAGGAAGTTCCTGCATTTGACGCCGACGCAAACGCTTTCCTTGATGCCATTGTCAGCAATTTCAGCGAAGCTGACGCTGCGCGCATTAAAACCATCGAGCGCACCACCAATCACGATGTGAAAGCCGTCGAATACTTCCTGAAAGAGAAAGTTGAAGCCGTCCCTGCCCTGCACGCGGTATCTGAATTTATTCACTTCGCCTGTACCTCTGAAGATATCAATAACCTGTCGCACGCGCTGATGCTGGAAACCGCTCGCCGTGAGGTGATTGTGCCTTACTGGAACAAAATCATCGCCGCAGTGAAAGACCTGGCGGTGCAGTACCGGGATATTCCGCTGCTGTCACGTACCCACGGCCAGCCAGCCACCCCGTCCACGCTGGGCAAAGAGATGGCGAACGTCGCTTACCGCTTCGAACGCCAGCTGCGCCAGCTGGAACGCATCGAAATGCTGGGTAAAATTAACGGTGCTGTCGGTAACTATAACGCCCACATTGCGGCCTATCCGGAAGTGGACTGGCATCAGCTGAGCGAAGAGTTCGTCACTTCCCTGGGCATTACCTGGAACCCGTACACCACGCAGATCGAACCGCATGACTATATCGCCGAGCTGTTTGACTGCATGGCGCGCTTTAACACCATCCTGATCGATTTCGATCGCGACGTCTGGGGCTACATTGCGCTGAACCACTTCAAGCAGAAAACCATTGCCGGTGAAATCGGTTCTTCTACCATGCCGCACAAGGTTAACCCCATCGACTTCGAAAACTCAGAAGGTAACCTGGGCCTGGCGAACGCGGTGATGCAGCATCTGGCAAGCAAACTGCCGGTATCCCGCTGGCAGCGCGACCTGACCGACTCCACCGTGCTGCGCAACCTTGGCGTGGGCGTGGGCTATGCGCTGATTGCATACCAGGCAACGCTGAAAGGCATCTCTAAGCTGGAAGTGAACCGCGACCGCCTGCTGGACGAGCTGGACCACAACTGGGAAGTACTGGCCGAGCCAATCCAGACCGTCATGCGCCGTTACGGCATCGAGAAGCCTTATGAGAAGCTGAAAGAGCTGACCCGCGGCAAGCGTGTCGATGCGGAAGGCATGAAGGTGTTTATCGACGGTCTGGCGCTGCCGGAAGAAGAGAAAACCCGCCTGAAAGCGATGACGCCAGCGAACTACATTGGCCGTGCTGTGCAGATGGTTGACGACCTGAAGTAACCCCTCCCCACGCGGGCTGGCGCTAGTCAGCCCGTGTTAAGCTGCTGTTTATCTGCTTCCTCCTATACTCAAGGCAGTTTATGCTGTCGACTCCGGCAGTTCTTTGTTTAAGGATTAGATTATGCGTGTGTTAGTTGTGGAAGATAATCCACTGCTGCGTCATCATCTTGCGGTTCAGCTGCGTGAGATGGGTCATCAGGTGGACGCCGCCGAGGGCGCGAAAGAAGCTGACTATTTTCTCAATGAGCACACTCCGGATATCACGCTGGTCGACCTCGGCCTGCCTGATGAAGACGGCATGGCGATGATCCGCCGCTGGCGCAGCCAGGAAGTGCGTCAGCCGATTCTGGTGCTGACCGCGCGCGACGGCTGGCAGGCAAAGGTCGAAGCGCTGGAAGCCGGTGCCGATGACTACGTCACTAAACCGTTCCATATCGAAGAAGTGGTGGCGCGCATGCAGGCGCTGATGCGCCGCAATAGCGGGCTGGCCTCACAGATTATTACCCTGCACCCTTTCCAGGTGGATCTCTCGCGCCGCGAGCTGACCATCAACGACAACCACATTAAGCTGACCGCCTTTGAGTACACCATCATCGAAACCCTGATCCGCAATGCCGGAAAAGTGGTGAGTAAAGATTCGCTGATGCTGCAGCTCTACCCCGATGCTGAACTGCGCGAAAGCCACACCATCGACGTACTGATGGGGCGCCTGCGCAAAAAAATGCAGGCGGAGCATCCGCTGGAAGTGATCACCACGGTGCGCGGTCAGGGCTACCGCTTCGACCTGTAAATGCGCTTTAGCTGGCGCCGAAGAAAACCGCTCTCGCTGCGGGTCCGTTTCCTGCTTGCTACCGCTGCGGTAGTGTTAACCATGTCTCTCTCCTACGGCATGGTTGCCGTGGTGGGCTATGTCGTTAGCTTTGATAAGAATACCTACCGCGTTCTGCGCAGCGAAAGTAACCTGTTTTTTACCCTTGCTCAGTGGCAGGACAATAAGCTCAGTATCGTGCAGCCGGAGCGGATGAGCCTCAATTTTCCGGCGCTGGTGTTTATCTATGACGATCGCGGCAACCTGCTGTGGCAGCAGCGCGACGTGCCGGATATCCGCAGCAAAATCCGCCGTGAATGGCTGAATAAATCTGACTTTTACGAAATCGATACCAATAACCACACAAGCCGCGAAGTGCTCGGCAATGACCGTGATGCGCAGAATAAGCTGACCGCCTATGACGACGACGGGGATGACACCTTTACGCACTCGGTGGCGGTTAACCGCTATGAAGCCACGACTACCCTGCCGGAACTGACCATTGTGGTGGTCGACTCAATCCCGCAGGAGCTTCAGCACTCGGACGTGGTCTGGTCGTGGTTCAGCTATGTACTGCTGGCCAACCTGCTGCTGATTATTCCGCTGCTGTGGCTGGCGGCGCACTGGAGCCTGCGCCCGATTGGCGCGCTGGCGGGCCAGGTGCGCGAACTGGAGAGCGGCAGCCGTGAAACGCTCGATCCCGCGCCGCCGCAGGAGCTGAAAGGGCTGGTGCGCAACCTGAATATGCTGCTGGATAACGAACGTCAGCGCCATACCCGCTATCGCACGACGCTGAGCGATCTGACCCACAGCCTGAAAACGCCGCTGGCGGTATTGCAGACCACGCTGCGTTCACTGCGCGGTGGGCAAAACCTGTCGGTGGAGCAGGCTGAGCCAATTATGCTGGAGCAGATCAGCCGTATCTCGCAGCAGATTGGCTATTATCTGCACCGCGCCAGCATGCAGGCGGATCACCACGCGCTGAAGCGCGATCTGCACTCCGTCCCTGCCCTGCTCGACAGCCTCTGCTCCGCGCTGAACAAGGTTTATCAGCGCAAAGGCGTGGTGCTGACGCTGGATATCTCTCCCGAGCTGATTTTCGTCGGTGAACAGAACGACTTTATGGAAGTGATGGGCAACGTGCTGGATAACGCCTGTAAATACTGCCTGGAGTTTGTGGAGATAACCGCCCGTCAGACCGACAACTCACTCCACCTGATTGTTGAGGACGATGGCCCCGGCATCCCGGAAAATAAACGCGATCTGGTGTTTATTCGCGGCCAGCGCGCCGACACCCTGCGCCCCGGCCAGGGGCTGGGCCTTTCGCTGGCACGTGATATTCTGGAACAGTACGCCGGTGATATCATCGCCAGCGCCAGCCCGTTGGGTGGCGCCCGCATGGAGGTGATCTTCGAGCGCCAGGAACCCCTGCACAAGCACGAGTGACAGATTTCTGCGCGAGGGTATACAGCGACTGCCGCGCACTGTTATACCCGTCATACTTCAAGCTGCATCTTTGTTGGCAGCGTTCATTCACCCGAATCACTTACTGGAGTAAGCTCATCGGGACTCATTCTCTTGCCGCCTCGATGCAACTCGAATTATTTTGGGTATATAATCGTTTCACTTTCGCGTTTCAGGAAATCATCATGGATTATCAGCTCGATCTCAACTGGCCCGACTTTATTCAGCGCTACTGGCAGAAACGCCCGGTAGTGCTGAAACGCGGCTTTAAAAACTTCGTTGACCCGATCTCCCCGGATGAACTGGCCGGCCTGGCGATGGAAAACGAAGTCGACAGCCGACTGGTCAGCCACCAGGATGGAAAATGGCAGGTCGATCACGGCCCGTTCGAGAGCTATGACCATCTTGGCGAGAACAACTGGTCGCTGCTGGTACAGGCGGTCGATCACTGGCATGAAGCGTCTGCCGCGCTGATGCACCCCTTCCGCATAATCCCCGACTGGCGCATGGACGATCTGATGATCTCCTTCTCGGTGCCGGGCGGCGGCGTGGGGCCGCATTTCGACCAGTATGACGTATTTATCATTCAGGGCACCGGCCGTCGTCGCTGGCGCGTGGGTGAAAAAACCGAACTGAAACAGCACTGTCCACATCCCGACCTGCTGCAGGTGGAGCCGTTCGAGGCGATCATTGATGAAGAGCTGGAGCCGGGCGATATTCTCTATATTCCGCCAGGGTTCCCGCATGAGGGCTATTCGCTGGAAAATGCGATTAACTACTCGGTGGGATTCCGTGCGCCAAGCGGGCGTGAGCTGATCAGCGGCTTTGCCGACTACGTGCTGGCCCGCGAACTGGGCAGCCGCCGCTTCAGCGACCCGGACGTGCAGCCACGCGAGCATCACGCCGAAATTCTGCCCGCGGAGCTGGCGGGCATTCGCGCCATGATGCTGGAAGTGATTGACCAGCCGCAGCACTTTAATCAGTGGTTCGGCGAGTTTATCTCCCAGTCGCGTCACGAACTGGACATCGCGCCGCCGGAGCCGCCATATCAGCCGGATGAGATTTACGATGCGCTTCAGCAGGGCGATAAACTGTCACGCCTGGGCGGTCTGCGCGTGGTGTCGATCGGTGAAGCGGTGTTTATCAACGGTGAGCAGGTGGAATCCCCGCACCGCGCTGCCCTCACTGCGCTGGCCAATCAGCTGACGCTCGGCCAGGAACAGCTTGGTGATGCGCTCGACGATCCGTCATTCCTCGCGCAGCTTGCCGCGTTGGTGAACAGCGGCTACTGGTATTTCCCCGAGGAAGAGTAAACCTTTGCGGGGCGGCCCCTCTTTTCCGGTCCGCCCGCAGGTCCCGCCGTTAGCACGGGGCGACCGAAACAAAAGGTCGCCCCCTACGAAACCTTGCCCACGTAGGGGCTGACCCTCTTTTTCGCTCAGCCCGCAGGTCCCGCCGTTGGCACGGGGCGACCGAAACAAAAGGTCGCCCCCTACGAAATCTTGCCGTCGTAGGGGCTGACCCTCTTTTTCGCTCAGCCCGCAGGTCCCGCCGTTGGCACGGGGCGACCGAAACAAAAGGTCGCCCCCTACGAAACCTTGCCCACGTAGGGGCTGACCCTCTTTTTCGCTCAGCCCGCAGGTCCCGCCGTTGGCACGGGGCGACCGAAACAAAAGGTCGCCCCCTACGAAATCTTGCCGTCGTAGGGGCTGACCCTCTTTTTCGCTCAGCCCGCAGGTCCCGCCGTTGGCACGGGGCGACCGAAACAAAAGGTCGTCCCCTACGAAATCTTGCCGTCGTAGGGGCGGCCCCTCTTTTCCGGTCCGCCCGCAGGTCCCACCGTTGACACGGGGCGACCGGAACAAAAGGTCGCCCCCTACGAAACCTTGCCGTCGTAGGGGCGGCCCCTCTTTTCCGGTCCGCCCGCAGGTCCCGCCGTTAGCACGGGGCGACCAAAACAAAAGGTCGTCCCCTACGAAATCTTGCCCTCGTAGGGGCTGACCCTCTTTTTCGGTCAGCCCGCAGACCCTGCCGTTTTCGCCTGTTCCGCCGCCAGCGCCGCAATGCGCACAATCACCTGTACAGCCCGCGCCATATTATCCAGCGAGGCAAATTCATGCCGGCCGTGATAGTTGTAGCCGCCGGTAAACAGGTTCGGGCATGGCAAGCCCATAAATGACAGCTGCGCGCCATCGGTGCCGCCGCGGATCGGCTTCACCTTCGGGGTAATATCGCAGTCGCGCATCGCCTGCAGCGCCAGCTCGATACTCTGCGGGCAGGCTTCCACCTTTTCACGCATATTGTAATAGCTGTCCTCGACCAGCAGCTCAATCCCCGCCGCGGCAGGCAGCGTCTGTTCCAGCCGTGCGGCGATTTCCGCCAGCAGCTGCTTACGCTGGCTGAAGCCGCTGCGCGAGAAGTCACGCACAATGTAGTGCAGCTCGGCACGATCGACCGCGCCCTTGATCCCGTGCAGATGGTAGAAGCCTTCGTAACCGGCGGTTTTCTCCGGCACCTCATCTTCCGGCAGCTCACGGTGGAAACGCATCGCCACGTCCAGCGCGTTAACCATTACCCCTTTTGCAGTTCCGGGATGCACATTATTGCCGGTGATCTTTACCGTCACCGAGGCCGCATTAAAGTTCTCGTACTCGAACTCGCCCATGCCACCGCCGTCAACGGTATAGGCCCAGTCAGCGCCGAATGCCGCCACGTCAAAGTTGTGAATGCCTTTACCAATCTCTTCATCCGGGGTAAACGCTACGCGCACTTCACCATGCTCAACGCCGCCCTGCGTTAAGTGCGCCAGCGCGGTCATGATCTCGGCAATACCGGCTTTATCATCAGCGCCAAGCAGGGTTTTGCCATCGGTGGTGATCAAGGTATGGCCGATTAGCTCGTGCAGCACCGGGAACATCACCGGGGAGAGGGTCTCATCGCCAATGCCGAGCGCGATATCGCCCCCGCGGTAGTTTTCAATCACCTGCGGATTGACGTTTTTGGCGGTAAAATCCGGCGAGGTATCCATATGCGAGATAAACCCGATCGCCGGCGTAGGCCAGCTGACGTTGGACGGCAGCGTCGCCATGACAATACCCTGCTTGCTGCAGCGGATATCCTGCATGCCAAGCGCTCTCAGCTCTTCACACAGTATCTGCGCCAGACGTAGCTGCCCCTCGGAGCTGGGTATCTGACGCACGTTAACTTTTGATTGCGACTCCACGGATACATAGTTTAAGAAGCGATTGAGTAAATTGTTCATCTGTCGTCCCTCTGAATGCCAGCGTTTATTATGGGTAGCCGTACCAGGGCAAATATTGTTTCAAATCACTTTGCGTCGGTGAACGCGTGACTAACGCCGGGGATAATGAATCAGATCATGAAAACGCACTTTTTCATTACCCACATTATGGTAGCTGTGCACGCAGTCGGCCTGAAAGCGCAGCGCCTCCCCCCTGCCCAGCCGCTGAACCTGACCATCAACCACCAGTTCCAGCGCCCCTTCCAGCACAATAACATGTTCTATCACGCCCTTCTCATGGGCGGCGGATTCACTCAGCGCGCCGGGTGCCAGTTCAATCACCAGCATCTCGAAGCGTAGCTCAGCATCGAAAGGAAACAGTGAAACGATCTGCATCCCGTTCCCCGCCGGTGAATAGCCCGGCAGAAGGGATTCACGGCGCGGAGCGCGATCATCATCGGCGGCGACCGGTTCAATAAACAGAGAGAATGGCAGATTAAAACCGGTGGCGATTTTCCATAGCGTGGCGATGGTCGGGCTGGACTCGGCGCGTTCAATCTGCCCGAGCATCGCCTTACTCACCCCAGTGATCTGAGCCGCATGGCTCAGACTCCAGCCGCGCAGCGTACGCTGCTGCTTTAGCGTGTTGGCCAGATAATGTTGCAGAGCGTCCACGATGTTCCTCCCGCGATCTTTTGCCGAGTATAGCCGCTTGTACGTTATAACGCACGGTGCTACCTTGTGCGTTATAACGTACAACCTGCGGAAACCGTATATGCGCCCTCCACTCACGCTCAGCCATCTGACCTTTCCCGCGATTGTTGCCGGGTTCGTCGCCGTACTGGTGGGCTACACCAGCTCCGCGGCCATTATCTTTCAGGCCGCCGCTGCCGCCGGGGCCAGCCCCCTGCAAATTGGTGGCTGGCTGACCATGCTCGGGCTGGGGATGGGCGCCACATCGCTTGGGCTGTCGCTGTGGTATCGCACTCCGGTGCTCACCGCCTGGTCAACCCCCGGGGCTGCGCTGCTGGTGACCAGCCTGCCCGGCACGCCGCTGAATGAAGCGATAGGGGTATTTATTTTTGCCTCCGCGCTGATCCTGATCTGCGGCGTAACGGGGCTGTTTGCGCGCGTGATGAACGCAATTCCGCAGGCGATCTCGGCGGCAATGCTGGCCGGTATTTTGCTGCGCTTCGGCATGGATGCCTTTGGCGCTCTGCAGGTTAACTTCGCGCTCAGCGGCAGCATGTGCCTGGTCTACCTGCTGGCAAGAAGGCTGCTGCCGCGTTATGCCATCATCCTGACGCTGCTGGCCGGGCTGCTGGTGGCGGCCATTCAGGGCAATATCCACGTTATGCCGGGGCAAAGCAGGGTTATGCCACAGTTTATTGCGCCACACTTCAGTCTCTCCAGCCTGCTCGGCATCGGTATTCCGTTCTTTGTGGTGACGATGGCTTCGCAGAATGCGCCCGGCATCGCCACGCTGAAAGCGCACGGCTATACGCTGCCGGTGTCGCCGCTGATCGCCTGGACCGGGCTGACCGCCCTGCTACTGGCGCCGTTTGGCGGTTTCACTGTCTGTATCGCCGCGATTACTGCCGCAATCTGCATGGGGCCGGAGGTGCACAGTGACCCGCAGCGGCGCTACTGGGCGGCGGCGGCGGCCGGGGTGTTTTATCTGCTGGCGGGGGTATTTGGTGGGGCGATTGGCGGGTTATTTACCGCGCTGCCGCAGGCGATGATCCACACCATCGCCGGGCTGGCGCTGTTGGGGACCCTTGCCGCCAGCCTGCAGCGGGCGCTCAGCGATGAGAAACAGCGCGATGCAGCGGCGATCGCCTTTTTGATCACCGCTTCCGGCGTTACGCTGCTGGGCGTGGGCGCCGCGTTCTGGGGATTAATCGGCGGAGTTATCGCCCATCTGATCCTGACGCAGGCCAAACGCTGACGGCGCATCGGGACCTTTGCGCGCATCAGGCCTGGCGATGTTTTCCAGCAGATCGTGCACCCACTCCGGCACCACTTCGCTGGCCAGGCCATACTGCTTCTCTTCAAACTCGCTGCCAACCTGGCTTGGCTCCAGGTTGAGCTCAACGGTGTGCGCGCCCTGCAGCCTGGCCTCATGGACAAAACCGGCCGCCGGATAGACGTGGCCGGAGGTACCGATAGCCACAAAGTAATCAGCCTGCGCCAGCGCCTGATAGATCTCATCCATCTGCAACGGCATCTCGCCAAACCACACCACGTGCGGTCGCAGCACCGACGGGAACTGGCAGCAGTGGCAGCGATCGTCCGGCTTAACGTCTTCGGTCCAGTGCAGGACCTGCCCACTGCTGACACATCGCACTTTCAGCAGTTCGCCATGCATGTGGATCACGTTGCGGTTACCGGCACGCTCGTGCAGGTTGTCGATGTTCTGCGTGACCAGCAGGAAATGGTCACCAAGCGCGGCTTCCAGCTCGGCCAGCGCCAGGTGCGCAGCGTTAGGCTGGATCGCCGGCTGCTGCAGCTGCTGGCGGCGCAGATTATAGAACTGCTGCACCCGTTCAGGGTTGCGGGCGAAGCCTTCGGGCGTGGCGACATCTTCGACCTTGTGCTCTTCCCACAGGCCATCGGCAGCGCGGAAGGTCTGAATGCCGGACTCGGCAGAGATGCCAGCCCCGGTCAGTACCACCACGCGCGGCAGCGGATGACGGGCTATTTCGATATTACGGTCGCGTTCGAAAATGCGCTGACGAAAACGCTGATGTACCTGGCGTCGGGTCTTCTTGTAGCGTGCCAGCCTTAAGCGGCGACGAGGTGTACGCATAACCAAATCCTCTAATCCTTAGAATCTGTCCCATCAGGCTATTTTACTTGCCGTTTTGAACCTGAGCAGTGCTCAAAATTGTCTGCGACAATTACGCCTGTTGGGACAGGTTCTTAATGTGCAGGAATGCGGCACCGCGCATTCCGCCTGCGTCTCCATGACGTGCCTTTGCAAAGCGCGGGGGCCTGGCAACCGGTAACAGATGTGGCGTTACCCGCTGCGCAAGGTCGTCATACAGCGCATCGAAATTGGACAAACCTCCGCCCAGCACTACCAGCTGGGGGTCGAGCAGCGTCAGGATGTTGCCCAGACAGACTGCCAGCAGGTCACGATAACGTTCGACGTGTGCCAGCGCGGAAGTATCTCCCTGATAATACCGGGTGATTATCTCAGGCGCACTGAGAGTCTGCTGATAAAAGTGCTGCCACAGCCATGAAAATCCTGTTCCTGAGAGATAGCCCTCAATACAGCCTTTTTTTCCACAGCCGCAGGTCAGCAGGGGGATATCACGGCCCAGCACCTCCAGCGCATCGACCGGCAGGCGCATATGTCCCAGCTCCCCGACCACGTAATTGCGCCCGGTGACCGGTTTGCCGTCAACGATCAACCCACCGCCGACGCCGGTGCCGAGGATGATCCCCAGCACCACCGGGTAGCGCTGAAATTCATCATCCCAGGCTTCCGACAGCGCAAAACAGTTGGCATCGTTATCAATGCGTACCTCACGATTCAGGCGCTGGCTAAGATCGGCACACAGCGTGCGTCCGCGTGCCGCCGGAATATTGGCGGTGAACAGCGTGCCGTCATCCGGCACCGGCAGCCCCGGCACGCCCAGCCCGACGCTGCCCTGCAGCCCGCAAAACGCATCGGCCTCAAGCGTTAACTGCTCCAGCAGCGCCAGCAGCTGCGGATAATCATTCTGCGGCGTGGCAACGCGCTGCTGCCAGACCAGCTGGCGCTGAGCGTTATACACTCCAAGGGCGATTTTGCTGCCGCCAATATCAAAGCCGTAATACATGCTCCCCCCGCGATGATTAACCGCTGCCTCTACTGTCCACTGTACTTATTGACCGCTGTACTTATTGACCACTTAGCACGCGCGCCGGGTCGATGCGGCTGGCGCGGCGTGCCGGATACCAGCTGGCGATCAGGCTCAGCAGCAGGGAGGTCACCAGCACAATGCCAACGTCACCCCAGTGCAGCTCGGAGGGCAGGAAGTCGATAAAGTAGATATCCCCAGAAAGGAAATGATAGCCAGTCAGCGCTTCAATCGCATGAATGATCGGTGTCAGATTGAGAGCGGCCAGCACGCCAACCACCACTCCGCTGACGCTGCCCACCAGCCCGGCCAGCAGGCCGTACCAGACAAAGATGGCGCGGATTAAGCCATCTTTAGCCCCGAGGGTGCGCAGCACGGCAATGTCGCCGCTCTTATCTTTCACTGCCATCACCAGCGTAGAGACAATATTGAAGCAGGCCACGCCGATCACCAGCACCATCGCCAGGTACATAATGGCGCGGATCATCTGAATGTCGCGGTACATATAGCCGTAGGTGCCAATCCAGCTGCGGATATAGACGGTCGCGTGGGTGACTTCGCCCGCCGCCCGCACCACGCTCATCGCGCTAAAGGGATCGGTGGCCTTCAGGGCAATCCCGGTGACGCTGTCGCCCATGCTCAGCAGCTGCTGCGCATCGGCCAGCGGCACCAGCGCCAGACTGTGGTCGAGCATGCCGCTCAGCTTGAGGATGCCGGCCACCTGCAGGCGCACCCGCTTCGGCTGCAGCAGCTTATGCCCGGCGTCGCTGTTGGGGATCATGATCGTCAGCCAGTCGCCCTGCTTAACCTTCAGGCTATCGGCAACGCCCTGCCCCAGCAGGATCTGCTGCTTGCCTGCGGCGAAGCTGGCCCAGGCATTATTCTGCACGTAGGAGGGCAGCGCGCTGAGCTGGCTCTCCTGCTGCGGGTCAACGCCCTTCACCTGCACGGCTTCCAGCTTGCTGCCGCTCTCGATCAGACCGGTAAAATTGATATAGGGTGCGGCGGCGGCCACGCCCGGCACCTGGCGGATCTTCGGCAACATCGCCTGCCAGCCGGCAAACGGCTGATCCTGCGGTTCAATCTCGCCGTGCGGCACCACCGCCAAAATACGGTTGTTCAGCTCGCGCTCGAAGCCGTTCATCGCACTCAGCCCGACAATCAGTACCGCCACGCCGAGCGCGATACCGACGGTGGAGATCACCGAGATCAGCGAAACCATGCCGCCGCGGCGACGGCCGCGGCTAAAGCGCAGGCCGAGCAGTAAAGAGAGAGAGCCGGCCATCAGAGGCTACCTGCCAGTTGCACCTGGTCGCTCAGCACGCCGTCGCGCATCTCCATCTGGCGCTGCATGCGTTTTGCCAGGCTCAGGTCGTGCGTCACCACCAGGAAAGCGGTGCCCTGAGTCTGGTTCAGCTCACCCAGCAGCTCAAAAATGGCATTGGCATTGCGTGCATCGAGGTTACCGGTCGGTTCATCCGCCAGCACCAGGCGCGGGCTGTTGACCAGCGCCCGGGCGATAGCCACGCGCTGACGCTCGCCGCCGGAGAGCTCTGCCGGGCGGTGCGCAGCACGATGATCCAGGCCAACCGCTTTCAGCATCGCCAGCGCCTTCGCCTGCGCCCCGGCCTTCGCCGTTTTGCCAATCAGCAGCGGCATCGCGACGTTTTCCAGCGCGCTAAAGTCCGGCAGCAGGTGGTGGAACTGGTAGATAAAGCCAAGCTCGCGGTTGCGCAGCTCGGCCTTGGCCGCTGACGACATGGCGTTCAGCGATTTGCCGTCAAACACCACCTCACCGGAGGTTGGGGTATCCAGCCCGCCCAGCAGGTGCATCAGGGTACTTTTACCGGACCCGGAGCTGCCGACAATCGCCATCATTTCACCCGGCTTCACGCTGAAGGATACGTTGCGCAGGACATCGGTCTGCACGCTGCCTTCCTGATAGCGTTTACACAGGTTGTCGCACTGCAACAGGATGTTGTTACTCATAACGTAAAGCCTCAGCGGGTTGAACGGCGGCCGCGCGCCAGGAAGGGTAAAGCGTGGACAGCAGCGCCACCACAATCGCCGTAACGGTGATGGTGGCAACCTGCGTCAGAGAGATATCGACCGGAAGCGCGGCGCCATCAAGGAAGGCACCGATAACCGGCATTAAATTATTTAGCTGGCTGGCCAGCAGTACGCCCAGCAGCGCGCCCAGCACCGCGCCCACCACTCCGGCGGTCGCACCCTGCACCATAAACACGGCGACAATCTGGCGGCGCGTCAGCCCCTGGGTTTGCAGGATAGCCACTTCACCCTGCTTCTCCATAATCATCAGGCCAAGCGAGGTGACGATATTAAAAGCGGCAACGGCGACGATCAGGCTGAGCAGCAGCCCCATCATATTTTTCTCCATCTTCACGGCCTGGAACAGTTCGCCCTTGCGCTCGCGCCAGTCTTTCCACACCAGCCCTTTCGCCAGCGGCTGCTGGCTGATGGTGTCGACCTGCAGCGGCTTATCCAGCCACAGACGCCAGCCGGTGATATTGCCTGCCGGGTAACGCATCAGGCGCGACGCATCCTGCTGGTTGACCAAAATCTGGTAGCCGTCGACATCGCTGTTAGCGGCAAAGGTGCCGATCACGGTAAACAGACGCTGGCTGGGAATGCGGCCCATCGGGGTGAACTGGCTGGCGGATGGCACCATCAGGCGGATTTTATCGCCGCGCTGCACGCCCAGCTGATGCGCCAGCTGCTCGCCGACGATGGTATTGTACTGGCCCGACTGCAGCTGCTGCTGACGCACGTTATAGAGATACGGTGCCAGCGGGTCCGGCTCATCGGGGTTAATCCCCAGCATAACGCCAACGCCCACGCTGGCGGCGCTTTGCATCACCACTTCCCCAGTGGAAAGCGGCGTAATGCGGCTGACGCCGGAGAGATGCAGGCTGCTGGCAGGGGTCTGCTGCGGGTTAATGGAGCCGCTGTCGCGGGTAATTAACGCCTGCGGCATCAGCCCGAGGGTGTTTTTTTCCAGCTCGTGCTCAAGCCCGTTCATTACGGAAAGCACGGTAACCAGCGCCATCACGCCCAGCGTAATGCCAATGGCAGAGAGCCAGGAGACAAACCGGCCGAAGCGGTCTGAGGCGCGCCCGCGCATATAGCGCAGGCCGATAAATAAGGCGACAGGTTGATACATGACATCCGTCTTTTAATGGCCGAAACAATTGCTGGGGATAATAAAGGTTAGTCCGGCGTTATGGAACCACTAAGCCTCTGACTGCGCGCATTGTTTTGTCAATTACTGAAACATTTCAGCGCCGTGGGTTACTGTACCAGGAATTCTCCCAAACCTTCTGATGCCCGACTTTTTTATTCGATCGCGCCGTTTAATTGCGTTATATGTGGCACCTCATAACGGAACCAGCCATCCAGCGCATTCATTTAGCTTAACTTTAGCCGCTCACGCAGCGCATATCACTGGCTCCAAAGGCACCAGGATTAATCTTAAGAAATTGCTTTCAGCAGGGTTGTCGCGTATGTTGTGTGCGCATAAAATTACGCCAGCCCTCAGATCGCAGTCTGTTGTCAACCTGAAGCCAGCCCTTAAATTCGACCGTCCATAAGCGATCCGTTTTAACCGTCCTGAGCCTAAAGATGCCAAAGTATAAAAATAATGTTAATCGGGCAGTCATCCTCTTTGTCCTCGCTATGCTGCTGTCGATTATCGGCCTTGAGGCGCGTAACCTCGGTTCGTTGTCACTTTTCTGGCCGGGCAACGCGATACTGCTTGGGCTGCTCATTCGCTTTCCTTCGCTGGACAAACGCAGCACGCTGCTCACGCTCTTTTTGGGTATGCTCAGCGCGGACATACTGTACGGCACGCCCCCGATTATTGCTGTTGGCCTTGATGGGGCAAATATTCTCTTTATTGCCTGCGCGCGCTGGATACTGCTGACCAACCACTTTACCCGCGGTTACCCCCGCCGCCTGCAGGCGCTGCTGCACGTTTTCCCGGCCTCACTGTTCGGTGCCGCCGGCTGTGCGCTGGTCGGTGCGATTGTCAGCGAGCGCTACTTTGAGGATGAGCTGTTTAAGGCCTGGTTCTCATGGTTCTCCGAGCAGATGTCGACCTCCATCCTGCTGCTGCCGCTGGTCATCAGCCTGCCGCGCCGCGATGAGCTGGCTCAGTTGGCCAGCGCCCTGCGTGAATGCACCGTGCTGCCGCTGGTTGCGCTGATTGCCACCACTCTGGCCGGTACCTGGGTTGGCGGCGGCGGCAGCATGCTGTTTCCCCTGCCCGCGCTGCTGTGGTGCGCCATCAGCTACCCGCTGTTTATCACCTGCTTCCTGACGATGATCACCGGAATTAGCGAGATCATCCTGGTGGCGGGCAACGTGCTTAATATTCAGGGCAAGGACGATCTGTTCCGCATCGATTCTCTCTCTTCTGCCCGCCTCGGCGTGGCGGCCATGCTGATCAGCCCGCTGATTGTGGCACTGAGCAGCACCTCCAATAAAAAGCTGGTCGCGCGCATCACTAAGCGCGCCGACTATGACTTTTTAACCGGCGCCCTGACGCGCAGCGGGCTCTCCTCAAAACTTGAAACGCTGGTGACACCCCGCAATCGCCCGCACGGCTTTTTCGGTGCGGCGTTTGTGATCGATATCGACCGCTTTAAAAATATCAACGACACCTACGGCCACGCCGCCGGGGATTTTGTGCTGGCGAAAACCGTTGAGTGCATCCGCCAGTCACTGCAGCAGACCGCGCTGGTGAGCCGGATGGGTGGTGAAGAGTTTCTGGTATTAATTGAAGGGATTTCTCAGCCGCGCGCGTTTCTGCTGGCGAATCGCCTGCGCCACAGCATTGAACAAAACAGCATTATGCTGAACGGCAACGATCTGAGCGTGACAGTAAGTATTGGGATTAGCACGGTCAACCTGAAGAACGTCAACAGCCTGGATGAGTCAATCAAACAGGCTGATGAACAGTTGTATCTTGCGAAGAGTAGCGGGCGAAATCAGGTTCGCCCGGAGTTTGTTCTGTAGGGGCCAGGTTTGCCCGGCCCGCTATCACTTAGCGCGGATTCACCCGCTGCATCAGGCTTCGTTTTCGATGCGGTTAGCTTCGATTTCGAAGTCCTGGATGGCGGCGTCTAACGCCTCCAGCAAAGTCCCCTGCTGGTTCAGCAGCTGGTTAATCTTTTCCGCAGCTGACGGATCTTTGTACTCGCCCTCATCAAAGGCCAGCCACTGGCTGGAGAGGGTCTCAGTATTGGTCTGCGCGTAATGGCGCATCTCTTTTAGCTGTGAAGTCACGTCGCGTAAGTGTTCAGTCTGCGTTTTGCTTTCGATCTCACTCATGGATATTTCCTTTCATAGTTAAAAGATGACTACATAAATCGGACCGAAGCGGTGCCAGAAAGTTCACAACAAATTTCCATAAATTCCAAAAAAAGCAAAAAAAAGGCCGGGTAGCCCGGCCTTAACTCTCTGATTAATAATAAGCAATTTTACGATCCGTGCCGTTGATATTAACGGTGATATATCCGGCTGCGGTGGTGGTGGTAGGCGCCGTCGCCGGGGTGGTTGCCAGCGTCAGCACCCCTTTCTCGTTGGCCCCTACGCCTGCCAGCCCGTTGTGCATGCTCATGCGTGCCGCGGGCGTGTTGGTGCCGATGGTGGTGATATCGGTGGTCTCCGTTAAGTCCGGGGTAAACAGTGAGCACTCGCCGGACTCAAAGCGCGTTGGCCCGGTGGATTTCAGGTTAAACATGGTATCGCCGCTGGCGGCCTTCAGCTTCACCCAGATCTCCGTGGTGGTCACGCCGATGCGGTTATACTTGATATCCAGCACTGCCGGGGTGCCATGATGACGAATATCCGCATAAATCGCCGTGGCGCAGCGCGAGATGCCGAGATAACTGGAGCAGGAGGAGACCGACGTGACCGGGCTACCCGCCGTGCCGGTTACCGCATCGCTGGAGACTTTGCCAATCATCTCAATAATCCACTGCTGATTCTCTTTCGGCATAAACACCTTGCCGAGCTTGTACCATTTGTCGGCGCTGGAGGTATTGGTAATTTTGTAGCCGGTATACCAGCCGGCCCGCATCGAACCGGTCATCAGCGTGCCGAAACTCTCCTCGCGCCGCCATCCCGCCTCATAGCCGGACAGCCAGCGTGTGGTGCTGGTGCCCTGACTGAGCGATGCCCCAGCCTGCAGATTGAGCTGGCGCAGCTGCACTCTGGCATGGTCGAGGATCAGCGGGCTGGAGCAATCCTCAAGGCTCAGGGCATCTATCAGCCACTGACCATTATTAAGGTCGCCCGGCGCGCGGGTATGCTCAATCCATACGTTGCGCAGTACCCCCTGCGTGACGCGCGGCATCATCAGCGTGGCATCGCCATAGCCGTACTGGAAATTGGCATTCGACAGTTCAATGGCCGTTGAGTGGTCCCATACGCCCTTCACAGTATCCGACCAGCCGACGTCAAATACCCGGCCGTAGGTGTTAATGGTGTAGATTTGGTCGAACTTACTGTCGAGCGTATCCAGCAGTTTGAATATCGTGCCACCGTTGTTCTGGCCGCGGAAGCAGCTGATCAGAACAATTTCCCCCGCCACGGTGGTGTTTTCAAAAAACGGCTGCTGATTGGAACACATGGCGGAGGTGATCACGCTTTTATTGGCGCTGACATCCGCACTCGCCTGCCCGTTCCAGCTGATCCCCTTGATGGCCGTGCGCCGCGCCTGCACTTTAAATACCGGGCTGGTCGATTTGTCAGAGATAATCGTCGTGCGCGGAATGCCGCCCTGCGGATTGCTATCGCCGTACAGGTAGAAGAACGGCAGTTCGCTGGCCGAAAGGTCAATGGGATTGATCAGGAACTTGCCGCCCGGAAAACGGACCCCGAGATCCTTACAGCTGCTGCTACAGGTCTGCGCCCAGCTCATCATCAGCTTAAATGCCCCACTGTCATCGGTATAGCCATCGCCTTTGGCGCCGAAGTGCAGGATATTGACCTCGTCGTAGTCGTTAATTACACGCTTCCAGTAAAAGCCGCTGCCGACCGCCACCGTTCCGCTATCATCGGCAGGAAGCGTGGTCGTGACAAATCCGACAAAATTACCGCCGCCGCGGAAGGTGGAGTCTTTATCGTAATAACGTTTGAGCAGGGCAATATCGCCAGATTTAGCCGGCGCGGTAGTACGTAATTCAGCAAATGAGTTAACTTCAATCATAATAACCTCCTGGCGGCGCGCACGGGCAGACCGCCTTATTAAGGGTAAATTAGCAGAATGAGCGGGGAGAGAAAGATAACTAAATTCCTGTCACCTCCTGGCAGATAATTAAATCCGCGGTTCTATTTTTTATTACCACAAAGCGAAACCCACAGATCGTTATGGGTATTAATCTGCCTGACGGTTCTGATATCCATCAGCTGGGCATCCTGGTTGTGGGTATATATCGGCGAAAATAACGTACAGCTTGCGTCGGAAATCACTTCGTTATTTATCGTCGGCGTGGAATGGCGACTGCTGCATCCTGCGGCGAGCGTCACCGTCAGTAACAGCAGCATTGTCTGCTTGAACACGTTTTGCCTCCTGACTGTTAGCGGCCTGTTGTTTAGCAACGGCCGAGATTTGCTGCGCACTCTTTTGCGCGGCGGCAATATCGGATGTCGCGCGCTGCTGGCTCTTGCCGACCTGCCTGCCGCCAAACCATGCGGCAACAAAAGCCGCCACCACGGCGCCAATGGCCAACAGCCCACTCCAGCCGCCGCTGACCAGCGAAAGTAGCGTGCTCATACTTTGCCTCCTGCGAGGGTATCACGCTGTTTAGAGAGGTTTTTCTGGCGGATAAACTGCGCCATCACCGCCATCGCCACCATAAATGCGCCGATCATGCCGAGGAAGTTATGCGGCAGCCACGATTTCACATCCTCAGGCAGCGTACTCCAGGCGCTGAGCGCCGAGTCAGGAAATGACTGCACCCAGGCACTGAGCGCGGAGCCAGCCGAGGCCAGCCACACCGACCAGGTCTTAAACAGCAGGCGGGCGTGATTTACCACCACAACTTTGCCGCAATGCACAAACAGCAGCACCGCCAGCGCCAGCATCGCTACCAGCAGAATAAATAAGGTGAATTTCATAGAACCTCCTGATAACTGGCATAAGTGCCGCTGCGCATCATCTCTGCCTGCCGCTGCGCGCGCTTCGGCGTCTGGCGCGCCCACAGGCTGGCGAGCATCGCCTCTGCGGCTCCGCTGAAGTTACCGTTGGCAATCATCAGCAGGGTATTTTTAAAGGCCGCCAGCCCGTCCACCCCCAGCTGGTAAGCCATGCTGTAAAGCACATCGCTGCGCGGAGGATTACACTGGCGCAGCGCGGCCAGCATCGCCGGGCGCTGCTTCATTTCAGCCATTTTGCTGTTAAGCATGAGCTGCATCCAGACATCGCCGACGGTGCGCGGCAGCGTGAAGGTGTAATTTTCCAGCGCCGCCCCTTTCGGACCGATCTTAATTCCGCAGCCAACGGTGGGATATCCCTCGCTATCGCGATAGGGCTGCTCTTTATATCCCTCTTCGAATACCAAAATCTGAATAATATTGCTCATCGTTCACCTCGCTTCCAACCAATAAAAAAAGGCCGCCTCAGCAACCTTATTCACCATTCAATCTGATTTTTCACTTTCACAACCGTGGCCCGACCATTTCAATAGCGCCGGGAGTTTCCCCTGATGCCGCCAATCCGACATTAACAGTCTGGATCATAAATTGCGTACGCAATCCAGAAAGTGAAATTAATTTAATTCCCTGCTGATTAATGATTAATAAATATAAGAAATCAGATCGTCTCTTCGCACTCTAATTCACACTCCAGCGCGCTTAATACGCCTGCAATAAACCCTTCGGCGGTCTGAATCTGTTTGCGGATAGTGCCGTCCGCGCAGCGGCGGCGGCGGGCGATGGCGCGCAGGGAGATCTGCCAAAGATAGTGAGCAACCAGAATGTCGTGCTGCTCGGGATGATTCTTTTTCAGGCGGCTGATGCAGGCGTCGAGGATCATACCGTCATTGTCGCTACAGCTCGGGCGTTGCCCCGGGCGGGAATGCACCAACCCCCGGAACCCGGCAGCCACTGACGAATAGCCCAGACCGCGTTCACCCGTTGCCGCCCAGCCCCCCCAACGCTCCAGTAAATTTTTCATATCGCGCATGATGTGCCCCTTTTGTCAGCTGCAACCTGCCGCCAGATATCATCATCCGGCAGCAGAGACTCATTTAACACGGCGTCAGCGCGGCTGAAGGATGACTGCCACGGTGACGCAGGAGTGGCAGACGATGCTGCCAGGGAGTTTGCCAGCGATTAGGCTGGACGGCCTGATTGATAAAGAGCGGGTAATCGTTGAGCGGCACGCATCCGGCAGTGCGCTACGGCGTGGCGGCACCATCCTGCAGGTACTCTGGTTTATACTGGCACTGAAAGTCGGCGATAAACTCGTCTCTTCAGCACCACAGCGAACCAGACTCGGCAACGGCAGCGGTACGCTGGGTTATGCGCCCGGAAAGCCGTTAACGACGCGCATTCAATAACTATGGTTATAGCAAAAGCGTCATTAATAGCAAATAGTATTACCACAGTTAATAGCAAAGCGTGTTTGACGAAAAATACGCATCGCTATAAATTCTGGTATATGAAACCGAATACACTCGCCTGGCGATTGAACATGGCTATGACCATGATGGGAATTACACAGGGTGCTTTAGCAAAAGCATCGGGCGTCTCACAGCCAACAATCTGGCGGCTGACAAAGGGAGAAGCAGAAGGCTCGCGCAAGCTGGTGGACATCGCCAGAGCGCTTGATATCAGCGTTGAGTGGCTGGCAAGTGGTGCTGGCGAGATGCGCGGCGGTCACGCCGGCAGCCCAATTGATAAAGTTAAAGCTGGCACTACCGTTGCCCTGTGGGACAGCAACGGTAAAACCAGCGAGCAGGTCAGTACGCCTACCGGCGTCAAGGCGCGCAAGAGCTGGCGTGCTTACATCCTCGACCGCAACAGCGGCTGTGCGGAGGCCAGCGCAGGTAGCATCGTGATTATCGATACCGAGGTACCAGCAGAATCTGGAGATCTCGTTATGGCCAGGATGAACTCACGCATCTCGGTTTACCGTTTTCTCGAAGGCCCCTCCAACGGTTTTTTAACCGTCGATGACCCGCGTTTACCCGCCGTTGAACTGTCGGAAGATGTGCAGTTAATCGGCGTCGCTATCTTTCTTATCCGCGACTTACGTCGGTAGTCGCTGACCTCCTGCTCCGGCAGGAGTGTCTCTTCGTAGTGACCGCCAGACACCCTGAATAATACAGAAACCATCAGTTTTTCCTCGCGGTGACCCATCAGCGCCCTCTCATCATGACCCTGACAGTGTTGTACAATCGATATAACTGAATAGATTAGTAAAGCTTTTGGAATCTTTGGGTTTTAATTTTCAAAAAATGACAATAAAAATATTAAAAATCAACTATTTCAACAAAATAACTCGATAACTTAAGTTATTTAATCAATAACATTTGATATTGATAATAACTATGGCTATCGTTTTTAGAGGCGGGATTCATCAGAAGCCTTAAGCTAAGGATTTCAGGTGAGCTCAGTTATCAATGGCTCTTACTCTTCTCAGCGGAGGTCAACATGGCGACAATTATCTGGAAAAGTGCAGCGCCGTCAGGAACCTGCCGCAGTCGTTATAAAGCACGACGCGCTGCGGCCGTGGCGCAACGCCGGCGCGACAAGCTGCTGCTGCGTAAAATTAGCCAGCTGCTGGACCCGCAGGCGGGGATGGGGATCGGTGGGGGGATGCGTCAGGCTTTTTCTGCGGCGCGCGCCTGCCAGCAGTGCGGTCTGCCGCGCCAGCTGGAGTCGCGGTATTGTTCATTCTGTCAGCCGCAAGCCGGCGGTAATTAGCCTGAGAAATGAAAACAGGCCGCACCGGGCGGCCTGTCAGGCAGTTAATCGTCTGTGCGATCGTCATCTTCAAGTAAAGATTCAATAAACGTCCGTTGTGCGGGTGTTAACACCCAGTGATCCAGCGCTCCAGGCACCTTTTCGTCCCCGGACTCTGCACTGCCAGGTAATTCAGCAGGTGTTTTTTTATCGTCGTTGTCCATAATATCTTATCAATGAACACAGGCCAGCAAGCGAATCCAGCCCGAAACGGCATGCTTTGCATCTGGCATTTGTTCGAAACCCTCACCAACCCCAGCTCGCCTCCCCTCATTCTGCTAATGACGATTTCATTTTAGGATCTTTCCAGCTTGTGATAAGTGAATAATTCTGATGTGTGCTGTCGCACAGGGAATAGCACGCCGTCGCCAGGGTGACAGCGGCGTCAGAGGGAGCGGCAGGCGCGGAGTCCTGCCGCTGAAGGCTTACTCCACGGCGTCTTCCAGCACCTGGTGGATCACCGCCGAGAGCTGATTGATTTCGAATTTCGCCACATAGCCATTGGCTCCGACCTTGCGCACATGGTCTTCGTTGGCGCTGCCGGACAGCGAAGAGTGGATCACTACCGGGATATTTTTCAGGTTCAGATCGCTTTTGATATTGCGCGTCAGGGTAAAACCATCCATTTCTGGCATTTCCAGATCGGTGAGAACCAGTCCAATCTTATCGTGAATCGAGTGCCCTTCGGCCTGCGCTTCCTGGTGCATCTGCTTAATCTTGTTCCATGCTTCCAGTCCGGTAGTGTGCATCAGCGCCGGGATGCCCATCGCCTTCAGGCCCTGCTCCAGCATCTGACGCGCCACCTTCGAATCTTCCGCCACGATAGCCACCGCACCCGGCTTCATCTTGAAGGATTTAATCTGTATATCGCCCTCTTTAACTTCGCGCACCGAAGGGATCACGTCATGCAGGATCTGCTCCACGTCGAGCACCATCGCCATGGTGCTGTTGTTATCGAGGCAGGCAATACTGGTGATATTGCGGGTGCTGACGCCCGACTCAGCCGCATGGACCTGGCTCCAGTCAAGGCGCACGATATCTTCCACCGACTCGACGGCGAAGGCCTGGGTGCTGCGCGCATACTCAGTGACCAGCAGCAGATTAAGGCCAGTTGCCGGGGTGCAGCCCGCCACGGCAGGTAAATCGATAACCGGGATCAGCTGACCGCGAATGTTGGCCATCCCCAGCAGCGGCGACTTCATCCCCGCCGCTTTGGTGATGTTGGTCATCGGCACGATTTCGCGCAGCTTAAACACGTTAATGCCGAATAATTCAGGCTTGTCTTCCTGATGAGCAGACCCCAGACGGAATAACAAAAGTTCGAACTTGTTCGATAATGCGAGATTCGCTCTCTCATCAATCTCTTTCTGAAAATTATCCATCTCTACCTCAGGTTATTATTCGTTGTTGTTGGCTTATTGGGTGCTCTGCGTGCATAGAGAGTGCACGCACTGTTCGCTATAACAACTTATCGGCAGTTCTGGAAAAAAGTGCAGGAAAGTTTTTTGCGCACTCGTCACAAGATCACATTATCCGACCCAAAAGGCACTTTGGCGCTGAAGGCGGGGGGAATACGGTGAGGCATCACCTCAGCTCTGACAGTGAAGCAACCCCTGATGTGATAAGGAACGTTACTGAGACGGCTATGTGCCGGAGGGTAAGCGGGTTGAAGTAAAGGGTGATCCCTGGCGAATTTTGATAATTTTGCGTACAACTACTTTATTATTTTTTTCAGTGCGTTGGGTAAGGCCAGTGTGGGTCCCATCCTAGTGCTGACCAGGCCCCGGTCGCGACCATCCAGGCCAGTAGAGCCACAAACACCACAATCAATGACACTTCCATCAAGCGTACAACTTTAGCCTTTCTCATCGATTAATCCTCATGAAATACAGGGTGAACGCGCCATATAACCCTAGAATGTTACCGGTAAAGTCACAATAGAAAAGGGGCTTATTTCGCGTTGAAAATGTTAAGTTTCATTTCTATAAATAAGACCTGAATATCATTTTCGCTTAAACGGAGGGCAGGATTTGACTACAGTGGGAAGGTCAGTCCATTAGACAGGTATCGACATATCATCATTAGGTTATCTGGCAGGTGTTCCCTGGCCGAGGCCAGTTTGATAATTTCAGAACCCTTCAATCCACTAAAAATTAAATGCTGAAAATCCAATGTGATAGATAGGCTTCGAGTGACTTAAAGCTTCCAGTTTACGCAGTGTTTAATTCCAAATCGTAATATAGCAGCCAACAAAACATATAAGGGATTTTGTCACATGAAAACTTCAATCATTGCTACCACTATTTTAATCGGTTCTTTTCTGACCGGATGCTCTGTGCAAAATGATAAAACACAGTTTCAAGGCCTGGGGTTAACCTATCAGTCAGATATCAAAAAGCTTGATAATGGAGACTACCTCACGGAGGTTGAAGCGGCTCCTGCTGCAGGCCGCATACAAGGTGCTGTTGGCACTGCAAATAAAAAAGCTTCTGACTTTTGCCGGGTTCAAAACAAATCAATGAAAGAGGTCAAAACGGATATCGATACACACTTGCTGGTTAATGGCGTGGCTCGCCTGACTTTCAAATGCGTCTAAATATCGCCAAGCTTCATTGCTTTTGATAAGACCTGGAGAGCCATGGTGAAGGTGGCTCTCTAACACCACATAAAGCACAACGGCTAAATAAGCCCAGCGTTTCATCCAGAGATAAGTCACATTGCCACAGCAGACCTGATTAGGCTCTGTTGCTGCAAACTGGCGTTCCAGATAATTGGGAAAAGTTGAGAGCCTCTTTATCCGTATGTGAGGATGTGGCCGTCACGAGGGCTGCTATGGTGATGGCAATAAAAAAAACCGCCGAAGCGGTTTTTTTCTCATTCATTTTTCGTTCGAGTTTCACGAACTCTTCAGCAGGTTATCCTGTAAATGCGGCTAGCCTCCAGTACTGACGAAGCAGTTTCTTTAACGCTATACACCAGAGTCGTTTTCTCACAAGATTTATTGCCCATAGATGTACCCTCCCTGCAGATTGAATCTGCGAATAAACTAATGAATTCTGCAACGATGAAAGAAAAGATAAACGAGGTTAAGCCGCCGTGCATTCCTAACATGCCTGTCATCATCAGTCTCAGGAGGCAACCGCTGAGAGACGCTATGCGTTTCGACTACGACTAATTTACTTAAATCCTAGACATTATCAAGCCCACCAAAAGATGAGCTTTGATTTCAAAGGGATCGAATTCGGTTTTGTTTGAAGGCATTACGGTGCGCGGAGGTTCACTACGGGCATAAAAATCCCGGACTTTCTCGAGGCTTGGTTAGTGTTATGTTTCGATTACTTTTGCTATCGTCTGCTTTTCGAGTGACACTTAGGATCAATATGAAGACTTTAGTTTTTGCCTGCGCCCTGCTACTTACTGGCTGTAATACTAAATGGTCATGGGTGCCTGTCCTTCCTGTAATCAGTTCCGACCACTGCCCGCCGGGCAAGGGGCCAGTAGGGACTAATCAGGATTGCCGTTAACTCATTTCAAACACTGCTCTCTGGGTGTGGAATCCCAAAAAAAGCCAGAACGTCGACAGGCTCTTTTTTCATTAATCTTGCTGATTGCTCTCAGCTTGCCGTTGCACTCGTCTAGAGAGTCGAGCAACTTAAAATTGAGAAGCACGCTGTCGCCGTATGGCATTCCCTTGGGGACATTAGGAACCGCGCATTCACTTAGCAGGCTGGCGGGAATCGGCAGGTACGGAGTCTTTACCGTTGCGTACTGAATCTGCCTGTACGCGCAGCTTGCCAGTAACGTCGTCAGGCATAACAACAACGCTGCACGTATTGCCACGGAGTGCGTCTTTGATTTTCATCCTGCACCCCTGCTGTTTCATTTCTGCGGCGGCCCGGCGCTTTACCTCAGTCGTGCAATTACGTTCTGCTCACCGACGCGGTGAGCCAGGTTCTTTAGGGAGGTAGGGATGGATTGCATGAGGAGACAGAATGTCGCCAGCAAAGAAAAATGGGCTGAGGTCGATGGCGCAACGCTACCGGGCAGCGCTTGAAGCAATACCTAAGGCAGGACAACAGCCGAGAAAGACCGCATCACCACCCTTCTGTTAGACAAATTAACTGAACAAATAACTGCCCTGCCGCCTAGTCAGTTCCGGCCAAGAGACTGGCTGGCTTATTACGTGCGCATGGTGGAGAAGGAAACTCGCAATGTCACTCGATTTAACAGATACGAGACGCGCAGCCGACCTCGCCTGTGGCATCACCCTTCCTGATGGAACGTGATACAAAGTACTTGCCATACCCGGCATGGATAAGCTGATAAACACTCAGTTCACTAACGACCCACTAAACGTCACCACAGCAAAAGCAAAAAGATGGCTGATCTCCTTGAGCCATCGACAGCTCCTGATGGTTGGTGCAATGGCAGCGACAGAGCGCGCCACGCAAAAATGAAATGTTATCTGGTCGAGTTCTTACGCACCTGTAACGGTTTTCGTAGCCAGTAACCCAAACTTTATCACATCGCAAATGGGCCACGCAGATGCACAGATGGTCTACCAGGTTTATGGGGCGTGGATGGCTGAAAACGATGATGCGCAATTGAGCCTGATGAACTCAAAACTTAATGACTTTGCCCCACTACTGCCCCACACTTACACCGGATAGCTTTATAATCCATACTATTTAGTAACTTAACTAATCTAAACCTGCATATTCATAATGTCAGTGTAAGCGCTGACCAGCTTGTTACGCACCTGAATACCCATCTGCATCGAGACGCTGGATTTTTGCAGGTCAACCATAACGTCGTTCAGCGACACCCCTTCTTTGCCCATCTCAAAATCCTGCGCCTGGGTGCGCGCCGAGGTTTGCGTTTCGCTGATCTTGTTCAGCGCCGCCTTCAGCTCTGCGCCGAAATCTGCCTGAGAAGTGCTGTCTGTGTTTTTACCGCCTGCCTGCAGAGCTGCTGTCTGCATGGCCTGCATCACGCTTTCAATACCCTGAATCGCCATGTTTTCTCCCAAATGGATGCTGAAGTGACTACCGACGCCGAGTAACTTAACACCGATGTCAATAAGACAAAGCCTCTAATTAGAAGTAAAAAACACAGCTTATCCGGCCATCGAATTTCCCATTTAAGAAAATAATGGCACTCCATTAAGGTGGAAATTTTTTAAGCCAGCGCATCAGGGAGTCAGTTTTGTTACGACACTACACGCAACAGTCCGGTCAACTGTCAGGCAGGAAGAAGTCATGAATGCAACTGTCACGCAGGATAATCCAGAGAAGAAGGGTCTGAACGACCTGTTCGCTCGCCTACGCGCTAATCCTCGCATCCCTCTTATTGTGGCTGCGGCGGCCGTTGTGGCCGTCATTATTGCGATGGTGCTGTGGGCGAAGCAGCCGGATTATCGCGTTCTTTATAACAACCTCAGCAATGAGGATGGCGGCGCCATCGTCACCCAGCTGACCCAGATGAACGTACCCTATAAGTTCGACGATCAGGGTGGCGCGTTACTGGTTCCGGCAGCCCAAGTGCATGAACTGCGCCTGCGCCTCGCTTCACAGGGTCTGCCAAAAGGCGGCGCTGTGGGCTTTGAACTGCTGGATAAAGAGAAGTTCGGCATCAGCCAGTTCAGCGAGCAGGTTAACTACCAGCGTGCGCTGGAAGGCGAGCTGGCACGCACGATTGAAACTCTCGGCCCGGTGAAAGGCGCGCGCGTGCATCTGGCTATGCCGAAACCGACGCTGTTCGTGCGCGAGCAGAAAGCCCCGTCCGCCTCCGTGACGCTGGCTCTGCAGCCAGGCCGCGCGCTGGATGAAGGCCAGATCAATGCCGTAGTGCATATGGTCTCCAGCAGCGTCGCCGGTATGCCACCCGGCAACGTGACCGTTGTCGATCAGGCTGGCCGTCTGCTGACGCAGAACGACCCGACCGGCCGTGACCTCAACGATACCCAGCTGAAATATGCCAGCGATGTTGAAGCCCGCTATCAGCAGCGCATTGAAGCTATCCTTGGCCCAATTGTCGGCAATGGCAATGTCCATGCCCAGGTCACCGCGCAGATTGACTTCAACAGTCGCGAGCAGACCGACGAGCAGTACAAACCGAACAGCAATCCTGACCAGCAGGCTATCCGCTCTCGCCAGACCAGCGACAGTGAGCAGCTGGGTGGCCAGTATCCTGGCGGCGTGCCGGGCGCGCTCTCCAACCAGCCCGCTCCGGCTAACGCGGGTCCGGTCACCACGCCAAATAACAATGCCAACGGGGCTAACGGTGCCAACGGGGCGAACGGCCAGGCGGCCAACAATGCGGCGACCAATGCCGCCACCACGACTGCGCAGAAAGCGGTACCGTCGAACACCCGCAGCGACAACACCACCAACTACGAAGTCAACCGCACCATCCTGCACACCAAGATGAATGTCGGTGAAGTGCAGCGCCTGTCGGTGGCCGTGGTGGTGAACTACCGCGCCGATGCCGCAGGCAAACCGATTGCATTGAATGATGCTCAGCTGAAGCAGATTGAAAACCTGACCCGAGAGGCGATGGGCTATTCGGAACAGCGTGGTGACAGCCTGAACGTCGTCAACTCACCGTTTACCGAGAACGATGATGTTGGTGCCGAGCTGCCATTCTGGAAACAGCCAGGCTTTATTGACCAGATGTTTGAAGCAGGCCGCTGGTTACTGGTGCTGATTGTTGCCTTCATCCTGTACCGCAAGCTGGTGCGCCCGCAGCTACGCCGCAAGGCCGAGCAGGAGAAAGCCGCTGCCGAAGCCGCCGTGGCTGCCGCCCAGACCCGTGCCCAGGATGATGATCAAGGGGTCTCCGTCAAGCTGTCGAAAGATGAGCTTGATCAGGAACGTAAATCTCAGCACCGCATGAGTGCTGAGGTCATGAGCCAGCGAATTCGCGAAATGTCAGAAAATGACCCACGCGTGGTGGCTCTGGTTATTCGCCAGTGGATGAAGGACGAACTATGAGTCTCACCGGTACTGAAAAAAGCGCCATCCTGATGATGACCATTGGCGAAGATCGCGCTGCCGAAGTGTTTAAGCACCTCGACACCCGCGAAGTGCAGCATCTGAGCTCGGCGATCTCGAATATGCGCCAGGTGTCGCACAAGCAGCTGACCGACGTGCTGCGCGAGTTTGAGATCGATGCCGAACAGTATGCGGCGCTGAGCCTCAACTCCAACGACTATCTGCGCTCCGTGCTGATTAAAGCGCTGGGCGAAGAGCGTGCCTCTACCCTGCTGGAAGATATTCTCGAAACCCGCGAGACCACCAGCGGCATGGATACGCTGAACTTTATGGAACCGCAGGCGGCTGCCGACCTGATCCGCGACGAACATCCGCAGATCATCGCCACCATCCTGGTGCACTTGAAGCGCGGCCAGGCGGCCGATATCCTTGCTCAGTTCGACGAGCGTCTGCGTCACGATGTCATGCTGCGTATCGCCACCTTTGGCGGCGTGCAGCCGGCAGCGCTGGCGGAGTTGACCGAAGTGCTCAATGGCCTGCTGGATGGTCAGAACCTCAAGCGGGCGAAGATGGGCGGTGTGCGTACTGCGGCCGAGATTATCAACCTGATGAAAACTCAGCAGGAAGAAGCGGTTATCGAAGCGGTGCGCGAGTTCGACGGCGAACTGGCACAGAAAATCATCGACGAGATGTTCCTGTTCGAAAACCTCGTCGAAGTGGACGACCGCAGTATCCAGCGCCTGTTGCAGGAAGTGGAGTCCGAGTCGCTGCTGGTGGCGCTGAAGGGTTCCGAACAGCCGCTGCGCGAGAAGTTCCTGAAAAACATGTCGCAGCGTGCGGCCGATATTCTGCGCGACGATCTCGCCAACCGTGGTCCGATGCGTATGTCTGCAGTTGAGACCGAACAGAAAGCGATTCTGTTGATCGTTCGTCGTCTGGCCGAAAGCGGCGAGATGGTGATTGGCGGTGGCGAGGAAACCTATGTCTGATCATTCCTCCCTGCCGTGGCAGCGCTGGCAGCCTAACGATCTGGCACAGCGCGATCGGCCGCTGATTGAAGAGCTGACGATCCCGGAAGTGACGGAAGAGCCTGCCGACGATCGGCAGTTCCAGCTGGAGCAGCTTCAGGCTCAGGTGCGCAATGAAGCACAGGGTCTGGGCTATACCGAAGGTCAGCAGCGCGGCTTTGCCGAAGGCCAGAAAAGCGGTTATGACGCCGGTTTTCAGCAGGGGCTGGCGGAAGCTCAGCAGCAGCAGGCACCGTTACAGGCGCGCATGCAGCAGCTGGTTTCCGAATTCCACCACACGCTGGAAGCGCTCGACAGCGTCATCGCCTCGCGCCTGATGCAGCTGGCGCTGGAAGCCGCACGCCAGGTGATTGGCCAGGCACCGCACGTTGACGGCACCGCCCTGCTGCGCCAGATCCAGGGGATGCTGCAGCAAGAGCCGATGTTCAGCGGCAAACCCACGCTGCGCGTCCACCCGGACGATCTGCCGCGGGTGGAAACCACGCTCGGCGCTACGCTGAGCCTGCACGGCTGGCGTCTGCTCGGCGACAGCACCATTCACCCGGGCGGCTGCAAAGTCAGCGCCGAGGATGGCGACCTGGATGCCAGCATCGCCACCCGCTGGCATGAACTCTGCCGTCTGGCCGCACCGGGAGAACTGTAATGACCACTCGCCTGTCGCGCTGGCTTGGCGCACTCGACAACTTTGAACAGCGTCTGGCCCAGGTGCCCGAGGTACGTCGCTATGGCCGGCTGGTGCGTGCCACCGGGCTGGTGCTGGAAGCGACCGGCCTGCAGCTGCCGCTGGGTGCGACCTGCGTGATTGAACGTCATGACAGCCAGGGCATTGGCGAAGTCGAGAGTGAAGTGGTCGGCTTTAACGGCCAGAAACTGCTGCTGATGCCGCTGGAAGAAGTAGAAGGCATCATTCCCGGCGCGCGCGTTTATGCCCGCGTGGCAGGTGATAACCAGCACAGCGGCAAACAGCTGATGCTCGGGCCAGAACTGCTGGGGCGCGTGCTCGACGGCAGCGGTCGCCCGCTGGACGGCCTGCCTGCACCGGAAACCGGCTATCGCGCCCCGCTGATCACGCCGCCGTTTAACCCTTTACAGCGCACGCCGATCACCGACGTGCTGGATACCGGCGTGCGGGCGATTAACGCTCTGCTTACCGTCGGTCGCGGCCAGCGTATGGGGCTGTTCGCGGGTTCCGGCGTTGGTAAAAGCGTGCTGCTCGGCATGATGGCGCGCTACACCAAGGCGGACGTCATCGTGGTCGGGCTGATTGGCGAACGTGGCCGCGAAGTCAAAGACTTTATCGAAAACATTCTCGGCACCGAAGGCCGTGCGCGGGCGGTGGTGATTGCCGCCCCGGCGGATGTCTCTCCTTTATTACGTATGCAGGGTGCTTCTTACGCCACGCGCATTGCCGAAGACTTCCGCGACCGTGGCCAGCACGTGCTGCTGATCATGGATTCCCTGACGCGTTACGCCATGGCCCAGCGTGAAATAGCGCTGGCGATCGGGGAGCCGCCGGCCACCAAAGGCTATCCGCCTTCCGTGTTTGCCAAGCTGCCCGCGCTGGTCGAGCGCGCCGGTAACGGCATCGACGGCGGTGGTTCGATTACCGCCTTCTATACCGTTCTGACCGAAGGGGACGATCAGCAGGACCCGATCGCCGACTCCGCGCGCGCCATTCTCGATGGCCACATTGTGCTGTCGCGCCGCCTGGCAGAATCCGGCCACTACCCGGCTATTGATATTGAAGCCTCGATCAGCCGCGTCATGGCACACCTGATCGATGAGACGCACTACGCCCGCGTGCGCCAGTTTAAACAGCTGCTTTCCAGCTACCAGCGCAACCGCGATCTGGTCAGCGTGGGGGCGTATGCCGCCGGGACCGACCCGACGCTGGATAAAGCGATCAAACTCTACCCAGAGCTGGAGGCCTTCCTGCAGCAGGGGATGTTTGAGCGCAGTACGTTTGATGATGCCAGCCTGCATCTGCAGGCGATCTTTGGTTAAGTCTGAACAGCGGAGAACTTATGGCTAAGACAGCTTCCCCGATCGAGACCCTGCGCGATCTGGCACATAAAGATGTGGAAAAAGCCGCCATCCAGTTAGGCGACGTACGCCGGGCGCAAAAGCAGGCAGATGATCAGCTGACAATGCTGCTCAACTACCAGGACGAATACCGCAGGAATCTCAACACCACCATGAGCGAAGGGATTGCCAGCACGCGCTGGTACAACTACCACCAGTTTATTCAGACGCTGGAAAAGGCGATTGAACAGCATCGCGCCCAGCTGATGCACTGGAACACCCGGGTGGAAAATGCCCTGCGCTTCTGGCGCGACAAACAGCAGCGGCTGCACGCCTATGAAACGCTTCAGGCGCGGGCGCTGGCAACCGCACTCTTACAGGAAAACCGTCTCGATCAGAAACGGATGGACGAATTTGCCCAACGGGCATCATTGAGGAAAGGCGAATGATTACCTTACCAACCGCAGTGGCGACCACCAGCGCCAGTAGCAAAACCGGTGCGGCTGCCACCACCCCTGACAGCACGCTGGACGCGACTCCCGGCGGCGACAGCGCCGCCAGCGGTGAAAATTTGCCGCAGGGGTTTCTCACTCTGCTGGGGAACCGACTGCTATCGCTGGCGCAGCAGGGTGCCAGCGCCGCCCCTCAGGATGACACGGCGCAAAATGTTACCGCCGATGGGAAAGCACCGGCAAAAACCAGCATCAGCGATCTGCTGGCCGCGCTGGATAAGCCCGAGACGCTGACCGCGCTGCTGCAACCGCAAAAAGCCAGCACGGAAAAAAGCCCGGACAGCGAGGAGAAAGCCGCGCCGGTGGAGCTGAGCAGCAGCGATTTGCAGGCGTTACAGGCGCTGTACGCCATGCTGCCCAACGCTGCCGCAGTGCCCGTTGCCAGCGGTAACAGCAGCAGCAAAAACAGCGACCTGCTGAGCAGCGATCTGAGCAAGAGTAACAAAGGCTCGACGCTGAACGCGTTAAGCGCGGCGTTGGGTAAAGTGAGCAGCGACGACGCTGACGCCGCGGGCACGGCCACCACGAAAACCGGCAGCGCTGGCGTACTGCTGCCGGGCAACTCCGACAGCGCGACTGCTGCGGCAAAATCCAGCACTAACCCGGGTGCGCAGACGCTTGACTCAGCTTTTCAGCAGGTTATGAACCACGTCAGCAAAGATAACGACAAAGAAAATTCAAGTTCTGCCCTCAACGCGACGATAACCAATAATGTGATCAGCGCCGCTTCTTCCGCGCAGACCCCGACTTCAACCTCGACGGTCAGCGCGCCGGCAACGCCACTGCTGAATTCTCAGCTTGGCAGCCCGGAATGGCAGCAGGCACTGGGACAACAGATCCTGATGTTCAGCCGCAACGGGCAGCAGACCGCCGAGTTGCATCTGCATCCGCAGGACCTGGGCAGCATCCAGATCTCTTTGAAGCTGGATAATGACCAGGCCCAGCTGAGTATGGTGTCGAACCATAGCCAGGTCAGGGCCGCGCTTGAGGCCGCTATCCCTCAACTGCGTACCTCACTGGCTGAAAGCGGCATCAGCCTGGGTCAAAGTAATGTCAGTAGCGATGCATTCCAGCAGGGTCAGTCCTTTAATGGCCAGCAGGAACAGCAGCGTAATAACAACGGAAACCCGTTTAGTCTTGCTAATGAAAATGACAGTGATGTGACGCAAATTGCCGTACCTGCCGCCCTGCAGGCGCGTGCAGCTGGCTCCAATGCTGTTGATATTTTCGCCTGACGGCAACAAACGCGCAAGCTGATGGCAAAACTCGCGTCTTTTCTGCCTATTGTTTGGTGCAAGACGCGGGATAATTCGCTCATAAAGCCGTGGGACAGTGAGAAATATGACGTGGCACCGCCCCTCGAAAATAATCACAGGAAGTTACAGCTAATATGACTGATAACGCTAAAGCCAAAAGCGGCAAACGTAAGCTCCTGATACCCGTGTTACTGATCGTGACTCTGGTCGCTTGCAGCGTGGCGGGATATACAGTCTGGCACATGATGAAGGCGCCGAAAGATGCCGCTGCGGCTGCAAAGCCTGAGCCGCCACCTGCCCCGGTCTTTTTTGCTCTGGATACGTTTACGGTCAACTTGATCAACCCAGACAACGACCCGGATCGCGTGCTTTATGTCGGCTTCACCCTGCGCTTGCCGGATGAAGAGACCCGTCGTCGCATGAACGATTATCTGCCGGAAGTACGCAGCCGTTTACTGCTGCTGCTGTCGCGTCAGAATGCTACGGGCCTCGCCAATGAGCAGGGCAAGCAGCAGTTAGTGACACAGATTAAACAGGTACTGGCACCTCCGCTGGTGCAGGGACAACCACAGCAGGTCGTGACAGATGTACTGTTTACGGCCTTCATTCTGCGGTGATGGATATACATGGGCGATAACATTCTTTCTCAGGCAGAAATTGACGCACTACTCAATGGCGACAGCGATAGTGCGGCAGAAGATAAGGTCAGTACCGGGGGCGAAAGCGATATTCGCCCTTACGATCCCAATACTCAGCGCCGCGTGGTACGCGAGCGTCTGCAGGCACTGGAGATCATCAACGAACGTTTTGCGCGTTCTTACCGTATGGCGCTGTTTAACCTGCTGCGTCGCAGCCCGGATATTTCCGTCGGCGCGATAAAGATCCAGCCATACCATGAGTTTGCCCGCAATCTGCCGGTACCTACCAACCTTAACCTTATCCACCTCAAGCCGCTGCGTGGCACGGCGCTGGTGGTATTTTCGCCGAGTCTGGTGTTTATCGCCGTTGATAACCTGTTTGGTGGTGACGGCCGTTTTCCGACCAAGGTCGAAGGACGCGAGTTTACCCACACCGAACAGCGCGTGATCCGCCGTATGTTAAAGCTGGCGCTGGAAGCCTACAGCGAAGCGTGGAAGCCGATCTATCCGCTGGACGTAGAGTACGTGCGTTCGGAAATGCAGGTGAAGTTCACCAACATTACTACCTCACCGAATGACATCGTGGTCACCACGCCATTCCAGGTGGAGATTGGTAACCTGACCGGTGAGTTCAACATCTGTATCCCATTCAGCATGATCGAGCCGCTGCGTGAAACGCTGGTGAACCCACCGCTGGAGAACTCGCGTACCGAAGATGAGAACTGGCGTGACACGCTGGTGAAACAGGTTCAGCACTCGGAGCTGGAGCTGGTGGCGAATTTTGCCGATGTCTCAATGAGAATTTCCCGTCTGCTGGAGTTAAAGCCCGGCGACGTCTTACCGATTGAAAAACCGGACCGCATTATCGCCCATGTCGATGGCGTGCCGGTGTTGACCAGCCAGTACGGAACACTGAATAAACAGTATGCACTGCGCGTGGAACACCTGATCAACCCGATTTTGAATTCGCTGAATGAGGAACAGCCCGATGAGTGATACCAATAAGCCGTCCGACGACGACATCTCTGCGGACGACCTGTGGGCTGACGCAATGAACGAACAGGTAAAATCCTCTTCAACCGGCGGCGTGTTTAAATCGCTGGAAAATGGCGATATTGCTGCTGGTTCGCAGGATATCGACATGATTATGGATATCCCGGTGAAGCTCACCGTGGAGCTTGGCCGTACCAAAATGACCATTAAAGAGCTGCTGCGCCTGTCGCAGGGTTCGGTAGTGGCGCTGGACGGCTTAGCCGGGGAGCCGCTGGATATCCTGATCAACGGCTATCTGATTGCCCAGGGTGAAGTGGTGGTGGTCGCCGATAAATATGGCGTGCGCATTACCGACATTATCACCCCGACCGAACGTATGCGTCGTCTGAGCCGCTAAATGAATACCACCCAGCAGCAGCCAGCCATCGGGCAGCCGGCCATTTCTACCGGTTCAATGCTGACTCAGGTGAGCGGGGTACTGGCGGCGATTATTATTCTGATCCTCGCCTGCGCCTGGGTGGCAAAGCGCTTCGGCTTTGCCACTAAGCGCAGCGGCAGTGAGAAACTGAATATCAGCGCCAGCTGCCAGCTGGGACAGCGTGAACGCGTGGTCGTGGTTGATGTGGATGATGTGCGTCTGGTTCTGGGCGTCACCGCTCAGCAGATCACCCATCTGCATACCCTGCCGGCGAAACCGCAGCAGCAACTCCCGGAAGCACCGGCTGTGACGGCAGATTTCCGTCAGGTTCTGCAGTCGTTAATGAAAGGTTCCGGGAAGATAAAATGAAACGTCTCCTTCCACTGTTAGCACTGGTTTTGCTGATGCTGACTCCGAACGTCTACGCGCAGCTGCCTGGGCTTATCAGTAAGCCGATGGCTAACGGCGGCCAGAGCTGGTCGCTGCCGGTGCAGACGCTGGTATTTATTACCTCGCTGACCTTCCTGCCGGCAATATTGCTGATGATGACCAGCTTCACGCGCATCATCATTGTTTTCGGCCTGCTGCGTAACGCGCTGGGTACCCCCTCTGCGCCACCCAACCAGGTGCTGCTTGGCCTGTCGCTGTTCCTGACCTTCTTTATTATGGGCCCGGTGTTCGACAAAATTTATACTGATGCCTATCTGCCGTTCAGCGAAGACAAGATCAGCATGCAGGAAGCCATTGATAAAGGTGCGCAGCCGCTGCGTGAGTTTATGCTGCGCCAGACGCGTGAAGCGGACCTTGCGCTGTTTGCCCGCCTGGCTAACACGCCACCGATTGCCGGGCCGGAAGCGGTGCCGATGCGTATTCTGCTGCCGGCTTACGTCACCAGTGAACTGAAAACGGCTTTCCAGATCGGCTTCACGGTATTTATTCCATTCCTGATTATCGACCTGGTGGTCGCCAGCGTGCTGATGGCGCTGGGGATGATGATGGTGCCCCCCGCCACCATCTCCCTGCCCTTTAAGCTGATGCTGTTTGTGCTGGTGGATGGCTGGCAGCTGCTCATCGGCTCACTGGCCCAAAGTTTCTACTCTTAAGCGAGGCCACAAAAATGACTCCTGAATCGGTAATGGTTTTGGGCCACGACGCGATGCAGATTGCGCTGGCGCTGGCCGCCCCGCTGCTGCTGGCAGCGCTGGTAAGCGGCCTGTTAATCAGCCTGCTGCAGGCGGCTACCCAGATTAACGAACAAACGCTCTCCTTTATTCCGAAGATCCTTTCCGTGGTGGCAACCATCGTGGTGGCCGGTCCGTGGATGCTCAATCTGATCCTCGACTATATGCGTACCCTGTTCTCCAACCTGCCTTATCTGATCGGATAATGATTCTTTTTGACAGCAGTCAACTTTTATTCTGGATAAGTCAGCTATTCTGGCCGCTTGCTCGCGTGCTGGCTTTGATCATGACGGCGCCGCTGCTGAGCGAAAAATCGATTAGCCGCAAGGTGAAAATTGGTCTGGGCCTGATGATTACCTGGGTATTGATCCCGTCGTTCCCCCCAACCAACGTTACGCTGTTTTCGGTTGGCGGCTTCTGGTTGCTGATTCAGCAGATACTGATTGGCGTCGCGATTGGTTTTACCATGCAGTTTGCCTTTGCGGCAGTGCGTACCGCGGGGGAAGTGATTGGTTTGCAGATGGGCTTATCCTTTGCCACCTTCTTTGATCCGGCCAGCCGACTGAACATGCCGGTTCTGGCGCGCTTTCTCGATATGCTGGCGATGTTGCTGTTTCTCTCCTTCAACGGTCACCTGTGGCTGATTTCGATGGTTGCGGACAGTTTTCATACTTTGCCTATTGGTGGCGAGCCGCTGAACAGCAATGCGTTCCTGGCGCTGACCAAAGCCGCCAATTTAATTTTCCTTAACGGCATGAGATTAGCGCTACCGTTAATCACCCTGTTACTCACCTTGAACCTGGCCCTGGGTTTGTTAAACCGCGTTTCACCACAGCTGTCGGTTTTCGCTATCGGCTTCCCGGTCACCTTATCGATAGGTATGGTGTTCATGAGCCTGATGATGCCCCTGCTGGCGCCCTTCTGCGAGCATTTATTCAGTGAAGTGTTCGACTTACTGTCGACATTACTCAGTGAACTACCCGGCAAGTAAACTTTAGTATTCTCCCTCTGACACAAAAGCATTGTTAAGCCATCGAAATATATCAGTGCATTTTTCACACCATTATTTGCAGAATTTCCTTAAGGAAATTCTGATAAATGCACTAGCGCGGTGAAAATAATTCTTATTAAAACCCAGTTAGCGTATTTTAAATCCTCAAACCGGTGATTTGTTGCGAAACAGTTAACGGTTAAAAAATGGGCAAATGTCTGTTTTTAATGAAGATTTTATTTTTCTCGGTTTTTCTTGTTTTAAAATTCATTTTACGGCATTGTCAATGCTTCCCGCATGCCTACACTTTCGGGGAATGAATGTTTTTAGGATTCGTCCTATCAGAGTTTTCCTGATTCTGCGCGATAGTGTCGACGTCAGCGGAAAACTGTGTCAGGTGCTGTACTAACTCAGATGTCTAAGCAGTCTCGCTGCTAACCCTCTGAAGTGGGTGACTTGTCAGAGCATCGCTCTGTCAAAAGCCAAATTAGCAGTCAGCAAGGACGCATGAGTACTCTCGCCGTAGATGGCAAAGCTTTATTCAGGCTGGGTAAAAATAACAAGATCGTGATTAAGAACTCTTTGCTCTCGTACCGCAAGCGCGTAATTCATCGTTGATTTAAACGGAAAACAAATTTGGTGAGGGTAGCTATTATGCCAACGATTATTATGGATTCATGTAACTACACACGACTAGGCTTAAGCGATTATATGGCGGTTAAAGGGGTTAAAAAGAAAAATATAACCTCCGTTAACGACATGGACCAATTGCAAATTAAATGCCAGCAGCTTCAACCTGGCGTGGTCTTTATTAATGAAGACTGTTTCATTCATGAGTCCGATGCAAGTCAGCGTATCAGAGATATTATCATGCAGCACCCTGATACCCTGTTCTTCATCTTCATGGCTATCTCCAATATCCATTTTGAGGAATACCTCTACGTTCGTAAGAACTTGATTATTACATCAAAATCGATAAAGCCGGCGACTCTTGATACGCTGCTTAGCAGCTACTTTCAAAAGAAAGTCAGTCTGTCACCCCGCTACCACTCAGGCTTCGACGTCCATCCATTAACGCTCAGCCAGACTGAGTCTAATATGCTTAAGATGTGGATGTCAGGTCACGATACAATACAAATCTCAGATAAAATGCAGATTAAAGCCAAAACGGTTTCATCGCATAAAGGCAATATAAAACGTAAAATTAAAACGCATAATAAGCAGGTTATTTATCATGTGGTTCGTTTAACTGATAATGTCACCAGCGGTATTTACGTCAACGTAAGATAACGCACCGGGCAGGTCCGCCTTCGCTGACCTGCCCGTTCTCCGTTTGCAGAATGCTCAATCTGTGAGCCTGCTCCCACTTCAAGACCTAATCCTTTTCACTTCTTTGCCGATGGTTTGTAGACGACCGGAGCGTTCCTTCGTCCCTACTGACAGAGAGCAAGGATATGAAATCACAATTACAATCTCACGAGCAGCCGACCATCAGCTTTTGGCAACATTTGCGCCTGGTTCCCCTGTTCGCCGCCATTCTTGGCGGAATTCTGCTGTTGTTTGCCCTGTGTATCGGCCTCGCCAGTTATTTTTTAGTCCAGAGTAATAAGTCGCTCAATGATATTACGCAAGAAATTGCTATCCGCATGGCGATCTCAAACAGTTCTAATAATTTGCGCGCTGCGCGTTTGACGGTGATCCATGCCGGTGCCGCTGCACGTATCGGTGAGATGGATGAATTCAAAGCCAATCTCGCCAATTCAGAAAAGCGCATCAAATCGGCACGCGACAATTTCAATATTTACCTCAACCGCCCGGTAAAAACCCCGGCAGGGATAGCGCTGGACGTGGAGCTGAAAAAACGCTTCGACGCTTATATTAAGCAGGGACTTGAGCCGATGCTGAAAAGCGCGGGTGATGGCAGCTTTGAAGGCGTTATCGCCCAGGAAACGGATTACACCCGCAAACTGGATGACGCTTATAACGAAGTGCTTTTTAAAGCGATCAAGCTGCGCACTGAGCGTTCCGACGGGCTTAATGAGCAGGCCGCTGCGCAAACCCGCCTTGGCTTTATTATGATGGCGGCGGCATTCGGCCTCGCACTGCTGCTGACGCTGGCAACCTTCATCTTCCTGCGCCGGGTGGTGATTACGCCGCTGCGCCAGGCGGTGGAAAGAATTGAGCAGATCTCCCACGGCGATTTGACCGCGCCGCCGCAGGTCTGGGGACGCAGTGAGATCGGCAGCCTGGGGAATAACCTGCAGCTGATGCAGCAGGCGCTGGTGAAAACGGTAGGGACCGTGCGCGAAGGGGCAGTGGCGATCTATCAGGGATCGAGCGAGATCTCCGCAGGCAATACCGACCTCTCCTCACGCACCGAACAGCAGGCTTCCGCGCTGGAGCAGACCGCTGCCAGCATGGAACAGCTGACCGCCACCGTGAAACAGAACGCTGAAAATGCCCATCACGCCAGCCAGCTGGCTGCCGATGCGTCGGGTAAAGCGCGCCAGGGCGGAGACATTGTGACCGGCGTAGTCAATACCATGAACAACATCTCCAGCAGCTCGAAGAAAATTGCCGAGATCACCACGGTGATCAACAGCATTGCCTTCCAGACCAATATCCTGGCGCTGAATGCCGCGGTGGAAGCCGCGCGGGCCGGTGAACAGGGGCGCGGCTTTGCCGTGGTCGCCAGCGAGGTGCGCAACCTGGCGCAGCGCAGCGCCGGAGCCGCGAAAGAGATTGAGGGGCTGATCGCCGAATCGGTGGAGCTGATTGGTAAGGGGTCTTCGCAGGTGGGGCACGCGGGCAATACCATGGGTGAAATCGTTGATGCGGTACGCCGCGTGACCGATATCATGGCCGAGATTGCCGCCGCATCCGACGAGCAAAGCAAAGGGATCCAGCAGGTTAGTCATGCAGTAACCGAGATGGACAACGTCACCCAGCAGAACGCCTCACTGGTGGAGGAAGCCTCATCTGCCGCTGCGTCGCTGGAAGATCAGGCGGCGCGCCTGACTCAGGCGGTGTCGGCATTTAAACTGAGTGGTGGCGCGGTTGCTGCGGTGAAAAACAGCAGCGTCAGCAGCAAACCCGCAGCGTTAGCCGCCACGCGCCCGGCGCTGGTCAGTAATGAGAATTGGGAAACATTTTAAGCGGGGTTAAGATGGATAATCAGGGCGAGGCAGACCTCGCCCTGACGAGAGTTGAGGGGTTCGTTGTCGGGTCGACCTGTTACCGGTCGGCCCGTTGCAACAACTCTGTGGCCTTATCCAACGCTATGCCCTCTTTATTACGGATAATCACTTCGCCAATCTCCTCTGCACATTGCAGAATATTATGGTGGTGGCACGCCAGCGGGATCACCGTCAAATCTTCGCAAACTTGCTGCAATCCATTATCCTGCACTGCCAGAAGCTCTCGCATTACGTCATCCGGCAGCTGTGGGTTGGGCTGGGTCGCTTTGAACAATGTCACGCGTGTGGTCATCAGCCTGCGCGAAATAACACCTTGTGCAAGCCGCTGTTCCGTTCCTGCAATGGCCATTGCCCGCTGTGCCGCCTCCGCAGTAATGCCCAGGGCAGACAGCAGATCGGATGATGGCTGTTCTTCCACGGCTTGCTGATAGAAACTGTCGAGCAGATACAGTGACACCTGGCCGACGCCCCTTGCTTCCAGCAGCGCGGCAACCTCCAACGCGATCAGTCCCCCCAACGACCATCCGACAATCTGTACTGGCGAACTTCCGCTTAACAGCCCGTGTGCCGTCATCTCATCAAGATAGCGAGCGGCAAGCGTGGGCAGAGAATCAATCGGCGGCCGATGATAAAGATTGTAGTTGTCGATACCGAAGCAGTTTATGCGGCCCTGGAAGGCCTGCGCAAACGGATAAAACGCTTCAGCGCCAACCAGTGCCGGATGGATCATCCATAACGCAGATGCATCGGGCGTAGGGGTGTTGAGCGCTATCACCAGGCTGTTGTGCTGGCTGGCTAACAGATTTTTCAGGGTACGGCACTGGAACAGTTTCACCACCGGGACCGGTGACCCCAAAATTTCAGCAAGCCTGATGCACAAAGAGATCGCGATAATTGACGTTCCCCCGGCGCGGAAAAAATCATCGGTCATACCGATGCGTTCGCAGTGCAGCGTTTCCTGCCACAGCGCACACAGCTGCGCCTCCAGCGCATTTTTCGGGGCAACATAATCAGTTTCGCTACTGCTGGCCGGGGCAGGCAGTGCTTTGCGATCCAGCTTACCGCTGGAGCTAAGCGGCAACGCATCCAGCCTTACCAACGCGGTCGGGATCATATATAGCGGCAGTTGCTGACTCATGAATTCCAGCAGCTCAACTTCCACCAGCGGCTCCTCACAGACGTAGTAAAGGACCAGCCGTTGCTGGCTGTCGTCATTTCTGACAATCGCGCAGCAGGACTTGATGGGACTGAATGCCATCGCGCAGTCTTCGACTTCCCCCAGCTCAACGCGATAGCCATTCAGCTTCACCTGAAAATCCATACGGCCTAAAAATTCAAGGTTGCCATCAGGCAGATAACGCCCGGCATCCCCGGTACGGTAAAGCCTCTCCCCCAGCACCGGATGCCAGATAAAACGCTCATCGGTAAGGGTGCGATTACGGTAATATTCACGAGCCACGCCTGCCCCACCGATATACTGCTCACCCGGCAGACAAGGCGGTAGGATACGCATATGGCGGTCAAGCACGTAAAAGCGCTGGTGCGCCATCGCTTTGCCGTAAGGCACGCTGGGAGCAAGTATCAATCCGTCAGGAATCTCATAGATGATCGACCATATAGAACTCTCGGTGGCCCCCCCCGTACTGCTAATACGACAGTGCGGCTGCCACTGGCGAATACGCGCGGGAAGCTGTCGGGAGATCACTTCCCCCACCAGCACCACATTGCGCAAGGCGGGCCAGCTGGCGCCGGGCTGCACGCCGGACTCAAGATACTCAACCAGTAATGTCATCACTGACGGGGCAGAGTTCCAGAACGTCACGTCGTGCTCAATCATCAGGCGATGCCAGGCATCTGGCTGATAACGCTGGGCTTCCGACGGTATCACCATCGTTGCACCAGCCGACAGAATGCCAAAGATATCAAATGCAGAAATATCAAAGCTCAACGCGCTCAGCGCCAGCCCTCGATCGTGCGGGCCAATGCTCAGCTGCCGCAGCGTATCAACAATACTGTTCACAGCGCCGCGATGCTCAACTGCCACCCCTTTGGGTGCCCCAGTAGAACCGGAAGTGAAGATGACATACGCCAGTTCACCCGACGCCGCGAATACCGGTTCGCCCGGCTGCGGCTGCGGAAGTTCCGCGACGCAGCCGTGACTATCTATCGCCAGCAGGCGAGCATTGTCGGTGGACTGCCAGGCGGCACTGCTAATAATGATCCGTGATTGTGACTGGCTGATGATGGCGCGCCGTCTGCGCTCCGGCCAGGATCCATCAAGCGGCAGATACGCCCGGCCGGCCATCAGGATAGCCATTACGGCAATAATCTGCGCGCGCCCTTTATCCACCATCACTGCAATAGTCTCCGCCTCCATATCGGTAAACTGCCGTAGTTGCAGAGAGAGATGCAGCGCCGCCTGATACAGTTCGCCGTAGCTCAGTGCCCCGTCGCTGTCTATCAGCGCCACCCTCTGCGGCTGCCGCCGGGCATGCTGGATAAAGTCATGATGAATGGCACGCTCAAAGTCATACTGCGGCAGGCTGGACTGCCACTCTGCTCGCTGACGCAACACGTCGGCTGAGTCGATCAGATGCATCTCTTTAATGTGCAGGCGGCTATGATTCACCAGCTGTTGCAGGATGCGCAGATAGTAACGCGCCAGGTATTCTATGGTTTCAGCACTGAACAACGCCGTGGCGTAGTTAAATATCAGCTGCGTCCCCTCCGTTTTTTTCTGTACGCTCAAGGTCATATCAAACTTGGCTACCTGATAATTTTTGTTCAGGCTTTGTGGCATAAGCCAGTCAGGGAATGACGGATTAACTTCCTCATCTTCCAACAGGAACATCACCTGGAACAAAGGGTGAGAAGCCAGGTCGCGCGGCACCTTCATCATATCGATCAGCTGGTCCAGAGGCAGGCCCTGATACTGCTGAATTTCCATCACCTGGTCGAACACACCCTGTATGTACGCGGCAAGCGTGATGTCATCATCGATCTGCGAGCGTAGCGGCAAGGTATTAACAAAGAAGCCGATAACATTATGCACCTCCTCCGTCGGGCGGTTAGCGACAGGCGTACCGACCAAAATATCCTGCTGACCGCTGAAGTAGCTCAGCAGCAGGTTAAAACTGGCGAGAAACAGCGCGAATGGCGTTACGCCATGCTGCTGAACAAAATGCTCACATTGAGCACCCAGTTCTGTTGGTAACCTGATGCAATAATTGGCCCCCCGATGATCAACCTTTGCCGGGCGGGGGTAGTCGAGCGGCAGCTCAAGAGGTTGCCAGTTGTGCAGCTTATCCCGCCAAAAGTTTTTCAGCGCCTGCGCCCGCCCGGAGTCAAGATACTCTCGCTGCCAGCAGGCATAGTCACCATACTGTAACGCGGGTGCGGACAACGGCAGCGTGCTGCCCAAACAGCAAGCGGGATACAGCTCGGCCAGCTCGCGGATAAACAACGCCTGCGACCAGCCATCGAAAGCCAGGTGATGGATAACAACCAGGCAGTAAACGTCCAGCGTATTCCCCTCATACACCTGGTAAATCGTGGCGCGGGTCGGAATTTCTGTGCTGAGATTAAATGGACGGTCGATATCCTGCTGCAGCTGCCGCGGCCACTCACCCGCAGCCAGCATCATGCGAGCCACCTCGAGCGCTGCATCAGTTCGCACTGACTCGGCTAGCTGCGCCTGCTGCTGATGGATCACGCTGCGCAGCACTTCATGACGGGCAACAATCGCCTGCAAACTGTGGCAACAGGCGTCAATATCTGTGCCTGGCGCCAGCCGGAACAGCATCGGAACATGGTACAGATTGCTGCCACCGTTAAGATTTTCAATAAACCACAGCTGCATCTGTGAGTAAGAGAGCGGCCAGCGGTCGCGTTGCTGGGCCGGGATAGAAATACCCGCTGTCTGCGGCCCACTCTGCGCCAGGTAAGCGCACAGCGATCTGATCGTGGGGTACTGCCCTATTTCGCTCAGCGTAACCTGCTTTTTCAGCCGTCGGCTAAGCTGGTAGCTGGCCTGGATAGCCAGCAGGGAATTGCCCCCCAGCGCAAAGAAGTTGTCCTCTACGCCGATTGGCTCCACGTTAAGCAATTCGCGCCAGATATCGCAACAAATCGTCTCTTCATGACTCGCTGCCTCCACAAACGCCTGCGCCTGAGGCACTGCTGGCGGCAGTAAATCGCGCGCGACTTTGCCATTCAGCGTCAGGGGGATCTGCTCAAGCTGCATAAGGGTTTTTGGCACCATGTACTGCGGCAGCTGGGCGCGTAACTGCTGAAGCAATAAGACAATATCAATCTCTTCACTGGCAGTGATATAGGCGACCAGAACCCTTTGGGGAGCGGAAGTCAATATCACGCAACAGCCCGTTATTCGCGGATAAGCCAGCACCACGTTTTCAATTTCACCCAGTTCAACCCGGTAGCCATTGATTTTGACTTGCTGGTCAATGCGCCCCATGAATTCGATATTGCCGTCGCTGAGGAAACGCCCGTAATCGCCAGTGCGATACACGCGCTGCTGCAGCTGGTGATGCCAGAAGAAACTGGCGTTGGTTCGCTCTTCATCCTGATAGTAACCGCGCGCTAATCCCTCTCCGGCAATAAAGAGCTCGCCTTTAACCCCTTCGGGCACGGGCCGCAGCCAGCGATCCAGGACGTAAAATTGTTCATGGGGCAGCGCCCGACCATACGGGATACTGACCGTCAGCACCTTTTCAGGTGGAACTTCGTACAGAATTGAGAAAATGGCGGCTTCTGTCGCGCCGCCTGCACTGCAGAACTGGCAGTCAGGTGCCCACTGGCGACAGCGCTCGGGTAAGGATGTGGCAATCCAGTCCCCTCCCACCATGACCAGCCGCAACGCCGGACGTGGGCGATCGAGGGATCCGGCATTAATAACGTAATCCAGCAACAGCTCCAGCAAGGCCGGAGCACTGAGCCAGAGGGTCACCCGATGCGACATCATCAGCTGATACCACGCCTGCGGGCTGGCGCGATGTTGTTCGGCAGGCATCACTACGGCGCCACCGACGGAAAGCGGGGCAAAAATGTCCCAAATGGCAAGGTCAAAACTCATTGCGCTGAGCGCCAGGCTGCGATCGTGCTTATCAATGCTGAAACGACGCTGTACCCCTTCCAGGGTATTCACCGCGCTACGATGTTCAATCGCGACCCCTTTCGGCGTACCGCCAGAGCCGGAAGTGAAAATAATATAGGCCAGGTCATTCGCGGCCACCTCCACCGGCGGCAGTAGCTGCTCTGCCAGCGGCAGTTCCGATGCCAGCCCCCTGCGGTCCAGCAGAATGACCTTGACGGCTTCACTGGCCCACGCTTCGCTGCTCAAAACGGTGTTAATCCCGGCCTGCGCCATGACCGCCAGTCTGCGCTGCAGCGGCCAGGCCTTATCCATTGGCAAAAAGGCTTTACCACACATCAGCACCGCGAGTATCGCAACAGGCTGCTGTCGCCCCTTATCCGCAAGGATAGCGACAGCTTCTCCAGTCACTTCCCCCTGTAATCGTAACTGGGTCGCCAACATTTGTGCGGCCTGATACAGCTCACCGTAGCTCATCTCGCCCCGATCATCGAACAGCGCTGCTGCCTGCGGGTTTTGCTGGGCATGACGAATAAAGTCCTGATGTAGCGGACGTTCAAAGTGATAGTCAAATGCTGCTTTCGGCGGCGAGAGGGCGATACCCGCCCCCAACCCGGCTGCCGCTAGCGGCCGTTCCTCATGCTCTATCAGCTGTTGCAGCATCTGCAGATAGTAGTGGGCGAGCCGGGAAATCGTTGATTTTCTGAAGAGTGCACTGGCAAAGTTGAAGCGCGCACGCATCCCCTCCTGGCAAGGCTTGAGCGTCAGAGTCAGATCAAATTTCGCCGTTCTCTCTTTCTCACTCAGATCCACCAACGACAGCCACTGCGGCACAGCGTCAGAGTGCTCCTCGCTTTCCAGGCTGAACATCACCTGAAACAGCGGATGATGGGAAAAGTCACGCGCAATGGCAAGATGGTCCACCAGCTGCTTCAGGGACATATCCTGATGCTGCTGCACCTGACGGGTGTTGTCCGCCACCTGACGGATAAATTCAGCGACAGAAAGTTGATTGTCCAGCTGGTGGCGCAGCGGCAGGGTATTGACAAAAAAGCCGATAAGATTTTCCAGCTCCGCCTGTCCGCGATTAGCCAGCGGCGAACCCACCACCACGTCGTCCTGCCCGGTATAACGGGATAACAGCAGCACAAAACCGGCCAGGGTCACGGCATGCAGCGTCACGCCCTGCCTGCGGGCCAACGCACGTAACGCCTCAATAAGCGCCGCCGGCAGCAGCACTTCAACATTATCACCCCGCACATCGGCGAAGGCTGGCCGGGAAAAATCCATCGGGATATCAAGTGGCTGAAGCCCGTCAAGCGCCCGAAGCCAGAAGTCCAAAGCGCTTTGCTGATTCGCCTGCTGCTGCTGCCACAGGGCGTAATCCAGATATTGCCGTTCAGGCACGACGGGATCCGCTGACGCTGTCTTACCGAAGTGCTGATATAAATCGTCGAGCTCCCGCATCACCACATTCAGCGACCAGCCATCAAAGGCAATATGATGAAATACCAGCAGGCAGGCGATACGTGCAGTGCCCGACACATCCTGATAATGATAAATCGTGGCCCGTATCGGAATCTCACGTTTCAGATCAAAGGGTTGCTGCAGTGCCTGCTCGACGCTGGCTGTAACATGGTCTTCCGTTGGCAGATGTTTCTGCGCCACTGTCAGAGTCTGTTGGGTAACTTGCTGGCTCGCTTCGCCCTGCTCATCCTGCACTATCAGGCTGCGTAATACCTGATGTCGCGCAACCAGCGCCTGCAGGCTGATAGCCAGCCGTTCGCAGTCAATTGTCGGGTCAAGCTGGAGCATCAGCGGCGTCAGATAATGTGTCGCCTGTGCAGACAGCTGCGCCATAAACCAGAGCTGAGACTGCTGGAAAGAGAGCGGTCCTCTGTCACGTCCCATGGCTGGAATAGTGACCTGTGGCACCGTTTCGTTGCTCAATGCCAGCTGATGGCTCAGCGTGGCAACGGTAGGATACTCACTCAGGGTTAAGGGCGACACATGCAGGCCAGTCCGCTTGTAAATCTCATGGCAGTATCTGATCGCCAGAATGGAGTCGCCTCCGAGAGCGAAGAAGTGATCGTCAGTGCCCGCCTGGCATTTCAATAGCTGATTAAGCAGTGCCAGAAGCTGGCTTTCCAGCGCATTGGCAGGCGCCCGATAGTGAGTACAGCTGTCAACGCTCTGCGGTTCGGGCAGCGCCTTATAGTCCACTTTGCTGTTGAGCGTCAGCGGGATCGCCGCAATCGCCCTCATTGCGCCAGGAATCATATACAGCGGCAGCTGAAGTTTAAGCACCTGTATGATCTTCTCTGCCGTGAGAGTACTGCCTGGCGACAACACGTACCAGGCTCGCAGCTGGAGCACAGGTTCGCTCTGCACGGCCGCGACCGCCCCCTGCACTCCCGGGATAGCGCGCATCACACTTTCGATCTCACCCAGTTCAATGCGATGACCGTGAATTTTTACCTGCTGATCTTGACGCCCGCAATACTCCATACTGCCGTCAGGCAGGCGGCGCGCCTTATCGCCGGAACGGTAAAAACGTTGATAATTTTCACCCTCCTCCAGCAGATTGTCCGTAAAGGTGCTCGCCGTCAGCTCCGGTAGGTTGAGATATCCGCGGGCCAGCCCAATCCCCGACAGGCAAAGATCGCCAACCACGCCAGTCGGCAGTATGTGCCCCCGTTCGTCGACGACATAGCAGCGCATATTGTCTATGCTGCAGCCAATATTACGCGCGCCATTATGCTGATAGAGGTTCACACTCACGCTGACCGAGGCTTCCGTGGGCCCATAGAGATTTGAGACGCGCATTCCCTGCGCCAGATAGTGGTTCAGTACCTCCTCCGCCACCGACTCGCCGCCCATACCGATGTAGCGCACAGATTCAGGGAACGCCGGGCAGGTACTGAGCAGGGCCGGTGGCAGGAAGCAGAAATGAATCTGCCAGGCAGCCATTTGCTGCGTCAGCTGCTGTAAATCTTTGCGCTGCTGTTCGCTGGCGATGTGCAGGCTGTGCCCGTTATGCAAAGCGATAAAGACTTCATAGACATGCGCGTCAAAGGCCAGGGTGGCAAACTGCAGGCAATTCAGCACGCCGCGCTCATCCGCAAGAATGCGGCGGGTGTGGCCGAGAATGGTATTGATCGCCCCACGGTGCTCACAGAGGGTCCCTTTGGGGCGCCCGGTGGTGCCGGAAGTGTAGATGACATAAGCCAGCTGTCGGTTATCAATCCGCGGCAGGTGTACCACTGGCTCATCGTCGTTGCACGGCGCCAGCGCATCTATCAGCAGGCAGTGTATGTTTTCTGCCCCTGTGCGAGCACGGTCCTGCAGGCTGGTTTGTGTCAGGATGATTGGGCTAGCCACATCCTGCAGGATCCAGCTCAGCCGCTGCTGCGGGGTGTGAGGGTCAAGCGGCACATAGGCTCCCCCTGCTTTCATGATCGCCAGCATACCGATGACCGCATCGTTGGTTCGCTCAATAAACAGCGGGATCAGGGTCTCCAACAGCATCGGCTCCCCCGTCAGCTGCCGGAAGGCGGTGTGCAGCTGGCTGGCCAGACGGTCAACCCGCTGTGACAGTTCGCCATAGCTAAGGCAGCCCTGTTCGTCGCGCAGGGCAATCCGCTCTGGATGGCGGCTGGCATGCTGCTCAAAACCGGATAGCAGTGTGGTAGAGCGCTGTATGACCACTTCGGGCTGGCTGCTCCACTGGTCGCGCAGTCGTGATTCCTGCTGGGCCGTGATCAAAGGGAAATCGGACAGCGGCCTGTCCGGCTGCTGCAAAGCCGCGTCCAGCAGTTCGCAATACTGTTCCGACATCTCAATCATCTGACGCTCATCGAACAGATCTGTGCGATATCTCAAGCGAAAATCGAAGCCATCATCAGCGGGTTGATACTCCAGAAGCAGCTCTGAACCGGATAGATCAATATTAAATCGATTGTTGATGCTGAGCTGGCAACCTTCCAACGAGAAAGGCGCATCCTTGAGATAAGCCTGGGAAAAGTTAACATTCAAATGTTGAATGCCAGTCTGTCTGATAACTTCATAAATCGGCAGCTGAGTATGGCGCAATTTTCCCGACGCTTTAATTTTTCGGATATAATTGATGCTTAGCTGATATATATCACGAAACGTCGACTCAGCAGAGAGGCTCAGAGGAAAAATCCCCATATTCACCTGAGCGCCGTAATACATCTCACTGCCGCCATCAATAGACACCGGATAGCCAATACAGACCGATTTGTCCTCTGACATTCTGGCAAGAAGAGTAGCCCATAATGTTTTAAAAATCAGGAAATGGCTCGCGTATTTCACACCGGATTTCAGACTATCCCACTGAGTATAAGAGATGTGAAAACGGACCTCAGACGAGTGTATCTGACCTGGTAGGGTGTTCTGATGGATTTTTGGAATATCATTAACTTTTTGACAACCCGCCAGCATCTCTTGCCAAAAATCCACTGAATTAAATTCAGTGCGCAGGCGTGATATCTCTTGCCTGAAACGGGCATTCTGTTCATCGATGGTTTCTCTGTTTTTGCGGCCGAACGGCTGTTGGCCCCGGTGATTATAATAGTGAGATAACGCGTCAATAAACTCCTGCCCCGAAAGGCCATCGAGGAGGGTATGATGCAGGATGACAATCAAATCATGGTGATGCGCATCGTGCCTTACCAGCAAGAAGCGGCAGAGTGGGCCACTACGCAGGTCAAAGGGGGCCTTTACTCGCGCGGACAGATCGCACGACGGGTCAAGCTGCTCAAGTATGATGCTTTTATTACCCGGCACCCAACGGAGTTGGTCGCCGCTATCACTCAGCACGTGACTAAACAGAATATTTTCTTCGACTAACTTTGCAATCGCATTTTCCAGACGTGCGATATCTAATGGCCCATTTATCGCCTGATCGACGACTAAATTATACTCACAGGATTTCGGATTGATTAAGAATTCATTCCAGAAAGTTTCAGTATATGGCGATACCGAAAAATCAATCATATTAACTCCATTTAAATAAACACAAACTTTTACTCTCGAATTTCTGCCGGAGTATGTTTAGAAATTAACATTAAATACGCCTAATTTCACACAGACAACTTATCTCAAAAAATGATGATAAATAAAATTATATTTTAGAAAAATAAGAAAAGAGCAGAGTTCACCAACGTCATAAGTTTGATTAACATAAAATGACGTAGGTTATGGCGATTTATCCGATTTACAGAGGGGGGATGATCATATTCGGTCAACGTGGTGAGCTAAAAAACCTTTGTCAGGGCATCAACAGGCACGGCAAGCCCCGCCCCTGCACTCGTTGAGGGGATCAATAGCAGAGGTCGGGCATGCCCGACCCGCTGTTAAAATTCAACCTGCGTATGGCGAGCGATCAGCGAGCGTAGCGGCACGCTGCTTTTCATAATCGGTGACTTGATCACGATATAGCTGAAGTACTTGTCGATGCCGACCTTGGCATCCAGCAGCCCTTCAATAACTTCCTGATAGTGCTCAATACTGCGGGTGATAAAGCGCAGCAGATAGTCGTAGCCGCCGGTGATCAGATGGCACTCCATCAGCTCGTCCACTTCGCGGATCGCATTTTCGAACTTGAGGAAATCCTCGCGTCGGTGACCGGAGAGCGTCACTTCGGTGAACACCGTGACTGAATCGGTGATTTTAGTCAGATTAATATGCGCTTCATAACCGGTGATAAAGCCCGCAGTTTCCAGACGCTTCACGCGTTGCAGGCAGGGGCTGGGCGAAAGCCCGACGGCGTCGGCAAGATTGACATTGCTGATACGGCCATCTTTCTGTAGCTGTACCAGAATGTTGATGTCGATACGGTCCAGTTTCATTAAGCCGTTCATAAAACCCCTCATTGGTTCACGTCACCCAGATGGTATAGCACGCTTAATCACTGGTACGCCAGTGATTTAACATCGCGTGCTATCCGGGCGTAATTATCAATAAAAGCAATAATATCAATGAGGAAGAGTGGTCAACCCAGGCGTCCGGTGGCGCGTGCCAGAGCGATATCAAAGATATGCAGCGCCTCTTCCAGCTGTGAGTCGCTGGTCACCAGCGGGGCAAGGAAGCGCACGGTATTACGCTGCAGGCCACACTTGATCAGCAGCAGCCCCTCCTGGCAGGCGCAGTCGAGGATCTTCTGCGTCAGCGCCGCATCGGGCTGCTTGCTTTCGAAGTCGATGATCTCCACCGCCTGCATAAAGCCAATGCCGCGCACCTCGCCGATGCAGGCATATTTATCCGCCAGCTGCTGCAGGCGCGCACTCATCTGCTCGCCGAGCTGGTTCGCACGCTCCAGCAGGTTGTCGTGCTCAAACAGATCGAGCACCGCCAGCGCAGCCGCGCAGCCCAGCGCGTTACCGCCGTAGGTGCCGCCGAGGCCGCCAGGGGTTGGCGCATCCATAATTGCCGCTTTACCCACCACACCGGAGATCGGCAGCCCGCCGCCGAGGCTTTTCGCCACGGTCACCAGGTCCGGCACCATCCCGGTGTGCTGGAAGCCAAACATCTTGCCGGTACGGCCAAAGCCGGTCTGCACTTCGTCACAGATCAGCAGAATGCCGTGGCGGGTGGTGATCTCACGCAGCGCCTGCATAAACGCCGGGGAAGCCGGCAGGAAGCCGCCATCGCCCTGCACCGGCTCGATGATTATTGCCGCTACGCGCTCCGGCAGGATCTGCACCGCAAACAGGGTATCCAGCGCTTTTAAGCAGTCCGCTTCGGAAACGCCGTGGAACGCGTTCGGGAACGGCACGCGGTAGATATCGCCGGGGAACGGGCCGAAGTTCTGCTTATACGGCTGGCTCATGCCGGTTAAGGTCACCCCCAATAAGGTACGGCCGTGGAATGCACCGTCAAAGGCAATAATGCCGGGGCGATTGGTGTGCGCACGGGCAATCTTCACCGCGTTCTCTACCGCTTCCGCGCCGCTGGTAAAGAACACGCTTTTGAACTCTTCACCGCCGCCAATCAGCTTATTCAGGCGTTTTGCCAGCTCAATATAGCCCGGGTACGCTGCCACCTGGAAACAGGCGTGGGAAACCAACTGCAGCTGCCGGGTGACGGCATTAATCACTGCCGGATGGCTGTGGCCGACGTTTAATACGCCGATGCCGCCAACGAAATCTAAATAGCGATTACCTTCCACATCCCACACTTCGGAACCTTTGCCTTTGGCAATCACAATCGGGTGCGCGGTGACCACGCCGCGCGGCACGTTTTCGGCACGGGCGTCCAGTAACAGGGCGTTATCAGAAAATGTCTGCTGCTCAGCCAGTAAATTATGCATTGTATGCCTCATTGACGTGAAAATGATGAATTGCCCCAGCGGGCATCTGCCAAGTATCGCAATAAGCCGGACCATTAAGCTGCCGTTCCGGGAGCGGCAGCAGCATTAACTTTCGTAATTCGGGCTAATCTTTCGGTTAAATTTCTGGTCCGAGCGTTTCCTGCACCAGCGCGCAATACCAGCGGATGCCGAACGGGATCAGCGCATCGTTAAAATCATATTCGGAGTGGTGCAGCGGGCGGCTGTCGGCACTGCCCAGCCACAGATAGGCACCGGGTTTTGCCTGCAACATAAACGAGAAATCTTCCGAGGTCAGCGCCGGTTTAGGCGCCTCGGCGTGCGCCAGCCCGGCACGTGCCGCCGCACGTAATGCGGTGGCCGCCTGTTCAGCGCCGTTAATGGTTGCCGGATAGTAACGGTCATATTGCACCGCAGCCGTCAGGCCGTGGGCGGCGGTGACGTGCTGCGCCAGCTCGCGCATGCGCTGCTCAATGCGGTCCTGCACGGCGCTGTCAAAGCTGCGCACCGTGCCGCTCAGCGTGGCCTGCGCCGGGATCATATTGTGCGAGAAGCCGCCGTTGATGCGCGTGACCGTCAGCACCGCCGGGTCGCACGGGTCGAGATCGCGGCTGACGATGGTGTGCAGGGCCACCACCAGCTCGCTGGTCGCCAGCAGCGTGTCCGGCGTCAACTGCGGCTGCGCGGCATGCCCGCCGCCGCCCTCAACGCGGATAGAAAACGCATCGCCCGCGCCCATGATAGGCCCCGGGCGCGTCTGCACCACGCCGAGCGGCAGCTGCGGCCAGTTGTGAATGGCGTAAACCTCATCGCAGGGGAAGCGCTCGAACAGGCCGTCGTCGATCATCGCCTGCGCGCCTGCCAGCCCCTCTTCTGCCGGTTGGAAGATGAAATTCACCGTGCCGTCGAACTGCGCATCGGCGGCGAGCGCCTGCGCCGCGCCGAGCAGCATCACCGTGTGGCCGTCATGGCCGCAGGCGTGGCAGACGTTCGGCTGCTGGCTTTTCCACGGCTGGGTGCCGTTATCGGCCATCGGCAGCGCATCCATATCGGCGCGCAGGCCGACGGCACGCGGGCTGGTGCCGCGCTTCAGCACCCCGACTACACCGGTTTTACCGATGCCCTGATAGACTTCCAGCCCCAGCCGGGCCAGGAATTCCGCCACCAGCCCGCTGGTGCGGTGCTCCTGATAGCCCAGCTCCGGGTGCTGGTGCAGATCGCGCCGCAGCGCCACTAATGCCGCAATATCCATCTCAATATCCCTGTTCGCGGTCGACCACGCCGACCATGGATTCACCGCGTTCATAGCGGCGAATATTGTCCAGCAGCGCTTTTACCGCGCTCTCCGGCTGGGTCTGGCTGGCAATGTGCGGCGTCAGCCAGATGGCCGGATGCTGCCAGAAGGCGTGCCCGGCGGGCAGCGGTTCCGGGGCGGTAACATCAACCACCGCCGCGCTCAGCTGCTGACGGTCGAGGGCAGCCACTAAGTCGTCATGATTGAGCTGCGCCCCGCGCCCGACCTGCACCAGCGCCGCGCCGGGCGGCAGCTGACTGAAAAGGTCGGCATTGAGCATCCCTTCGGTGCTGGCGGTGAGCGGCAGCAGGCAGATCAGGATATCGCTACGCGCAAGAAACTCAGCCAGCCGCTGGTTACCGGCAAAGCACTGCACGCCGGGCAGATCGCGTGGGGTGCGGCTCCAGCCTGCGCAGTCAAACCCGAGCGCCACCAGCGGTTTCAGCACCGCCTCGCCCAGCGCGCCGAGGCCCATCACGCCAACGCGCCGCTTGCCGGCGGTCTGTACCGGGTGCGTCTGCCAGATGCCCGCGCGCTGCTGTTGCAGATAGCGCGGCATATCGCGATGCAGGCCTAGTACGGCAAAGGTCACATACTCCACCATGCCGCTGGTCAGGCCCGGCTCGATCATGCGCACCACCGGCAGCTGCGGCGGCAGGCTGGCGTAATCGAACTGGTCTGCGCCCGCCCCGACGGAAAACAGCACCTTCAGGTTGGGAAACTGCTGCATGATATTGTCCGGCGGCACCCACGCGACCAGGTACTCCACCTCATGCGGGTTGCCAAACTCCGGCCACAGCCGGAAGCTGGCCGCCGGGGCCATTTCCGCCACCAGCGCGGCCCACTTCTGCCCGCGCTCGGGCTCTGATTTGTAGACAATATTCATCAGGCCATCGCCTGGCTCATTAGCCCGAATGCCTGCATGCCACCGCTCTCCGGCTGCCAGGGTTGCCCTTTGACCATGGTGGTTGGCGCATCCACTTCTACCAGCCCCAGCGTATTCAGCCACGGGCCAAGCCCGGCCGAACGGTCGCTATCAATGCGCACAAACTGCCCCGCTACGCCGCTTAGCAGCTCGCTGACCAGCAGTTTAGCGTTGGCGAGATTGCGCGCCACAATCGGCCCGATGGCATAGCCGTGACCGAAGCGGCGCAGGCTGGCGAACCCGGCAGCGGTACCGTTCTCCTCCAGCACCAGGAAGCGTTCGGCGCGCTCAAGCAGATGAGTGATCAACAGCGGGCGCTGCTGGCCGTGCGCCTGGCGGTCGAGCGCGGTCAGCAGCGCGGCATCCTGGAGGCCCGCGCTGCGCATCCGCTGCTGCGGCCCGCAGGCGATGGCCGCTACCGGAGCCAGTTCGCGGCACTGGTGCTGCTCAACGTGGCCGGTAGCGACAAATCCGAGTTTTTCATACAGCGGCTGCCCGGCGGCGGTGGCGTGCAGGCGCACGTTGCTGCCTTCAAGCCTGGCCAGCGCCGCCTGCATCAGCTGTTTGCCAATGCCGCGCCCCTGCTGTGCATCATCGACAATCACCAGGCCAAGGGTGGCGTAATCCTTGCCCCAGCGCCAGAACAGGAGGGTACCGACCAGCGTCCCGTGCTCTTCCGCCGCCAGCCCTTCCCCTAGCAACAGCGCCTGCTGCCAGTCCGCGCGCCGGTGCGGCCACTTAAGCTGCTGGGTAAGCGCATAAGCCGCATCCAGATGGGTTTCGTTCATTGCTTTGATTTCAAGAGTCATCACTGTTCCTTACATCATGCCCGGCGCATCAAGGCCGGAACCGTCAATCAGGCGTTCATAGCGGAACGGCTTCGCATCAACAATCGGGGTATCGTGGGTGGCGAGATCGGCGGCAAGGCGCCCGGCACCGGGACCGATGCCAAAGCCGTGCGCGCTGTAACCCGCCGAAATAATCAGGCCCGGTAGCTTGCCGACGGGGGAGATCACCGGCACCGCGTCCGGCGTGCTGTCGATCATCCCGCCCCACGCCTGCTCAAGGCGCACGCCCGCCATCGACGGGAACTCGCTGCGCATCGCCGCCAGCCCCTCCTCCACCATCGCCATATCGGGATGCGGGTCGAGGATGCGGACTTTCTCGAACGGCGACACGCCATCCAGCTGCCAGCGCGCCAGCGCTTCCGGGCCGCGGATAAACGGGCTAATGCCGAGGTTAATCGTCAGGTTTTTACGCCGCGCCTTAAAGGTCGGGTAGAACTGGCGGGCGTAACGCAGCCCCTGCGCGCCAGGCTCAAGGCGGCCACGGCCGGAAACAGAGACGGTATAACTGCCGTCGAGCTGCGGGCGGCAGGCAAAGCCCGGCGTATATAGCGGCAGGGCAATTTTTTGTTCAATCGGCGCGGTGCGAAAAGCGGTGCCGATCACGTTGCCAAGCGGCAGATCGATACCGTGACGACGGCAGAACATAGATGTCCACGCCCCGCCCGCGCAGATCACGCTGCTGGTTTTGATCAGGCCGCGTTCGGTCACCACGCCGCTGACCTTACCGTTAGTGATATCCAGACCGCGCACCGCGCACTGCTGAAACACCCGCCCGCCAAGGCGCTGCGCCGCTATCGCCAGGCCCGGTGCCGCCAGTGAGGGTTCGGCATGACCATCGGTTGGCGATGACACCCCGCCCAGCCAGCGGCTGGAGCTGCCCGGCGTCATCTCTTTAGCGCGCGCGGCGGTGAGGATTTCGCTGTGAAAATCATAGCCTTTCGCCATGGTGTTCCACGCTTCCCAGGCGTTGATGTCAGCCTGGTTTTGGGTGGCGTACACCAGCCCGCTGCGGCGGAAGCCCAGCTCTTCGCCGGTCTCTTCGCCCAGTTCGGCCCAGCGCTGCAGGGCGTACTTGATCAGCGGCAGTTCGCGCTCGTCGCGGTTCTGCTGGCGGCACCAGCCCCAGTTGCGGCTCGACTGCTCACCGCCGACCAGGCCCTTTTCAATCAGCACCACGCTGACGCCTTTTTTTGCCAGTTCATAGGCCGCAGCCGCCCCGGCGATCCCGGCACCAATCACCACCACATCCGCTGCCGGTGGGAAATGCGGGCTGTCCTGTACGTATCGAATCGGTGCTGGCATGTTGTTCCTTACCTGAAAATTTTTTTATTGCGGGCGAGGCATGCCTCGCCCCTACAGAGTGTGGCGTAGGGGTCAGGCACGCCTGACCCGCTCCGGGTCTACAACGCGATATCGCTCTCCTGGTGCTCGTCGAGCCAGCCCTGGCGCAGCTCCGGTACCGCGCGCTTCAGGCGCTCATAGTACAGCTCGCTTGACGGCTTGTCGTAATCGGCGCGCGCCACCTGGGTGACCATGCGGCCATTTTTTACCACGATAATTTCGTCGCACACCGAGCGCACCGCGTGCAGGTCGTGGCTGATAAACAGCACCGACAGGCCCAGCTCGCGGCGCAGCTCGGTAATCAGATCCAGCACCGCCGCCGCTACCACGGTATCCAGCGCCGAGGTCACCTCATCACAGAGGATCAGGTCCGGCTCGGCGGCCAGCGCGCGCGCCAGATTGACGCGCTGCTTCTGCCCACCGGACAGCGACCACGGCTTGCGCCACAGCACGTTGCGCGGCAGGCGTACCAGGTCGAGTAGCTGGAACATCCGCCGCTCCAGCGCTGCACCGCGCAGCCCGTGGAACAGCTTCAGCGGGCGCTTGAGAATGGTCTCGATAGTGTGCGCCGGGTTGAGCGCGGTATCCGCCATCTGGAACACGTACTGAATGCGGCGCAGCTCGTTTTCCGGGCGCTGGTGCATATCCCCGGCAATATAGTGGCCGTTAAACAGAATATGGCCGCCGCTCGGCTTGTTCATTCCGGCTATCGCGTGCGCCAGCGTGGTTTTGCCGGAGCCGGACTCGCCGATAATGCCAATCGCCTGGCCGCGATAGAGCTTGAAGTTAATCTCTTCGAGGATCTTAATCTTCGGCTGCCCTTCGCCGTCGAGCGGGCCGTACCCGGCGCTGAGGTCGCGCACCTGCAGCAGCGGCTGCACGTTCTCATCCTGCTCCTGCCACGGGCTGGGGCGCGTTTTCTGCTTCGCCGCCTCCAGCAGCAGATGGCTGTACTCCGCCACCGGGGCGCGCAGCAGCTGCTCTGTGGTGCCGTATTCGGCGATATTGCCCTTTAGCAGCACCAGGATTTTATCCGCCATCTGCGCCACTACCGCCAGGTCGTGGCTGACGTAAATGGCGGTGGTGCCACGCTGGCGCACCACGCGGCGGAAGGCCTTCAGCACCTCCACCTGGGTTGTCACGTCGAGCGCGGTGGTCGGTTCATCGAGGATCACCACCTCCGGGTCGCTAATCAGCGCCATCGCCGTCATCAGGCGCTGTAGCTGCCCGCCGGAGACCTGATGCGGATAGCGGTCACCGATGGTTTCCGGGTTGGGCAGCGCCAGTTCGCGGAACAGCTCAATCGCTTTGGTTTCAGCAGCGGCGCGGCTCATCACCCCGTGGATCACCACCGGCTCGACCACCTGGTCCATGATCTTCATCGCCGGGTTAAACGAGGCCGCGGCACTCTGGGCGATGTAGGCTACCTTGTTGCCGCGAAACTGGCACAGCTGCGCGGGGGTTAATGAGGTGACATCGGTTCCGGCCACGTGCACGGTGCCGCCCGCAATCTTGCAGCCGTGGCGGGCATAGCCCATCAGCGCCAGCGCAATGGTGGTTTTGCCAGAGCCGGACTCACCGATCAGCGCCAGCACTTCGCCCTTCTGCACGGTGAAACGAATATCGGAAACCAGGCTTAACTCATGGCCGTCGTCAGCGCTGGCGGTGACGCGCAGGTTCTCGACCGACACCATCGGGGTGGAGGCGTGTGGCGTAATATTCATGCAACCCCCTTAGCGACTACGATTAATGAACGCATTGACTGTAAGCTGTCGATAAACAGGTTGGCGCCGATAGTCAGGCTGGCAATCGCCACCGCCGGCATCAGCACCGCCGGGGAGCCGTCAAACAGCCCCTGCAAGTTTTCACGTACCAGCGTGCCCCAGTCGGCATAAGGCGGCTGAACCCCAAGGCCAAGGAAGCTCAGGCCGCTGAGCAGCAGCACGATATAGACGAAACGCAGGCCGAAGTCGGTGAGCATCGGGTGCAGCATATTCGGCAGGATGTCGTGGATAGCAACGTACAGGCGGCTTTCACCGCGCAGGCGCGAGGCCTGCACGTAATCCATTGAACGCAGGTTCGAGGCCATGGCATAGGCGATACGGTAGGCGCCCGGCCAGTAGGTAAACACCGCGGTGATAATCAGCATCGGCAGCGACGAGCCAAACACCGCAACGATCATCAGCGCCAGAATTTTGCCCGGTAGCACCAGCATCGCGTCGTTGATGCGCCCCAGCACCTCCTCCAGCCAGCGCCCGGCGACCGCCGCCAGCAGCGCCAGCAGCGTACCAACCAGGCTCGCCAGCAGCGCGGCACTGAGCGCCAGGCCGATAGAGTAGCGCGCGCCGAACAGAATACGGCTGAAGATGTCGCGCCCGAGGTAATCGGTGCCGAACCAGAACTCGCGGCTGAAGTCGCCGAACAGCGGACCGCCGCCGATATCCTCAAGATTGTGCGGCGCCAGCGCGGTGCCGAATACCGCCATCACGATCCAGAACAGGGTGATCAGCAGGCCAATACGCCCGCTGACGGAGAGAGATTGAAAAAAGCGCCACGGCAGCGTGAGTGTGTTCATCAGCCCCTCCACTTAGGATTGAATGCAATAGTCAGGACGTCAGCAATCATCAGCAGTACCAGGTAGCAGACGGCGAAGAACATCACGCACAGCTGCACCACCGGCAGGTCGCGGTTGCTCACCGCATCAACCATCTGGCTGGCCAGCCCCGGATAACTGAAGATACTTTCGATAATTATCACCCCGCCAAACAGGTAGGAGAGGCTGAGGGAGATGGCGTTAGCAATCGGTCCGACCGCGTTGGGCAGCGCATGGCGCAGCATGGCACGCAGTGGGGAGACACCTTTCAGCAACGTCATCTCCAGGTACGGGCTGTCCATCTGGTTGACGATCGCGGCACGCGTCATGCGCGCCATCTGCGCCACCACCACGCAGCACAGGGTCATCACCGGCAGCGCGAAGGTGCGCAGGAAGCCGAGAAAATCCTGATGCGTGGAGCCGAGCGACATCGCCGGCACCCAGTGCAGCTTAACGGCGAAGATGATCACCGCCACGGTCGCCACCAGGAACTCCGGCACCGCGACCACTGCCATGGTGCTGACCACCAGCGCCCGGTCCAGCAGCGAGCCGCGCTTCATTGCGGCAGTGATGCCGATGATCAGCGCGACCGGCACCGAGACCAGGGTGGTGGTCGCCGCCAGCTGGAAGGTGGCAGGAATACGCTGCGCCACCAGCTGGGTCACCGGCAGGTTACTGGCAAACGATGTACCGAAATCACCATGAAGCATTCCGAATAGCCAGCTGAAATAGCGCATCAGCAGCGGCTGGTCGAGCCCGAGCTGCTGGCGCAGCGCCGCCACCGTTTCTGCGGTCGCCGACTGGCCAAGGATCATCTGCGCCGCATCGCCCGGCAGCATGCTGGTAATGAAAAATACCAGCGCTGAGACGATAAAGAGCGTAAGTAAACCCGACCCTATTCGCCGGAGTATCAGTATGAGAATGTACCGGTTCATCGCCGTTCTCCTGCTCAGTGTGTAGAGATTAAGCCGACAGCCACGCGAACTCATGGAAGCGGTAACCCATCATCATGCCCGATGGCCAGGCCTCCACCCCTTTCACCTTATTGCTACAGCCATCCATGGTGCTGATAAAGGCCGGGATCAGGGTGCCGCAGTTGTCGTACACCAGCTGCTGCATGTCGCCATACATCTGCTTGCGCTTCGCCTGGTCGCTTTCGCCGCGGGCGGCGCTCAGCAGCTGATCGAACTGGGCGTTTTTCCAGCCGGATTCGTTCCAGGGCGCCGAGGACTGGTAAAACTGCGAGAACAGCATATCCAGCGTCGGGCGCGGGTTAATTGAGCCGTAGCCGACCGGATCTTTCATCCAGTGCGCCGACCAGTAGCCGTCATACGGCACGCGGCGCACCGCAACGTTGAGACCCGCACTACGGGCAATCTGCTGCAGCAGCTGGCCGCCTTCTACCGCCCCTTCGATATTTGGCGTGGTGATCACTTCCACCTTCGCGCCGACCATATTGGCTTTTTTCAGGTGGAATTTCGCTTTGTCGAGATCCAGCGGGCGCTGCGGGATATCCTTATTGAACATCGGGTGCCACGGCGGAACCGGGGTATCGTTACCGACGGTACCAAAGCCCTGCAGCACGGTTTTCACGATCATTTCACGCGGCTGCAGATACTTCATTGCCAGCACGAAATCTGGGTTGCTGCCCGGCGCTTTATCGGTGCGAATAATCAGGTCGCTGTACATGCCGGACTTGCTCTCCATGATGGTGAACTGCCCGTTCTGCTTCAGGCGTTTCACATCGTTAGCGGAGAGCGTAGAGACGATATGCAGGTCGCCGGACATCAGCGCATTGACGCGCGCCGCCGGATCGGTGACGCCCATCAGCTCCACTTCGTCGAGGTGCGGCAGGCCCGGCTTCCAGTAATTTTTGTTCTTCGCGCCCAGGGTACGCACACCCGGCTGGAACGCCTTCAGGACGAACGGCCCGGTGCCGATGGCTTTGCTGAAGTCTTTGGTGCCGTCCTGCACAATCAGGAACGAGCTGGTGGCGAGGATTGACGGCAGGTCAACGTTGGCCTGCTCCAGCACGATCGAGACCTCGGTCGGGCTGACCGCTTTAATCTCTTTCATCTGGCTGGCGAGGGTGATCACCGTCGAGGCCACCGCCGGATCTTTATGGCGGCTGAGCGAGTAAACCACATCGGCGGCGCTCAGGGCTTTGCCGTCGTGGAAGGTGACGCCCGGGCGCAGTTTGATGCGCCAGTTGATACCGTCGGTACTGTCAAATGACTCCGCCAGCGCGGGCTGCGCCTTGAGGTTTTTATCCAGCTCGGTCAGGCCGCTGTAGAACATAAACTGGCGGCAGTAGTCGCCGCTGTTGCTGCCTTTGGCCGGGTCGAGGGTATCGCTGGCTGAGGCATTCGCCACCGCCGCACGCAGCTTGCCGCCCATTACCGGGGTTTCCGCCGCGAAGCTGAACTCCGGGAAGCCGATCAGGCCGGTACTCATCACCGCGCCGGCGGACAGCAGCTTCATCATGCCGCGTCGTGAAATGGCAACATCCGTTATCGCCTGGGTCAAATTCGGGTTAACGCGGCTAAATTCTTTGCGAAATTTACTCATCTGCACACCCTCAAAATCGTTATGGTTGAAATCGTTAAGAGAAGCGATCCTTCGCCTTATAGTAGAGACCCGCGACAGGCAGGAACCACGGTTTGCCAAAGTAGCCGGGAACCGCAGGCCAGGCGCTGCGCTGCCAGGGATTGTTATTGGCTTTTTCTGCAACCAGGTCCGCCATGACCCGGCCCATCCACACTGACATCTGGGTACCGTGCCCGCTGTAGCCGAGCGAATAGAACACCCCTTCGTGCTCACCCGCGTGCGGCAGGCGGTCGGCAGTCATATCCACCAGCCCGCCCCAGCAGTAATCAATCGGTACATCACCCAACGCCGGGAACATTTTCTGCATGCCGGCTTTCAGCACATCGCCGCTTTTGGCGTCGGAGGTCGGGCTGCTGACGGCGAAGCGCGCCCGTCCGCCAAACACCAGACGCCGATCGGCGGTGGTGCGGATATAGTTGCCCAGATTGAGCGACGTGACGTAGGTACGGTCACCCGGCAGGATCTGCTGTAATAAAGAGTCGGGCAGCGGTGCGGTGACGGTAACAAAGCTGCCGACCGGAATGATGCGGCGCTGGAACCAGTCAAACGGACCGATGTTGGAGCAGCCGGTGGCCATCAGCACTTTTTCAGCGACGATATCGCCCTGCGCGGTGCTGACGCGGTGACGGTAGCCGTTGAGGCGCGTCAGGCCGGTAACGGCACGCTGCGGATAGATGGCGGCGCCGGCGCGGGCAGCGGCTTCGGCCAGCCCCACGCCGAATTTGCCCATGTGCATCTGCCCACCGTGGCGCTGTAACAGCCCGCCGTGGAAGGCGGGCGAGTCGATTTCCCGCTTCACATCGTCGGCACTGAGGATTTCAACATCCGGGTCGACGTGGCGTTTCATCATCTCGCACGCCGCCACCAGCGACGGCAGGTGTGAGGCCTTGCTGGCCAGCTTCAGCTTGCCGCAGCGGCGGAAGTCGCAGTCGATCTGTTCGTCAGCCACCACGCTCTGCACGTAATCGACCGCATCGGCGAACGCCCGGTAGTAGCGCGTCGCCTGCTCCACGCCCTGGCTCTCCACCAGTGCCGAAAAGTTCTGCGCCACCCCGGTGTTACAGTGGCCGCCGTTGCGGCCGGATGCCTGGCTCATCACCTCGCCCGCTTCCAGCACCACCACGTTCACCCCGCTGCGCGCCAGGTTCAGCGCCGCCGAGATGCCGGTAAAACCACCGCCAATTACCACCACATCGGCGGTGGCAGGCAGGTCGCCTGTCGCTGCACCGGTGAATGCGGGTGCCGTTGCCTGCCAGAATGATTCCAGTTTCATCGCTCTGCTCCTCTGAGGCTTACAGCCCTACTACGCCAGGAAGTCCGCCAATATCTTTAATCTCGGTGTACTCGTAGGCCGGGTTGCCCGGGCCGTGACCGCGATTAACAAACACTTTGTTTTTGATGCCGAGGTCATAGGCGGTCATCAGGTCATAACGCAGGCTGCTGGAGACGTGCAGGATCTCTTCCGGCCCGCAGTTCAGCTTGTTGAGCATGTACTCGAAGCCCTTCATCTGCGGCTTATAGGCACCGACCTCTTCGGCGGTGATCGTCATGTGGATCGGGGCGCCGAGGCGCGGCACATGATTTTTGATCAGCTCATCGGTGGAGTTGGTCAGCAGCACCAGCGGAAATTCTTTGGCAACAGTGGCCAGGCCTGCCGGCACGTCGGGATGCGGCCCCCAGGTTGCGCAGGCGGTCATCACTGCAGCACAATCCTGGTCAGTACACTCCACGCCCCATTTGTTGCAGGTGCGGTACAGCGCGTTAGCCACCACCAGCGGATAGAGCTTAAATGCGCCCAGCACTTCATCCATGCGGTAGTGAGAGAAGTCGATGGTGAAGGCCTCCATACGGTCCGGGCTGACGCGATCGGCGAACACGGCGGCGGCGGCACCGGCCATGTCGAAGTTGATCAGCGTGCCGTAACAGTCGAAGGTGATGTATTTCGGTTTAAACACAGCCATTACGCTACCTCTTTAGAGTTCGGTTTATGGATGAAATCAGTGACTAGAAGTCGATCAGTACGCTTTTGTATCGCTGGCAGGCTTCGAACGCCTGGCGGCCCAGATCTTTGCCGATGCCGGAGCCGTGGAAGCCGCCGGTCGGAATAATGAAGTCGCCGGAGCGGCCATAACGGTTGATCCACACGGTGCCAGCGGCAATGCCGCGCATCGCCCGCAGCGCACGATCAATATTTTTGGTGTGTACCCCGGCGCACAGGCCGTAGGTGGGGTGGGAAGCCAGCGCCAGGCCTTCGGCTTCCTCATCGAAAATCTGCACGGTGAGCACCGGACCAAAGATCTCCTCCTGCACCGCCGGGTTATCGTTGGTCACCCCCGCCAGCAGCGTCGGCTGCCAGAAATAGCCCTCTCCGGTATCTGCAAAGCGCTGCCCGCCCACCAGTACTTCCGCACCCTGCTGGCGTGCGCTGCTGACCACCGATTCGACCTTCGCCGCCTGGCGCTGGTCAATCATCGGCGCATAGCGGCTGCTTTCGTCCCAGGTCACTCCGGCGCGGAAGCCCTGGCACAGCGCAATCAGTTTGCTAATCAGCGCGTCGTGCACGCCGCGCTGCACAATCAGGCGGGTTCCGGCCACGCAGGCCTGGCCGCCGTTGGCGGTGAAGCCGCGCAGGATGCGCCCGGCCACTTCGCCAATATCGCCGCAGTCGTCAAACACCAGCTGCGGGCTTTTGCCGCCCAGCTCCAGCGTGACCGGCTTCATGCCGTTAAACGCCGCGTCACTCATAATGCGTGCGCCGGTGGCGGTTGAACCGGTAAAAGAGACTTTGCGCACCAGCGGATGCGCCACCAGCGCGCTGCCGGTAACCGCCCCGCCGCCCTGGATAATATTAAGCACCCCGGCTGGCAGGCCCGCCTGCACCGCCAGCTCCGCCATGCGCACGGTGGAGAACGGCGTCAGCTCGGAAGGTTTCAGCACCACGGCATTTCCTGCTGCCAGCGCCGGACCGCATTTCCATGAGGCCATCGACAGCGGGAAGTTCCATGGCGTAATCGCCCCGATCACCCCGTAAGGCTCCGGCACCAGCATGCCGAGACTGGCATCGCGCGTCGGCAGCACGTCACCGCTGTATTTGTCGGCACACTCGGCGTAGAAGCGAATCGCTTCGGCAGTAAAGGGGATCTCGTGATTAACCACGTCATAGATCGGGCGGGTAGAGCCAAGCGACTCCAGCTGTGCCAGCAGCGGATCGGACTCAATCAGGTCCGCCCAGCGCGTCAGTACTGCAGCGCGCTGGCGCGGCGGGCAGCTGGCCCAGCCGCTGGCGCGTGCGGCGCTATCCGCCACGCTGACCGCTTCATCGACCAGCGCCGCATCCGCCTGGTACACCTCCCCCGCCAGCAGGCCATCGGAAGGACGCTTGACCGCCAGCTGCTCACCCTGCCCGCGAATATGCTGACCATTAATGAAATGTCCTGCGGGAAGTGCAATTTTATCCGGGTTAAAACTGAGCATGGTGTGTTCCTTATTTAGCCTGCTAACTAATGCTTTCTGGTACTGAGTAATATTGCATTTGTATTAAGCAATGCAGAAAGTATGCCAGCCCTGGGAAAAAATAATAATGCGTAAAAGCGGGGTGAAAAAAATTTTGTGCCGTAATGACGGTGGTTTTTCTCCAGTTAAGCCGACTATTTAAATAGATGATTTTCATCACAAAACGAATGCACCAGCGCGGTGAATCCGGTACTAAACTTGCACCAATTCAGCGCGGACGTTTTGTCAGGCTTTCATTAAGCCACGGGTTTATTTATAAAAAAGGCCCGCACCTTTTCGGGTGCAGGCCTTTTTTAACGCTTAAACTTTATTTAGCTTTTAAAGACTGCCGAAATGAAACGCTTTTGATTCGAGATATTCTTCAATGCCGTAGCGCGAGCCTTCGCGCCCGACGCCGGAGAGTTTAATTCCACCAAACGGCGCCACTTCTAAAGAAACAGAGCCGGTATTAAAACCGACCATACCAAATTCCAGCGACTCTCCCACTCGCCATGCGCGGCGAATATCTTCGGTGAAGAAATAAGCCCCAAGACCGTAAGGGGTATCATTCGCCATATTTATCGCTTCTTCTTCTGTGTCAAAAATAAACAGCGGTGCGACCGGGCCAAAGGTCTCTTCATCGGCAATGCGCATGGCGCGGGTAACGCCGCCAAGCACCGTCGGCGCCACGAAGGTGCCGTTACCGTTGCTGATGCCGCCGGTTAACAGCTCGGCGCCGTGGCTGAGCGCATCTTCAATATGGCCGTTCACTTTGCTTACCGCCGCCGCGTTGATCAGCGGGCCGATGGTGCTGCCGTCGGCAAAACCATCGCCCACTTTCAGCTTCGCCACCTCTTCCAGCAGGCGGGCGGCAAAGCGCGGGTAGATAGTACGCTGAACCAGAATGCGGTTGGCGCAGACGCAGGTTTGCCCGGCGTTGCGGAATTTACTCATCATCACCCCGCTGATAGCAATCTCGAGGTCGGCATCGTCAAAGACGATCAGCGGCGCGTTACCGCCCAGCTCGAGGCTCAGGCGCTTAATGCTGTCCGCGCTCTGCTGCATCAGCAGCTGGCCGATGCGCGTCGAGCCGGTGAAGGAGATTTTCCGCACCGTGCGGCTGCCGGTCAGGGTTTCGCCAATCTCTTTGGGTAAGCCGGTGACAATCTGCAATACCCCAGCCGGGATGCCTGCGCGCTGCGCCAGTGCAATCAGCGCCAGCGCCGACAGCGGGGTCAGCTCCGACGGCTTAACGATGATCGGGCAGCCTGCGGCCAGCGCCGGGGCAACCTTGCGGGTGATCATCGCAATCGGGAAGTTCCACGGGGTAATGGCGGCGGCGACGCCAACCGGCTGCTTCAGCACCAGGATACGGCGGTCATCGCTCGGTGCCGGAATGGTGTCGCCATAAATGCGGCGAGCTTCTTCGGCAAACCACTTCACAAAACCCGCGCCGTACAGCACTTCGCCCCTGGCTTCCGCCAGCGGTTTGCCCTGCTCGGCGGTCATGATGGTGGCCAGGTCGTCAGCATTGTCGAGGATCAGCTGATGCCATTTTTCCAGCAGCAGCGCACGCTGTGCGTTCGGCGTCTTCGCCCAGCTTTTACGTGCCGCATCGGCAAAGGCTATCGCCTGCTCGGTTTCCTGAGCGCCGAGCGCCGGAATAGTACAGAGCACTTCACCGGTTGACGGGTTGGTGACCGGCAGCGTTTCGCCGTTGAGCGCGCCCTGCCATTCACCGTTAAAAAAAGCCTGCTGGCGCAGCAGAGTAGCGTCCTGTAAACGTTGTGCGAGCATAGCGTCTCCTTAATAAGTTCATTTCACTTTAACGGAGGCGCGGCAATCAATGCTGCGTTATCACAGTGTGGGGAGCGCGCGGAAAGGGGTTTTCGCCGGGGAAACGAAATTTTATGCCGTGGCCGGTGTCATCGCCATCACCTGTAGGGGTTGACCTTCTTTTTCGGTCAACCCGCTGTGTGAAAGGACTGTCTGTGAACACCGTATTTTTGTAGGGGTTGACCTTCTTTTCCGGTCAACCCGCTGTGTGAAAGGGCCGATCGAAAAAGAGGATCGGCCCCTACTGTCTGTGCACCGTATTTTTGTAGGGGTTGACCCTCTTTTCCGGTCAACCCGCTGTGTGAAAGGGCCAATCGAAAAAGAGGATCGGCCCCTGCTGTTCTGCGATTTGCCGTTAAATCTGGAAATCGATCACCGTTTCCTCTTCGTTCAGCGACAGTGCCTGGCGCTTGATCTCTTCCAGTGACAGATTGGCGTTGCACAGCTCGAGGAACTGCCAGACAAAATTACGCTGCAGCTGGCCGCGCTTCAGGCCCAGCCACACGGTGTTTGACTCAAACAGATGGCGCGCTTCCAGCCGGGTGAGCTGCGAATGCTCATCCAGCTGGCAGGCCTGATCGGCCAGAATCCCCACGCCTAATCCCAGTTCAACATAGGTTTTCACCACGTCGGAGTCCTGGGCGCTCAGCACAATATCCGGCTTCAGGCTGGCACTGTGGAAGGCGCGATCCACGCGGGAGCGCCCGGTGATCCCCTGGCGGTAGGTGATCAGCGGATAACGGCTGAGCGCCGCCAGGGAAACCGGCTGCTGCTGCTCCAGCTCGTGCCCTTTCGGCACCAGCAGCGCGTGATGCCAGCTGAACCACGGGAAAGCCGCCAGCGCCGGGTTGTTGACCACCTGCTCGCTGGCGATGCCGATATCCGCCTCCCCCGCCACCAGCATTGAGACGATCTCCTGCGGAGAACCCTGGTTGAGTTCGAGACGGACATTCGGATAGAGCGCGCGGAAGGCCTTGATCACTTTCGGCAGACTATAGCGTGCCTGGGTGTGGGTGGTGGCGATGGTGAGGACGCCGCTCGATTCGTTAGTAAAGACATCGGCCAGGCGACGGACTTTTCCAGCTTCATCCAGAATGCGTTCGGCAATGGTCAGCAGAGCTTTACCCGGTTCGGTCATGCCGAGCAGGCGTTTGCCGCGGCGGATAAAAATCTCTACGCCCAGTTCATCTTCTAAATCACGTATATGGCGGCTGACTCCAGACTGGGAGGTGAACAGCGCATTAGCCACTTCGGTGAGATTAAACTCGCAGCGTGCCGCTTCCTTAATGATTTTAAGTTGCTGAAAATTCACGTGCGTTCCTCTCTCGGTTATCTGCTGGTTTACATCATGTTAAGGATGCAAATTGATAGCAACAAATAATAAAAAGAGGTTTTATATGCTTTTTAGCGATAAGGCGGGCGGTGAGGCGCGCGACTGCGCGCCCGGCACAAAGGGGAGTTAACTGACCAGCATCAGCTCGCGATCTTCCACCACCGGCTTATTAAGCAGCGACAGCAGAATGTTTTTCACCGCCTGCGCCGACGGCGACAGGGGTTCACGGGCAGAGACGTTAAGAGAGAGCGGCAGGTTCAGCGTCGGGCTGGTAATCCGCGCCATCCAGGCATTGGTCGAGCTGACCAGCGCGCGCGCCGCGGACTCTGGCAATACCGTCGCCCCCATACCGCTGGAAACTGCCGAGGTCAGCGTGGCGATGGACTCTATCTCACCGATAATACGCGCGCTGAGGCGGCGCAGGGAGAATGCTTCATCAACCCGTTTGCGCACGGCGCTGTAGTCACGCGGCAGGAACAGGTTCATCTCGGCAACGTCGGCGAGATCGATGCTTTGCCCCGGACAGGCGCTGGCGCCCACCAGATATAATTCCTCTTTCATCAGCGCAATGCTGGTGATGCCGGCCGTCGGCGCACGATCGTACAGCACCGCCATGTCAAGCTGCCCATTCATCACTTTTTCGTTTAGTGAAGCCCCGCTGTTTTCGTGTAAGTACACCAGCACGTCCGGGAACTGTTCACGCACGGTTTGCAGCAGCGGCATGGTCAGTGAGGAGGCGGCCGTACCCGGCGCGAGGCCAATCGAGACCTGCCCGCTCAGCGCCTGCCCGGCATTAATTACCGCAGTCTGTGCCTGCTCGCACTGGCGTAAAATCGTGCGAGCGTGGGAATAGAGGATTTTACCCGCTTCGGTAGGCGTCACGCCGCGCTTGGTGCGGATCAGCAGCTGCTGGTCCAGTTCATTTTCCAGCGTGGCCACCTGCTGGCTCAGCGCAGGCTGTGCAATATGCAGGACTTCTGCAGCCTGAGTCAGGCTGCCGATGTCGACGATTTTTACGAAATACTTCAGTCGTCTTAAGTTCATAATGCCTCCGTCGCGTATCCCCGAATGCCAGCAGCGCTGGCGGTTTATAATAAGTTTTCACTCTGACCCAATCAGGATTGCAAGCGGCGTGCCAGAATTTTCCTAACGGCTTGCCGCTCAGGTAAAGGGGGCGCTAACAGGCGGTAAAATAAGAGAATCTGATTACCGCTGGCGCAGAGATTAATGAGATTGATATCTGGCAGGTCAGAGCAGTTGACGGGATTGCACGCCGATGGTGCAGAAAATGCGTTGAGGATGTGCAGGTCTCTGGCGTATGTGTAGAGAGGTCGTATCCATCTTAAGGGTCGACCGGACCAAAAGGTCGACCCCTGCAATTTTGTAGCCTGTTAGCGTTTTTTACGGTTGCGGTACATATCAATCGATACTGCGGCGACAATAATCATCCCTTTGATAATGTCCTGCACGTAGGCATCGACACCGACGAAGGTAAAGCCGCTCTTGATCAGGCCGAGGATCACCGCACCGATCAGCGTGCCGGTAATGCGCCCGACGCCACCCATCAGACTTGAGCCACCAATAACCGCCGCAGCGATGGCATCCAGCTCGTAGCCCAGGCCCATACTTGACTGCCCGCTGCTGACGCGCGCCGCCAGCACCACCCCGGCCAGGCCGGACAGCCCACCGGCAATGGTGTAGACAATAATCAGATACTTATTGACGTTAATACCGGAAACTTTGGCGGAAACCATATTGCCGCCGATGGCGTAGACATATTTACCGTAGCGGGTGTGTTTCAGCGCGATATGGAAGATAACCGCGACAACCAGGAAGATAATCACCGGCATTGCACCCTGACCGATGGAGGTAAAGCCGTCGGACAGGAAGCTGATAGGGTTACCCTGGGTGTAATACTGTGCCAGACCGCGAGCGGAAACCATCATCCCCAGCGTGGCGATAAATGGCGGGATGCCGGTTTTGGTGATCAGCACGCCGTTAACGATACCGCACAGGATGCCCACCCCGATCCCCGCCCCTATCGGCAGTACCGCCGGCATATCCACCAGTGACGGGAACATGGGCGAGAGGCTTTCCGAGGTTTGTGCCAGGCTGGCCGCAACCACCGCCGTCAGCGCAATGACCGAGCCGGAGGATAAATCGATACCGGTAGTAATAATGACCTGCGTTACCCCCACCGCGATAATCCCGATAATGGCTACCTGCAGCACAATCAGCACCAGGCGGTTCGGGTTCATCAGAAATGACTGATCGCGTACATACCAGCCGAAGGCTTCAAAAATCAGCGCGATACCCACCATCACCACAAAAATACCGGTATCTTTGGGCAGCTTGCTTTTAACATTATCAAAAAACGATGGCGCTTCAGCCGACTGTTGCGTTGTCATTTTCATCTCACTCATGTTGTTTACCTCACGCCCTTATTCGGACGCCAATGACAAAATGGTTTCCTGGTCGGCGTCTTCTTTATCGAGGATGCCGGTAATACGTCCACCGTGCATCACCATCACGCGGTCACTCATACCGATGATTTCCGGCAGTTCAGAGGAGACCATAATGATGGCGACGCCCCGGCTCGCCAGTTCGCTGATCAGGCGGTAGATCTCCGCCTTCGCACCGACGTCAATGCCACGGGTAGGTTCGTCAAGGATAAGGATTTTCGGCTGTGCCAGCAGCCAGCGGGCGATTAACACCTTCTGCTGATTACCGCCGCTGAGGTTGTTAATAATCTGGTCCATGGTCGGCGTCTTGATATTCAGGCGCTTAATCTGTTCCAGGCAGTCTTTCGCCATATTGCCATGATTGACGAAGCCGCCTTTGGCGCTGTAGTCAGTCATTTTGACGATGCTCATGTTCTCCATCACCGACAGCACAAGGAACAGGCCCGACTTCTTACGGTCTTCCGTCAGGAAGGCGAGGCCTTTTTCAATCGCGCTGGCCGGGGAATCGATGGTGGTCGGTACGCCGTCGATCAGGATCTCACCGCTGTCTGTCGAGGTCATACCAAACAGGCTTTCCATCACTTCACTGCGGCCGGCACCCACCAGCCCGGCGACGCCGAGGATCTCACCGCGGCGCACGCTGAAGCTGATGTCCTGGAATACCCCGTTGCGCGTCAGATTGCGCACCGTCAGCACATCTTCACCGATATTGCTGTCAGTTTTCGGGAACAGCTGAGTGAGCTCACGCCCGACCATCTGGGTAATCAGCGACTGACGCGTGTAGTTGGCCGTCTCGTTACTGCCGACCCATGCGCCGTCACGGAACACGCTGACTTCATCGGTAATGGCAAAAATTTCATCCATTTTGTGGCTGATATAGATGATGGCTTTTCCCTGCGAACGCAGGTCACGAATAATGGTGAACAGATGCGCCACTTCGGTTTCCGTCAGTGCCGATGTCGGTTCATCCATAATGACGATGTCTGAGTTCCACGACACCGCTTTGGCGATCTCCACCATCTGCTGGGAGGCGATACTGAGATCGCCCACCATCTGCTCGGGACGCAGGCGAATATTCAGCTTAACCAGCAGATCTTTGGTTAGGCGGTTGAGCTTGCCGTGGTCAACGAAGCCGAATTTCATCGGCTCGCGACCCAGCCAGATATTTTCGGCGACCGTCATATGCGGTACCAGATTCAGCTCCTGGTGGATCATGGAAATTCCCGAACGCAGCGCATCCAGCGTGTCGGTAAACTGCACGGGTTCACCCTTAATGCGGATCAGCCCCTCATCGGGACGGTAGATCCCAATGAGGCACTTCATTAAGGTGGATTTCCCCGCACCATTCTCCCCCATCAGAGCATGCACCGTTCCCGGCTTGATTCGAAACGAGACGTTACTTAACGCCTTAACGCCCGGGAAAAATTTGCTGATGCCTTCGGCTTCTAGCGCATATGCGGTCATTTACTACCTCCGTACAACCGGTTCAGAGAACGTTATTTCTGGTTTTTACTGGTGAACTTCTCGTAGTTCTCTTTGGTGATCAGCTGGAAGGGAATATCAACAATCGGCTGCACTTTCTCACCTTTCACCAGCTTCACAGCGGTCTGTACGGCACCTTCGCCCTGACCTTTAGCGTCCTGGAATACGCTGGCAACCATCTTGCCGTTCTTAATCATCTGCAACGCATCCGGTGTACCATCGACGCCCGCCACCAGGATGTTATTAGGGTTTTTACCTAATGCCTGCAGCGCACCAATCGCCATTTCGTCGTTGTTTGACGCAATCGCCTGGATATCATCACCCGCGGTCAGCCAGTTACTGGTGACGTCTACCGCATCGTTACGGGTGAATTTCGCGGTTTGTTTCTGTACCACTTTCAGGCCAGGATATTTCGCCACAATGGCTTCCACGCCTTTGGTACGCTCGCGCGTGGCTTCGTTGGCGAGGTCACCTAACAGAATGGCGACGTTACCCTTGTAGTTCATGCGTTTTGCCAGCGCTTCCATCTGCAGGCGGCCTGCCAGCTCGGAGTCAGAACCGACGAAGGCCATTTTGCCGGTCAGGGTAGTGGCGGGTTTGCGGTTGACGAACACCAGCGGGATGCCGGCTTTGGTGGTGAGATCAACAATGGGTTTAACGGCGTTGGTATCTACCGGGTTAACGATGATGGCATCGACGCCCTGGCCGATGAAGTTTTGAACCTGTTGCAGCTGCTGTGCGACATCGCCTTTAGCGTCTTCTACCTGGCCTTTAACATTCTCTGCCTTCATCTCATTGTTGATTGAGTTGCGCACGATAGTTAAAAAGTTGTCATCAAACAGTGCCATAGAGACGCCAATCTGGAGATCTTTGGCAAAGCTGGTGACAGGTAACATACACACTAACAGTGACGCTAAAATTGTTTTTTTCACGTTCATGGCAAAGCCCTTATTATCGTTAGCATGCGAAGGTTCGCTGATACGGCGAATGAAAAATTTCTTTTACATTCACTCAACTTCACCGACGGCTTTATTAAAATGTAGGGGGTGACTATTTCGGGTAATACTCTCTTTCAGGGTACGGCTAAACGGGTCTGTCTTTTATTTATATAAACAACAGGTTAGTTAAAACTCACACCACCTTCTTTGCGCATCCCCGCTGGCGTCATCGCAAAACAGTTTTTTTGTTTCATAATCACACCAACTGAAACTTTCACTATGAAAGCATCGAAACGCATGTTTTAAAATCAGCAAATAACAAAAATTTGACACACCTCTAACATCGGCAAGGGAAAGGCGGGAAAGTGAGATCTGGCGCAGAGATTGAGGAACGAGCAGAAATAAAGGAAAAGTATCAGAACGCTGCTTTTGTCAGCAAACGCACTCAGGTTGTCGATTGGTACTTTGACATTTCGCAGGCACGCCGTTAACATGCGCCCCGTTCACACGATTCCTCTGTAGTTCAGTCGGTAGAACGGCGGACTGTTAATCCGTATGTCACTGGTTCGAGTCCAGTCAGAGGAGCCAAATTCTATTCTCATCGCACTGTATGCATCCTGTTGCTATCCAGGTTCAACAAGCCCGCGTGAAAAACCTCCCGATGTTTCTTTGATCTCCCCTCTCCCCAAAAAATTGCTTGATTTACCCGCTGCCTGCTCAGTAACCTGTCGCAGTTCACACACCATTAAACTTTATGAAACGGATTTTCATGAAACGGACTTTTCCTGCGGACGTCTGTCCACCCAAGACGCTGAGACGCATTCTCGCCGGGCTGCTCTTCGCTGGCGCTTCCCCGTTACTGGCTGCCACGCCATCCGACGCGCCCGACCGGGCTGCTTCCGCTATTGACGCGCGCGAACAGCAGCGCCAGCAAGAGCGCGAGCGCGCCCTGCAAAGCCAAAATAACCCGCAGTCCGATGTGCGCCTTGCCCGCCCTGAGCTTGAGCGAACCCAATATCCCGCTGATGAGCACCCCTGTTTTACCATCAACCGCATCGCCCTGGTCGGTGAGTCTGCCGGGCGTTTTCAGTGGGCGCTGAAAGCCGCCGCTGACGCCAAAGGGCGCTGCCTGGGCGGCCAGGGCATTGTGCTGGTCATTAATCAGGTGCAAAACGCCATACTGGCTAAAGGCTGGGTCACCACCCGCGTGATGGCGCAGGAGCAGGACCTGACCACCGGCGTGCTGACCCTGACCCTGCAGCCCGGGCGCATCGGGGAGATTCGCTTTGAGCAACCCGTTTCGTGGCGCGGGCGGCTGTGGAACGCCCTCCCCGCCTCATCGGGCGACATGTTGAATCTACGCGACATTGAGCAGGGGCTGGAGAATTTCCGGCGGGTGCCCAGCGCCGCGGCCGATATCAAAATCGTCCCCGGCAGGCAAGATGCCACCAGCGACCTGCTGGTCAACTGGCAGGAAGCCCGGCCGGTGCGGCTTAGCCTGGGGCTGGATGACAGCGGCTCTAAAAGTACCGGGCGGTATCTGGGTTCCGCCACGTTAGCCCTTGATGCCCCCTTTGCGCAGAACGACCTCTTTTACGCCAACGTGGGTAAAGATCTGTTCCAGCACGGGCCGTTTGGCAACCGCTCGCACACCCTGAACTACTTTTTCCCGCTGGGCTACTGGGGTGTTGCCGCCAATTACAACGACTACACCTACCACCAGAATATCCCCAACGCCAACGAAGTGCTGCGTTACAGCGGTAAAAGCGACAACGCTCAGCTGACGCTCTCCCGGCTGCTGTACCGCGACCAGTCGCACAAGATCACGCTCAACCTGCGCGGCTACCGCAGGCACTCGACTAACGCCGTAAACGACATCGATATCGAACAGCAGAAGCGGCGCACCGCCGGCTGGGAGCTGGGGCTTAACCAGCGCAGCTACCTTGGGACCACCACTCTGGACGCAAATATCAGCTGGCGGCGCGGGACCGGCGCGTTCAACGCCCTTCCCGCCCCGGAAGAGTCGCGTCATGAAGGCAGCGCTCGCACGGGGATCGTGCTCGGGGACCTGGGTATCAATCAGCCCTTTACCCTGGGTGGGCAACCGTGGCGGATTTACACCAGCCTGCGCGGGCAGTGGAGCCCGAACGCGCTGACGCCCCAGGAGCGCATGGCGATTGCCGGACGTTACACGGTGCGCGGCTTTGACGGCGAACAGGTGCTGTCCGGGGAAAAAGGCCTGCTCTGGCGTAACGATATCGCCTGGAACGTATTCGCACGCGGCCACGAGCTCTACCTCGCGGCCGACTATGGGCGGGTAGACGGCCCGGGTACCCGATACCTGGTCGGTCACCAGCTTGCGGGCAGCGCGGTTGGCGTACGCGGCGCGCTGTGGGGCCGGTTCAGTTATGACCTGTTTGCCGGCCTGCCGATCTACAAGCCAGCAGGCTTCCACACCTCGGGTGCCACGGCAGGCTTTAGCGTTAATCTGGAAATCTGAAACCCGGCAGGGCGTGATTACGCCCCCTTTTTTGACAATGGACGAAACGGACTGACTTTACTCAGGGAAGAACCTCATGAACAAACATTGCTATCGCCTGATATTTAGCCGCACCCACGGAGAGCTGCGGGTCGTATCCGAACTGGCCCGCAGCTGCAGCAGCGAACCCGGACAGCATCGCGGTGTCGGCATCGCGGGGGAGAACCGTTTATGGGTGACCCTGCGGCGTGCGGTATGGCTGCTGGGGCTGGCAATGTTTGCCGCGCCGGTGATGGCCAGCGGCATTGTGGCCGACGGCAGCGCCGCGCCCGGCCAGCGGCCGGAGGTGATCGCCACCCAGAACGGCCTGCCGCAGGTCAATATCACCGCCCCTAACCAGGCCGGGGTGTCGCATAACCAGTATCAGCAGTTCGACGTCGATCACAAAGGTGCCATCCTCAACAACTCGGCGGTGATGACCTCCACCCAGATGGCCGGCATGATCCAGGGCAACCCCAATCTCAATCCCAATAGCGCGCCGGCGCGAGTGATCCTCAATGAAGTGAACAGCAATAATCCCAGCCAGCTGCGTGGCTTTCTGGAAGTAGCCGGCGGCAAGGCGCAGGTGATTGTGGCTAACCCTGCCGGCATTGTGTGCAACGGCTGCGGCACCATCAACGCCGGGCGCATGACGCTGACCACCGGCAAGCCGCAGATGAACGCAGACGGCAGCCTGGCGGGGTACCAGGTTGAGCGCGGCGTGATAAGCGTTGAAGGGGGCGGCCTCAACGGTGACGCCCGTCATGATACCGGGTACGTCGACCTCCTCGCCCGTGCGGTAAAGGTTAACGCCGGGGTCTGGGCCAAAGAGGAAGTCTCGGTGGTCGCCGGCCGCAACCGTATCAGCGCGGACGGAAAAAGCGTGGCGCCGCTCTCAGATAACGGCAGCGCTAAGCCCCAGATGGCGATAGACATGGGCCAGATGGGCGGCATGTACAGCGGCAGTATCCGCATGATAGGCACCGAAGCCGGGGTGGGCGTGCGCAATCAGAACGCGCAGGTTCAGGCGGGCAAGACGCTGACCGTCAGCAGTGAGGGCAGGCTCAGCTGGCAATCAGATGCGCAAAATGCGACCACGCAGGCCGGTGGCGATATCAGGATGGCAGCCAGAGACGCCGTCGACTATCAGGGTAAATTACACGGCGGCGGCCAACTCTCCGTACAGAGCCGCGAGGGTAAGCTGACGCAGTCAGGCACCCTCGCCGCGGCGGGTGATGTGCAGCTCAACGCCGCTCGCGGCATAGCGAGCAGCGGGCACCTTCTGGCGGGCAGCGATGCCAATAGCCAGATCAACCGCGATGCCAGCCTGCGCCTGGAAAGCCAGGGCGATATTCGCGCCAGCGGCAGCCTGCTCAGTAAAAAAGAGGTTGATGTGAGCGGACGCCGGGTCGACATCAGCGGCGCGCACGTCGCGGCCAGCCGTGCCCGGCTAAACGCCCGGGAAGGCGGCGCGGCGCTGCGAGATTCAGCGATAGACAGCAAACAGTTGGTCATCAACACCGCCGCTGATATTGATGCGCGCCAGGCTCAGGTGAAGGCCGGCCGCTGGGACGTCACTGCGAACAACCTGTTCAACCAGCAGGCTACCTGGTCCCAGACGGGAAGTGGTGAAAGTCGCTTCGCGCTGACGGGACGGCTGGACAACAGTGACGGCACCATAGAAAGCCGCCAGCTCAGTTTCAGCGCGGCGGCGCTGACCAACTCGCGCGGCAGCCTGCTGGCACTCGATAATGCGGCGCAGCAGTGGCGAGTCAGTGGCCTGCTCGACAATGCGGGCGGCGAGCTCGGCAGCAACGGCGACCTGCGGCTTGACGCCGGCAGGCTGGACAATCAGAACGGCACGGTAAAAACCCAGGCCGCGCTGGCGGTGACCACCTCCGGCGCGGTCAGCAACGCGGGTGGTAACCTGCTGGCCGGTAACGCCCTGACGCTCAGCGCGGGCGGTGATGTCAGCAATGAGTCCGGCACCCTGAGCGGCGGCCAGCTCACCCTGAGGGCCGGGCAGCTGGATAATACCCAGGGGCAGGTCATCAGCCAGGGCGATCTTGACCTGACGGCAGACGGGCTGGACAACCAGCGTGGCCTCATCGGGGCGGGTAAAGCACTGGAGATTCACACCCGCGACTGGGATAACCGCAGCGGCACGGCGCAGGGCGAAACCTCACTGACGGCGGTGGCAAACGCCCTTAACAACGACGACGGCAAGCTGCTGAGCGGTGAGCAGCTCACCCTCAGCGCGGCGGGGCTGCTCGCGAATGGCAAGGGTGAAATCAGCGGTCAGTCGCTGATGCTGACGACCGGCAGTCTGAATAACGCCCTGGGTAAGATCGTCGCCCAAAACGATGTCACCCTGACAGCGCAGCAGGGGCTGAACAATGCCGGCGGCTGGCTTGAAGCCGGAAATGGCCTCGCGTTAAACGCCGGGGGCGACTGGGATAATCGTGGCGGTACCGCCCAGGGCGGCCATCGGGTCAACGCCAGTGCGCTGTCGCTCGACAATACTGGCGGCAGGCTGCAGTCCGGTGGTGACCTTAGCCTGAAGAGTTCAGGCGATATCCTTAACCGCACCGGCAAGCTGACCGCGCAGCAGGCACTCAGGGTCAACGCAGGCGCGGCCAGCCTGTTTGACAATGACGGCGGTTCGCTGCAGAGCGGCGGCGCCCTGACCCTGCAGGGCGGACGGCTGAACAACCGTCAGTCGGGGCGGATTTACAGCCAGAACGCACTGTCACTCAGCCTTGACGGGGAATGGAACAACCAGGGCGGCACCCTGACCGGCAGCGGCAGCAGCTGGGTGCGCGCTGCAAACCTGCTGAATGCTCAGGGGGCTATCAACGCGCTGGACAGCCTGGACATGCAGTTCAGCGGGAAGCTGGATAACGGTCAGGGACGTATTTTCAGTCAGCTGTCGCAAACGCTCAACGCGCAGGACATTGTCAATGTCGGTGGCTGGATGGGCAGCCAGGGCAGCTGGCACGCCGTCAGCGGCAGCTTTGACAACGCGCAGGGCAGCGTGCAAAGCCAGCAGGATGCACAGCTTGCAGCGAACTGGCTGGGCAATGCGCAAGGCGCCCTGCAGTCGGCGGCGGACCTGGTGCTGCACGTTGCGCAGGATATCGATAACCACGGCGGCAAGGTTTCCGCGCAGGGGGTGCTTGCCGTGCAGGGCTCGACTGCGGATGCGCACGCCGGGGCAATCAACAATGCGGGCGGCCAGTGGCTGGCGGGAGAGGCACTGAACATTGCCGCCCTGAGCCTGAACAACAGCCAAAACGGTCAGCTGTACAGTCAGAAGCTGCTGCGCCTGAACCTGAACGGCGAACTGGATAACCGTGGCGGCAGGCTGCAGAGCGGCGACGCGCTGTCGCTTGACGCACAGGCCCTGAACAATGCCGGCGGCACGACAGACGCCCGGCAGGCGCTGACGCTGCGCATCCTCAGCCTGCTTGATAATACTGGCGGGACAATACGCAGCAACGGTGACCAGCGGGTCACGGCGGGCAATATCAATAACCGACAGGGCGTATTCAGCAGCCGCGGTGACATTGACCTGGCCACGGCACAGCTGGACAACGCCGGCGGCACGCTGATCGGTCAGGGTGCAGGCACCTATCACATTGCGCGGCTTGACAACCAGCAGGGCAAGGTTCACAGCGCGGCATCGCTGACGCTTGACGCCACGCGGGTGAATAACCAGGGCGGCCAGCTCGTCGCCATGCAGGCGCTGAAGCTCAGGGCGGACGCGCTGGACAACAGCGCTCAGGGGACGATCAGCAGCCAGGCGTCGCTTGACCTGCAAGCTGACAGCCTGAACAACCGCGACGGCGGCCTGATCCTGGGCACCACCCACACCGGCATCCGCGCGCGCGACATCGACAACGCAGCGGGACGGCTGCAAAGTGCGGGCACCCTCACCTTCACGGATGTCGCCACGCTGGATAACCGCCAGGGACAACTCCTTGCCAACGGTAATATCGCCATTAACGGCGGACTGTCGCCGAGCGACTCACCGCTCGCCCTGCTCAATCAGGGTGGACGGATAGAGAGTGCCGGTGACCTGACCCTGCATACGCGCACCCTGGAAAATCAGCGCGGCACCCTGCTCGGGCTGCAGTCGCTCACGCTGAGCGCGCAGCAGGATTACACCCGCACCGCGGGCGAAACCGTCAGCAGCAACGGTAAGGTGACGTTCTCCCTGAGCGGTGCCTTTACCAACCTGGCGGATTGGTTGCTACCGGGCGAACTCATCCTCAATGCGGCCAGCATCACCAATCCGGCGGTCCTGGTGGGCAAGACACTTCAACTGACGACCGGGACCCTGCAAAACAGCGGGCGCATTGAAGCGGACACCATGACGATGAACGTCGATACCCTGGACAACGCCGCGGCGCTGATGGGCGACGATATCACCGTGCGCGCGCGTGCTCTCGACAACCACGGCCAGCCTGCGGTCATCGCAGCGACCCACCGCCTGACGTTGCAGGCCGGCGAGCGCCTCAGCAACCGGGATGGCGCCCTGCTCTACAGCGGCGACAGCCTGTCGCTTCACAGCGATGACCTGATTGAGAACCGGGCGAGCTTTATCGAAGCGGACGGCGACCTGGCCGTCGAGGCCCGCCGGCTGGACAATCTGCGCGAAGGGCTGGAGATCCAGCGCGATGCAGAAAAGAGCGACTATAAGTGGCACCGCTACAACTACTACTGGCGCACCTATGGTTCGGCGGTCAACCCCGATAAAAGCACCATGGCACCGACCACCCAGCAGCTGACCTTCCAGGATGACGCGGCGGCGCAGAGCAACCGCTACGGCACCCTGCTGGCCATTGATGCGGCGGGCAAGCGCGCGCAGGTGCGCGTAAAAGATAATAAAGGCCAGCTGACCGACCTGTGGGTTAACTACCTGGCGCTTAAGCCGAATGCCGACGGCAGCTACGCGATGACGTTCTATGAAACGCGTGGGGGAAACCAGCTGGCAACCATCCCGACGCCCTATCAAAACGGCTTCCACTGGGAGCACGACTGGACGCAGGTGCTGACCTGGGACCCCGAAAAGCACATTGATATCGACAGCGCACCGTTTATTACCGATTACAACAATTTCCGCGAACGTACCGAGAGCGGCACGGTGACCCGCGACAGGCTGGTTTCCGAAGGCATCGGCGCGCGCATTCTGGCAGGCGGCAATATGCTGCTGCGCATTACCGGGCAGTTGCTCAATGACGCCAGCGTCATCACCGCCGGTGGCAACCTGACGCAGGATGGCGGTGGCAGCGTGGACAACCGCGGTTACTCGGTCAATGAACGGCGGCAGGCAGTGATTGTCGACCATTACGACAAGGACACCCATCACTGGTATCCGACGTTCAACCGCGATGAAACCACGGCGCTAACCACCGTTGACGGCATTATTACCGGCAACGGCACGGTGACCATCAACGGCGCCAGCATGACCAACACCACGGTAAACCAGGCGCAAATCAGCCGGCTTGAGTCGGCATTAAACGCCGTGGACGCCGAACGTGCCGAACTGGAGCGCAACCCGCTGGCCTTCACGGTTGAAGGTGCTGCCCCCGTGGTTGGCGACACCGCGCTTGCGCCGGGCGCCACACCCTCCTCGCCGCTGGGGCGCCCGCTGCTGCCGGCCGAGCTGGCGCTTACCCAGTTACAGCATCTGGGCAATGTGGCGACCGCCATTCCCAATAACGCCCTTTTTGCCCAGCATACGGCGCCAGCCAGCCCGTTCCTGGTGGTCACCGACGAACGCTTTACCAACCGCGATAAGTTTATCAGCAGCGATTACCTGCTCGACCGGGTGGGCTATGACCCAGCGCAGGTGCACAAACGCCTGGGCGACGGTTTTTACGAGCAGCGCCTGGTGCGTGAGCAGGTGCTGGCACTCACCGGTAAAGCGTCCGTCAAGGGGGAAGATGCGATGGCGCAGTACCAGCAGCTGATGAACAACGGTAGCCAGGTCGCACAGGACTTCCATCTGGTGCCCGGCGTGGCCCTGACGCCGGAGCAGATAGCCGCGCTGCAGCAGGACATCGTCTGGCTGGTGAGCGAGACGGTGCAAACGGCCGACGGCCCGCAAACGGTGTGGGTACCGAAAGTCTACCTGGCGCAGAGCACGCTGCGCCTGAGCGGGGATGGCGCGGTGATTGGCGGCGGCAATCTGCAGCTCTCGGCCAGCAGCATCACCAACGCCGGCAACCTGTTTGCCGACAAGGCCCTGACGGTCGACGCCGGGCAGTTCATGCATCAGGGTGGTGACATCAAGGCCGGCAGCATTGACGTGCAGGCAGACACCCTGTCGATGAGCAGCAACCTGCAGGACGCGCTGCGCCAGGCGACGATGAGTGCCGACGACATCAGCCTGCGCGGCACTGATATCGGTCTTGCGGGCGCCAAGCTGACTGCAACAGATACTCTCAGCCTGAGCGCGCGCAACAATCTGACCATTACCACCGCCAGAAGCAGCCACACGGCTGACCTCAGGGTTATCTCCGGCTCAATGGGCAACCGTACACGCGGCGGCACGGAGGCGGCCGGCTCCCGGATGGCGCAGGTTAGCGGCGAATGGCAGCAGGCGCTGGGGAGCGAGCTTAACGCCGGCGGCAATCTCACGCTCAATGCCGGGCGTGACGTGACGCTGACGGGCAGCCAGCTCCAGGCAGGCGGCCAGCTGGGCGTGCAGGCCGGGGGTAATATCAACCTCCTTGCCGATAAGACCACCAATAGCACGCACCTGGACGCCAACAGCCGGACTTCGTCAGTCAGCAACAGCCGTGAGGAACAGCGCCTGGCATTAAGCGCACTCGGCGGAGACCAGGGCGTCACCCTGGTGGCAGGCAACCAGCTGCTGGCCGAAGGCGCACAGGTTGCCAGCAAAGAGGGCCGCATCGGCATCAGCGCGCAGGACGTGACGATTAAGGACGCACAGACCCACACGCAGGACCAGGACAGCGAAAACAAACGCGAGGGCAAGACCAAAAGCCATCGCATCGAGCAAACCACACGCGAGACCAGCAGCGGCAGCACCTTCAGCGGTCAGCAAGGGGTCACGGTTATCGGGCGTGAAGGCAATGTCACCGTCACCGGCAGCGCCCTGCACAGTGACCAGGGCGCTATCGCCCTGCAGGCGAAGCAGGATGTGACCCTCAATACCGCCACCGAACGCGAGTCAAGCTTCAGTGAAGAACGGTCTCAGAAAAAGGGCTTCCTGAAAAAAAGCAGCAGCCACAGCGTGGCGCATGACGCCACTACGCGCGAGAAAGGTACCCTGCTCAGCGGGGAGAGCGTCAGCGTCAGCGCTGGCAATGACCTGACGGTAACCGGGTCGGCGATTGCTGCCGACCGCGATGTGAACCTGCAGGCCGGACATAACATTGATATCGGTGCGGCCACCGAGACCGACACCCACTACCGGCTGGATGAGAAGAAAAAGAGCGGCCTGCTGGGCAGCGGCGGCATCGGCTTTACGATTGGTAAGCAGTCGAGCAAACACGAAGTCGACGAGAAAGGCAGGACCCAGAGCCAAAGCGTCAGCACCGTCGGCAGCAGCCAGGGCAATGTCAGCATCACCGCAGGCAACCAGCTGCACATCGGCGGCGCCGACCTGGTGGCGGCCAGAGATCTGGCGCTGACCGGTGACAGCGTGGCTATCGACCCCGGCTACGACCAGCGCACCCGCCGGGAAACCTTCGAGCAGAAGCAGAGCGGGCTTAACCTGGCGCTGTCGGGCAGCGCGGGCAGCGCGCTCAACACCGCCGTCAGCACGGCTCAGCAGGCAAGAAAGGAAGGCGACGGACGCCTGAACGCGCTGCAAAACACCAAAGCGGCGCTGTCCGGCGTGCAGGCTGCACAGGCCTGGGCGCGTGACGACGCCCTGACCGGGGCGGCGGATGCGAAAAATGCCGCAGCCGGCCTGCAGTCGGGTGATGAAGGTGCCGCGCAGGGGGCCACCAACACCGTTGGCGTTACCGCCTCCTGGGGCAGCCAGTCGTCGAAGAGCGAAACCCGCACCGACAGCCGCCAGTCGCAGGGCAGCACGCTCAACGCCGGGCAAAACCTGTCGATAACGGCAACCGGTAAGAATAACGCCGCGCAAAGCGGCGATATCGCGATATCCGGCAGCCAGCTGAAGGCGGGCAAAAACCTGACGCTTGACGCCGCGCGGGATATTACCCTGCACTCCGCGCAAAACAGCGAATCCACAACGGGCACTAACAGCAGCAAAGGCGGCAGCGTCGGCGTGGGTATCGGCGCCGGTACGGGCGGCTACGGCATCAGCGTCTCTGCCGGGGTGAACGCCGGTAAAGGGCATGAGAACGGCAGCGGCCTGACCCATAGCGAAACCACACTCGATGCGGGCAGCCATCTCAGCCTGAGCAGCGGCCGCGACACCACCCTGAAAGGGGCGCAGGCCAGCGGGGAAAAAATCACCGTTGACGCAGGGCGCAACCTGACGCTGGAAAGCGAGCGGGACAGCGACCGCTATAACGCAAAGCAGCAGAACGCCAGCGCGGGCGGCAGCTTCACCCTCGGTTCGATGACCGGTTCTGCCAGCGTCAGCGCCAGCCGGGACAGGCTGAACAGCAACTTTGACAGCGTCAAAGAGCAGACCGGGCTGTTTGCGGGCAAAGGCGGCTATGACGTCAGGGTCGGCGAGCATACTCAACTGGATGGCGCCGTCATTGCAAGCACCGCGGACACGGACAGCAACCGCCTTGATACCGGCACGCTGGGCTGGAGCGACATCCACAACCAGGCGGATTACCGCGCCACGCACAGCGGCGGCAGCCTCAGCACCGGCGGGCCGGTGGGCAAGGACCTGCTGACCAATATGGCCGGCGGCATGCTGTCGGGCGCCAACAACAGCGGCCATGCAGAGGGCACGACGAAGGCCGGGGTCAGTGAAGGCGCCCTGCTCATCCGTGACCAGGACGGGCAGCAGCAGGATGTCACCACCCTGAACCGGGATACCGACCACGCCAACGACGGCAGCATCAGCCCGATATTTAATAAGGAGAAGGAGCAGAACCGGCTCAGGCAGGCCCAGCTTATCGGCGAAATCGCCGGTCAGGCGATGGACGTTATCCGCACCCAGGGCGACATCGCCGGGCTGAAGGCGCAGACCGACCCGGCGGCGCTGGCGCAGGCGCGGGAGCAGCTGAAGAAGGACGACAAACCGTTCCGCGAGTCGGACGTGCTGCAGCGCGCCTATAACAACGCGATGCAGCAGTACGGCACCGGCAGCGACCTGCAGAAGGCGGCACAGGCGGTAACGGGCGCGCTGACGGCGCTGGCGGGCAACAACCTGGCCGGGGCGCTGGCGAGCGGCGCCTCGCCGTATCTGGCGACGGAAATTAAGAAGCTGACCACCAACCCGCTGACCGGCAAGGTGGACGTAACCAGCAACGCGATGGCGCACGCGGTGCTGGGCGCGGTAACGGCGCAGCTGAACAACCAGTCGGCCGTGGCCGGCGGGCTGGGCGCCGGCGGCGGCGAACTGGCGGCGCGCTACATCGCCGGGCAGCTGTTCCCGGGCAAAACCGCAGAGCAGCTGAGCGAAAGCGAGAAGCAGCAGGTCAGCGCGCTGAGCCAGCTGGCCGCAGGGCTTGCAGGCGGCCTGGCATCGGGCGATACTGGCGGTGCTGTGGCGGCGGCCCAGGCGGGTAAGAATGCTGTTGAGGATAACTTCCTGGGGGCCACATCCTCCGACAAGCTGGATAAAGCCATTGAGAAAATTAAGAGCGGCGATAAATCCCTAGCTGCCGCCAATGATCTGATAAAGCTGGAAAATGCCGATAAGCGCAGCGATGCGCTGGTGTCGAAATTTAACAAATACCCCTCGCAGATGAACAGCACGGAACGCGCCGAGCTGGCGGGGTATCTGCGCGTTTACGCGGCTGAAATGGAAAAAGAGTACGGTCCGGCAGTCTCGCAGGAACTGGTCAAAGGGCTGTTGTCGGGCCGGGATTATATCAAGCGTAATCCTGACTCAGCGGCGATGAGCAAGGCTCAGTCGATAATGAATACCTGGGGCTACCATAAATCGAATGCCAGCATCGGCGATGCGCCACTGATATTTGGTGGAAGCGTGCTGGGAGTGACTGTGAAAGGTATGGCGGCTAATGCAGCAATCGGTGTGGGAGTTAATACTGGCGTTCAGCTTGCCGGAAAAGATCCGTTCAGTTACGTCGATGTCATTATGGCAGGAGTAACAGCGGCAGCCACAACAGGAAAAGGTATAATAGCTTCAGCCCCCGTCAATATGGGTGGTGCAGCCATTGGGAGCGGGATTAAGGGAGAAGATCCGCTTAACTCTATGGCTGGTGCGGCTGCGGGTACTGCCGTTGGTGGCGTAGGTGGCGAAATAATAAAAGGTGTCGGTTCAAAACTTGGAAAAGATGCAGTATCTGATTTAACAGGTACGGTTCTTGGTGGCTATATCGGTGAGAAAACAGGTAATGCTGTAAAAGATGAACTCGATAAGAAGGATAAAACCGATGCAAAAAAATAATCTTTTTATTTTAGTCAAACTGATATTGAGTTGCCTGATTTTATTTCTCATTGGCGATTTTGTAGCTGAACTACTTGCATCAGCGATTATTTATTTTAAAAAAGGTTTTTTCCAGTTCAGTTGGAGCGATGTGTTTGACTCTTTCTTAAGATCAGGCTATGTCGGCGGCCTTATTTTAGGTATTGGGATCTGGATAAAAATTTTGTTAAAGGCAAGAACGGCTCAGAAGACTCCATCTGAGTAAACTTTCGATCCCATCCGGAAGCGGTTAGGATTGTTGTTGAGAATAACTATCTGAGCAACGCCCAGAAAGCTCAGAAAGATAAAGAAATCGCAGCATGTCAGACCCTGGCCTGCAAAGCCGGAGCGCAGGCGAAATGGACGACGATAGACCTGGGACAGGATGGCAGCTTTGCAGCAGGTATGGTGGCCGGGGTTCCGGCAGGGTTGTACGACACGATAGACAGCATCGTGAAAACGGCCAGCAATCCGCAGGAAACCTATGACGCATTGAAATCGCTGTTTAACAGCGGTGATGTTCTGGGTAACGTGTCTGATGCGGTGAAGCAGTCCTATATTGAGCGTATCAATCGGATGGAAGCCGAGTACCAGAAAGCCGGTGCCAGCGGGTCGTTTAACGCAGGTGTCAAAGGCGGGAAACTGGTTACCGATATAGCCGGGTTGCTTGCTGGCGGTGCCGGGGTGGTAAAAGGTGGTGCGGTACTGACGGAGAAGGTGGTCGCGAAAACCACTGGTATGGTGGAAACAGCCTTAAAATCTTCGGTTGTTAATAAAATTCTGGAAGCAGACCGAATCGGCAGTGGGCTAAAACCAGACCCTACTCATAGAGGTGCAAGTTATCTGAGCCGTGAGCAATTGATGGATGGAAAAGTTTTTACTATCAAAGGCGGTGATGGTATAGAAAGAAAATTGTTGCAAGCTGAAGGCTCATTTAATGATAAGAAAGGTATATTTGAATATATCTATGATAATAAAGGAAATGTAACACATCAAAGATTTATTGAAGGTGGCAACATTACCGGCATTCCTAACCAACGACCACCGAAGGTAAAATGAAATGAATTTATATCCAATACCTTTTGATTTTATTGATAAAAGTGCTCATCTTTCATGGTGTGATATAAAATGGGGTTGTGAAAATAACCTCATCACCTCAGACGTGCCAATAAAAAAAGCAGAAAAGAATGTATTAACAGGAAGTTATACTAATCCTGAGCTTGAATTATCATTCGTTATACTTGGTGAAGTAAATCATGTATCTCCTTTTTTAAAGGAATTATGTTCAGAACTTGAGCTAAAAGATGATCAGATGACCAAAAAAAAGTGGCTATTTATTGTCCTGAGTTGGCTCTGGAATAATCGTAATAGCTTTGAAGATCCATTAGCTGAAGTTGAGAAAATTTATGCTGATTTTGATTACCCATCAGAAATAGAAGGTTTTATTAAATATATGCCTCCTTCTGATGGATATGACCCATCAAAGCACTCTCATATGGAAAATATTAATCATTTAATGGATAAGTGGAAAAACTATTTAGAAAAGGAAGTGGCTGTAATAAAGAGTTAGATAAATCCCAGCCAACTGGCTGGGATTTTACTTTCCACTTAGTCAGCTACCCTTAGCCGCCCGCTTCTGTGGTGCAGCAATCACCTGAATCACCTCCAACAGCTCGCGCTGCTTACGCGCGGAGAGCTTCGAGCAGAGCTGGCGCAGGGTCTGCATTATCTCCGGTTCCGGTGGCGGTATTTCCGCCGTCAGCACCAAACAGCCGTTCATCACCCGCACGTTAACCGCCGTCCCGGTTGCAAATCCCGCCACCCTTAAGTGTGATGGACGTTGCCTTTTTATGCGTCTTCCAGTCGCGAATATCACCCAAGGTATAACGGCGGGTTTTTAGCTCCGGCGCTTCAGTTGTCACAGCTTCTGGCTTAGTATCCTGTTCAGCCATAAATGGCCGGCGGCATGCTGTCGGGCGCCAACAACAGCGGCCATGCAGAGGGCACGACGAAGGCCGGGGTCAGTGAAGGCGCCCTGCTCATCCGTGACAAGGACAGGCAGCAGCAGGATGTCACCACCCTGAACCGGGATACCGACCACGCCAACGACGGCAGCATCAGCCCGATATTTAACAGGGAGAAGGAGCAGAACCGACTCAGGCAGGCCCAGCTTATCGGCGAAATCGCCGGTCAGGCGATGGACGTTATCCGCACCCAGGGCGACATCGCCGGGCTGAAGGCGCAGACCGACCCGGCGGCGCTGGCGCAGGCGCGGGAGCAGCTGAAGAAGGACGACAAACCGTTCCGCGAGTCGGACGTGCTGCAGCGCGCCTATAACAACGCGATGCAGCAGTACGGCACCGGCAGCGACCTGCAGAAGGCGGCACAGGCGGTAACCGGCGCGCTGACGGCGCTGGCGGGCAACAACCTGGCCGGAGCGCTGGCGAGCGGCGCCTCGCCGTATCTGGCGACGGAAATTAAGAAGCTGACCACCAACCCGCTGACCGGCAAGGTGGACGTAACCAGCAACGCGATGGCGCACGCGGTGCTGGGGGCGGTAACGGCGCAGCTGAACAACCAGTCGGCCGTGGCCGGCGGGCTGGGCGCAGGCGGCGGCGAACTGGCGGCGCGCTACATCGCCGGGCAGCTGTTCCCGGGCAAAA
>NZ_JASCAQ010000064.1:0-111824 GCF_029967685.1 Erwinia sp. V90_4 | reverse complement strand
GAGGCCCGCAGGGAGCGTCTTTTGCCGTTCCGGCGTGCTCAGGCTGAGCTCAGACGGGTTACCGAACGTTTAGCGATAAACGTCATTTCTGGGGATACCTCAGTGATCGGCCTCATCAATTTAAAGCCTCTTTACGCCACATCGTTAAAATTTGGCGCAGGGTTACTGAAAACTAAGCTTTATCTTTTCTGAGCTTGTTAACTGATTTAGATTTAATAGAAAGGAGAAAGCAACCCAGTCCAAAGAGTTTTATTACAAGATGTCCTGTGACTTCCCCATAGTTCAGTGGGGACAAACCTCCCACTGAATACACATAGAAAAGTGTCGTAATGAACGAGTAGACAGCAAAAACCAGAAAGAAAAAATAAGTACCGATAAAGTAGCGAAGAAATAATATAATGATTTCATATTAAATATTCCCATCCGTTGAAATTCTAATATTTTTTAGCAAGAGTAATCGAACCAAAGCTTCTGTTCACATCAATCGTACATAGTATCATCCTGCACAGCCCTATCTGTTAGTGCTCCGCTGCGCCCCCGCGCTGACCCTTTTGCCGCGTTGACCACCAGCAGATCAGCGATCCCGCGCTGACCATCCCTGCGCCCTGCCAGAAGGCTAAGGAGAGGCTGGAGTTGAGCAGCAGGGCGGCGAGCAGCGCCGATAGCACCGGAATAAAGTAGCTGGCGGTCGCCAGCACGGTGACATTGCCGTGCAGGATGCCAATATTCCACGCGGCATAGCCAAAACCCATCGCCAGTGCCGCCAGCGCCAGACAAGCGCCGACGCGCCAGTTCATCACCATCTCCGGCTGCGGAGCGGAGAAATATTTCAGCCACAGCGCCAGTGCGGTAAGCAGGAAGAACAGGGTGATGCCGTTGCTGCCGTTGGCGATTTTTTTGGTTACCACGCAGTACAGCGCCCAAATCAGCGCGCCGCTCAGGGCCAGCCCATAGCTGAGCGGGTTCGAGGCGACGCTGCGGTCAATCTCCGCCAGCGACAGCGGATGATCGCCCGCCAGCACCCGACAAATGCCGATTAGCGAAAGCGCCAGACCGGGAACGATCAGCAGGCTGCACTTTTGCCGCAGCACCGCTATCGACAGCAGTACCGTTAGCGCCGGCCAGAGATAGTTAACCATTCCCACTTCAATGGCCTGGGTGCTGCTGGCGGCATAGCCGAGGGATAAAGAGAGGCAAATTTCGTAGCTGACAAACAGCAGGCTGCCCAGCAGCAGATAGGAACGCGGAAAGGTATTCAGCCTGGGCAGGCCGACCGTCACCAGCAGTATCAGCGCGCTGAGGCTGTAAATAGCGGCGGCGCCACCGACCGGGCCTAACCCCTCGCTGACGCCGCGTATCAGCCCGACAATCGTGCTCCACAGCAGGATGGCGATGAGGCCAATCCCCGTTGCTTTTCTGTAATCCATATTATCCGCTGCCCGAAAATTTTTAGCTGACTTTACAGGCTGGCAGCCCGTCAGGCGAATTTAATCAGCACCATACCGACCAGTAGCAACAGCACGCCCAGCCAACCTTTGCGGCTCAGACGCTGGCCGAACAGCGCACGACCTGCCGCGATGGTGGCCACAATGCCAAAGCCACCCCACAGCGCGTAGGCGACCGACAACTCGATCCCTTCCACTGCCTGGGCCAGCGCGCTGAACGCCGCCAGCACCGCCAGCAGCGACAGCAGACCATAGCCTTTGCGCTTAAAGCCGTTGGAAAGCTTGAGAAAGATATTGGCAGCAATCTCCAGCACCACCGCACCCGCCAGCCAGGCGGCATGAATCCACTCAAACGCTGACATGACGGCCTCCCGTGCGGGTGCCGGATTTAATCAGCGCAATGCCCACCACCAGCGTCGCCAGTCCGGCGATTTTCATGAGCGAGAGCGACTCGTCAAACAGCAGCACGCTGAACAGCGTAATAAACAGAATACCCACGCCTTCCCACATCGCGTAAGCGACGCCAAGGGCGATTTTTTTAATCGAAATCGACAGGGCAATATAAGAGAGAGCAATCAACAGCAGCATCAGCAGGTAGCCCGCCGGATTGCCGCTGACGCTAGACCATTTCATCAGCAGGGTGCCGGTGATTTCCAGCGCGATCGCCAGAGCCAGTAACATCCAGTACAGCATGATTTATTTTCCACAGAACAGAGGATAACGCGCCCGCCTTGGCGGCAGGATATAACAACTTAATGTCGTAGGGTTAAAGCGGGACTAAAGCGCGTTACGCCAGTGTTGTTCACCGGAAAGGGATAAGGCAGAAGAGAAGGCAGGGCACTGCATGATGGGGTCGAGCCTGACCATATTATCCATAATTTTTACAACTTATCCGCGTTGTTGCTTTTCGTCGGTGCGGAAAGGAAATTGTCTCCGGTAGTTAAACACGGCTCTGTTATAGCATGCGGATGTGGTGTTTATCTTGCTGTTTGCGATTCTTTACCCTGGTATTGATGGTTTGTTTAGTTATTCCGACTGCTTAAGCGTTCCATGGCGTGATCACACTGACGCGTGAGAACGGCGCGCTCACTTCAGGCTGTGGGATATAGCCGTGAAAGGCCAGCAGGCTCTGGAAAATGCAGCGTGCATCCTGCTGCAGCTCGTGGTGGATCAGCAGGTCCATTTTTCCCTCGCTCAGCAGCTGGCGGTTCTCACTATCCAGGTCGTGGCCGATGAATACCGCGATTTCCCGCCCGGCAGCGGCAAAAGCGCGCACGATGGCGCTGTTGCCGCCGCCTGCACAGTACACCGCCCCCAGTGCCGGATGGCGCTCCAGCTGCTGCGCCAGCGCGCAAAAAGTGGGGTGATCGATGCCGTATCCGGCGCTGATGCGCAGCGTGGTCAACGCCGGGGCCATCTGCGCCAGCGCCGCGCAGAACCCGGCGGCGCGATCCTGTTCCCCCTGAAAGCGTTCGCTGCCCGTTACCACTGCCACCTGTGGCGTGCGCTGCCCCAGCAGGCGCGCCATCAGATACGCCGCCGTATGCCCGGCCGAGTGGTTGTCGATACCGACGTAGCGAATGCGCTGGCTGTCCGGCAGGTCGGTCACCAGCGTCACTACTGGCACCCGTTGCTTCAGCAGTTCTTCAATAACCTCCGTCAGCATGCGGTCATTTTCCGCCTTGAGAATAATGCCGTAGCTGTCGCTGGCGCAGCGCTGCATCAGCCGGCGGATCTGCTGGGGGTCGGTGTTCTCAAAGACATGCAGGCGCAGGGTAAGGCGGAAAGGGGCAAAGCTGGCAATCTCCGCCAGCAGTGCATCGGTCACCAGCTGGCTGAAACGCGTGGGCGTATGCAGGATAACGTCGATCGGGATAGTGCGGCCGCTGGCGAGGCTCATGCGCTGCTGCTGTTCAAGGTCGCGCAGCGCCTGCGCTATACGGCGCTCCGTCTGGGCGTGAACCGCGCCGCGCTGATGCAGCGCACGGTCGACCGTGGCTTTACTGACGCCAGCCTGAGCGGCGATCTGCTTGATGGAAAATTTCATTTCTGAGGTGTTTCTGAGGTGGTTTGCCGGACAGTAAACCATCTTTTCAGGATATTTCCTGCGTAGCGGCTCGCATTTTGTCGTGACAGGCCAGGCAAATTGCCGCGCAGCGGTGTATGTTGCAGGCATCCTGAACGGGGGGCTATAGGGATGTACGAATTTACGTTGATTTTACTGCTGCTGCAGCAGATGTGTGTGTTCCTGGTTATCGCCTGGCTGATGAGTAAAACCCGCCTGTTTATCCCGCTGATGCAGGTCACGGTGCGGCTGCCGCACAAGCTGCTGTGCTACATCACCTTCTCGATCTTCTGCATTATGGGCACCTATTTTGGCCTGCATATTGAAGATTCGATTGCCAATACGCGGGCGATTGGTGCGGTGATGGGCGGGCTGCTGGGGGGGCCAGTGGTCGGCGGGCTGGTGGGGCTGACGGGCGGGCTGCACCGCTATTCCCTTGGCGGCATGACCGCGCTGAGCTGCATGATCTCGACCATCGCCGAAGGGCTGATTGGCGGCGTGGTGCACAGCGTGCTGATCAGGCGCGGGCGCAGCGATAAGGTCTTCAGCCCGCTCACCGCAGGGCTGGTCACCTTTTTTGCCGAGCTGATGCAGATGGCGATTATTTTGCTGATCGCCCGGCCATTTAACGATGCGCTGCACCTGGTGCAGAGCATTGCCGCGCCGATGATGGTGACGAATACCGTCGGCGCGGCGATGTTTATGCGCATCCTGCTCGACAAGCGGGCGATGTTTGAGAAGTACACCTCGGCGTTCTCCGCCACCGCACTCAAGGTAGCGGCCTCAACCGAGGGGATACTGCGGCAGGGGTTTAACGAAGAGAACAGCATGAAGGTGGCGCAGGTGCTGTATCAGGCGCTGGATATCGGCGCGGTGGCCATCACCGACCGCGAGCGGCTGCTGGCGTTTACCGGCACCGGTGATGATCACCATCTGCCGGGCAGGCCGATCTCCTCTTCCCTGACCTGGCGCGCTATCGACAGCGGCGAAGTGGTGTACGCCGACGGCAATGAAGTGCCGTATCGCTGCTCGCTGCACCCTAACTGCAAGCTGGGTTCGACGCTGGTGATCCCGCTGCGCGGGGAAAACCAGCGGGTGATCGGCACCATCAAACTTTACGAGCCGCGTAACCGCCTGTTCAGCTCGATTAACCGCACGCTGGGAGAGGGCATCGCGCAGCTGCTATCGGCGCAGATCCTCGCCGGACAGTATGAGCGGCAGAAGGCGCTGCTGGCGCAGTCAGAGATCAAACTGCTGCACGCGCAGGTCAACCCGCACTTCCTGTTTAACGCGCTCAATACCCTGATGGCGGTGATCCGCCACGACAGCGACAAGGCCGGGCAGCTGGTGCAGTATCTGTCGACCTTCTTCCGCAAGAACCTCAAGCGGCCGTCGGAGATTGTTACGCTGGCCAATGAGATTGAGCATGTAAATGCCTATCTGCAGATCGAGCAGGCGCGCTTTCAGTCGCGGCTCTGCGTGCAGCTGCTGGTGCCGCCGGAGCTGGCGCATCACCAGCTGCCCGCCTTTACCCTGCAGCCTATCGTCGAGAACGCGATCAAGCACGGTACCTCACAGCTGCTGGGCAACGGCGAGATTACGCTGCGCGCCAGCCGCGACGGGCAGCATCTGCTGCTGGCGATTGAGGATAACGCCGGGCTGTACCAGCCAAAGAGTGAAGGCAGCGGGCTGGGCATGAGCCTGGTGGATAAGCGCCTGCGCGTGCGTTTTGGTGACGGCTACGGCATCAGCGTGACCTGCGAGCCGGACCGTTTTACCCGTATTACCCTGCGCCTGCCGCTGGAGGAGCCAGTATGTTAAGCGTTTTAATTGTCGATGATGAGCCGTTGGCGCGGGAGAACCTGCGCATCCTGCTCCAGCAGGAGGGTGATATCGCGATTGTCGGCGAGTGTGGCAACGCCATTGAGGGCATTGCCATGGTGCACAAGCTGCGGCCAGACGTGGTGTTTCTCGATATCCAGATGCCGCGCATCAGCGGGCTGGAGATGGTCAGCATGCTTGATCCGCAGCAGCGGCCGTGGATTGTGTTTCTCACCGCCTTTGACGAGTTTGCGGTGCAGGCCTTTGAGGAGCACGCCTTTGACTATCTGTTGAAGCCGGTAGAGGCAGCGCGCCTGGGCAAGACGCTGGCGCGCCTGCGCCAGGGCCATCAGCAGCAGGAGGTGCAGGATGTCTCGGTGTTGCCGGAGAGCCAGCAGCCGCTGAAGTTTATTCCGTGCAGTGGGCACAGCCGCATCTGGCTGTTACAGATGGAGGAGGTGGCGTTTGTCAGCAGCCGCCTTAGCGGCGTCTACGTCACCAGCCACGACGGCAAGGAGGGGTTTACCGAGCTGACGCTGCGGGTGCTGGAGCACCGCACGCCGCTGCTGCGCTGCCACCGTCAGTATCTGGTGAATATGGCGCATCTGAAAGAGATCCGCCTGGAGGATAACGGCCAGGCGGAACTGCTGCTGCGTGATGGTCATACCGTGCCGGTGAGCCGCCGCTATCTCAAGAGTCTGAAGGAGGCGCTGGGGCTGTAGTTTACACGGCAGGTTGTAGTTTACACGACAGGGTGTCGCTTAAATGACAGGCTGCGGCTTCAGCGCGGCAAATGCGGTGCGGATCTGCGCTTCCGGCAGCTGTACGCCGATAAACACCAGCGTACTGGCGGGCTGCTCCTCGGGCTGCCATTCCCGGTCCCAGTCGGCGCTGTACAGGCGCTGCACGCCCTGGAACAGCAGGCGGCAGGGCTGACCGTCGATCCACAACATGCCTTTGTAGCGCAGCAGGCTGTCGGCGAACCCGGACAGCAGTTCCTCCATGACTTTTGATACTGCCTCCAGCGCGACCGGGTAGTCCAGCTCGACCACGACTGAATTGATGTCGTTATGCTTATCGGCGATAAAATTAAAGCGCGGTGCGCTGTTGATGACCTGCTCTTCCAGCATAAAACCGCGGGTGTTAAACAGCAGGCTGAGGTCTATCTCACCGTTCACCACCGGATAAACCGGCGCGCGGGCGTTGATGCGCTGCAGCCGTGCCAGCAGATTGGCTGGGGTTCCGGCAACGTCGGTTTTGCTCAGCAGAATGCGGTCGGCATAGCCAATCTGCGACTGCGCCAGAGTGAACTGGTCCATCTGCTGTTCGGCGTGTACGGCATCGACCAGCGCGATCACCCCATCCAGCAGATAGCGCTCGCACAGCACCTCGTGTGCGAAAAAGGTCTGAATAATCGGGCCGGGGTCGGCCATGCCGGTGCATTCAATCACCAGACGGTCAAAGGTAACGTCACCGCTATCGAGGCTGGCGAGCAGCTCCAGCAGTGCCTGCTCCAGCTCGCCGGAGCGCGTGCAGCAGATGCAGCCGTTGGTCAGGGTTTTGATCTGCGTGGCGCGTGCGCCGAGCAGCTGATCGTCTACGGCCACGGCGCCGAACTCGTTCTCGATCACCGCGATTTTGTAATCATGCTGGTCGTGCAGAATGTGGCGCAGCAGGGTGGTTTTGCCCGCGCCGAGAAAGCCGGTGAGCACGGTAACGGCAATCGGTGTCATGGTGTTTTCCTTATCAGCAGCAGCGCATGCCGCCTTTGCCATCTCCGCCGTAGCGCGCCTGCTGGCGCTCACGGAAGAACTCTTTGTAGGTCATCATCGGTTTGTCCGGATGATGGGTCTGCATATGCAGCACATAAGTATCGTAGTCAGGGATACCGACCAGCATCCTCGCCGCCTGGCCGAGGTATTTTTTTGCCGCGCCTAAGTTGTCGAACATCGTGTCTTCCCCGTTGTGCGGGCTGGGCATGCCCAGCCCCTACGAAAGTGCGGGATATGTCCCGCACACGGTGGCTAATGGCCGGATGAAACCTTCACCCCCTCTTTCGGCACCGCCACGTACGGCGTTTCGGTATCAGTCGGTTGCGCGATCTGGCGCGCTTTCAGCCAGGCTTTGAAACCGTAGAAGATAATGCTGTAAACCACCACCAGGAACAGGATGCTCAGGCCTGCGTTGGTGTAGTTATTGATCACGATATGGTTCATGTCGGCGATCTGCTTCGCCGTCAGTTCACCCCCTGCCGCCACCTTCGCTTTATACTCCCCGGCCATATAGAAGAAGCCTTCCATCTGCGGGTTACTGCTAAACAGCTTAAGCCCCAGCGCCCAGGTGGTACAGATCAGCAGCCACACAGCGGGCAGCACCGTTACCCAGATATACTGCGTGCGCTTCATCTTAATCAGCACCACGGTCGCCAGCACCAGCGCGACGGCAGCCAGCATCTGGTTGGAGATGCCGAACAGCGGCCACAGGCTTTTCACCCCGCCCAGCGGATCAACCACGCCCTGATACAGCAGATAACCCCACAGGCCGACGCAGCCCGCCGTGCCCACGATGCCCGCCAGCAGCGAGTCGGTTTTCTTGAGGAACGGCACAAAGTGGCCGAGCAGGTCCTGCAGCATAAAGCGGCCGGAGCGCGTACCGGCATCCAGCGCGGTCAGGATAAACAGCGCTTCGAACAGGATACCGAAGTGATACCAGAACCCCATATCGGCAATCGGCATGATTTTATCGAACACGTGGGCGATCCCCACTGCCAGCGTTGGCGCACCGCCGGCGCGGTTGAGCACCGAAGGCTCGCCGATGTCCTTAGCGGTTTGCATGATCTGTTCAGGTGAAATCACAAAGCCCCAAGAGCTGACGGTGGCCGCGGCCTGCGCCGTGACATCTTTTAACTGCGCCATTATCAGCGGCGCGTTATCGCCGCCCAGCTCGTGCAGATTTGGCATGGTAATGCCGAGGCCCGCAGGCGGGGTGTTCATGGCAAAGTAGAGGCCCGGCTCAATAATCGATGCCGCCACCAGCGCCATCACCGCCACAAAGGACTCCATCAGCATCGCGCCGTAGCCAATAAAGCGCGCATCGGTTTCGCAGGCCAGCAGCTTTGGCGTAGTGCCGGAGGCGATCAGCGCGTGGAAGCCGGAGACGGCACCGCAGGCGATGGTGATAAACAGGAACGGGAACAGCGCCCCTTTCCACAGCGGCCCGGTGCCGTCAATGTACTGGGTGAGCGCCGGCATTTTCAGCTCCGGGTTGAGGATCACGATGCCGATCGCCAGGCCAACGATCACGCCGATCTTCAGGAAAGTGGCGAGATAGTCACGCGGCGCGAGGATCAGCCACACCGGCAGCAGCGCGGAGATAAACGCATAGCCGATCAGAGTAAAGGTGATGGTGGTGTCCTTAAAGGTCAGCGCCGGGCCCCAGTACGGATCCTGGGCCACTACGCCGCCAAACCAGATGCTGGCGACCAGCAGGACCACGCCAATAAGCGAAATTTCCCCGACGCGCCCCGGGCGGATAAAGCGCATATAGATGCCCATAAACAGCGCGATCGGCACCGTCGAGCAGACGGTAAACACGCCCCACGGGCTTTCCGCCAGGGCTTTCACCACGATCAGCGCCAGCACGGCGAGGATGATGATCATAATCAGGAAGCAGCCAAACAGGGCAATGGTGCCCGGCACGGCACCCATCTCTTTTTTGATCATCTCGCCCAGCGATTCACCGTTGCGCCGCTGGGAGATAAACAGCACCATAAAGTCCTGCACCGCCCCGGCCAGCACGACGCCAGCCAGCAGCCACAGCACGCCGGGCAGGTAGCCCATCTGCGCCGCAAGCACCGGGCCGACCAGCGGGCCAGCGCCGGCTATGGCAGCAAAGTGGTGACCAAACAGCACGTTGCGGTTGGTCGGCACATAGTTGAGGCCGTCGTTATTGATCACCGCAGGCGTGGCGCGCGTTGGGTCGAGCTTCATCACCTTCTGGGCGATGTACAGGCTGTAGTAGCGATATGCCACCAGATAGACCGATACCGAGGCCACCACAATCCACAGCGCGCTGATATGTTCGCCGCGCCTGAGCGCCACCACAGCCAGGCAGCAAGCCCCGATGATGCCGAGGATCATCCAGGGTATATGTTTGAAAAAATTATTTTTATTCATAGGGAACCTGGTCATTTTCGCGTTGAAAAGGGGTAAGAGAGACGGGTCTATGGTGGCGAATTTCAATACCATCAGGGGGGATTATTGCTTGAGCGGTTGTATAGAACGATAAGCGGTTGCTCGCCGGACTAAGCGGTTTTTCGGCGCAGCTAAGGATTTGAAAACTGTGATTAAGGTCTCATCAGATGAGCGCCGCTGGAACCGTCATTAATGAATCTGGCTCACTACCACAATGCTATTTTGCCTGATTATCTCATGGCTGAAATTCACTAATATAGCGACTTAACTCTACCGGGAAATTTACTGATGGATAACGCTACCCCGCGTGCGCCGTCTGTCGCCATGAAAACGACAGGCTTCGCTTTTGTTCTGATTCTGAGTGCGTTAATGGCCGTCACGTCGTTATCCACCGATATTTATCTGCCAGCTATGCCAGTGATGGGCAACGATCTGCAAGGCGATGTCGAGCTCACCATTACCGGGTTTTTGATTGGATTCTGTATTGCGCAGCTAATTTGGGGGCCAATTAGCGACCATTATGGGCGCAAAGGGCCGCTGTTTATCGGCCTGGTGCTGTTTATTATCGGCTCGGTTGGCTGTGCGCTCTCCAGCGATATTACGCAAATTGTCTTCTGGCGCGTCTTCCAGGCTTTGGGCGCCTGCACCGGGCCGATGCTGGCACGCACCATGATCCGCGATCTGTATGGGCGCACGCGCGCGGCGCAGATGCTGTCGACGCTGATGGTGATTATGGCGATTGCGCCCATTGCCGGGCCGCTGATCGGTGGGCAGATGATCCGTGTCACTTCGTGGCATATGATTTTTTGGCTGCTGGCGGCCATTGGCGTGGTGATGCTGGCGTGCGTCTGGCGGTTACCGGAAACCCTGCCGCCTGAAAAACGAGTAAAGTCATCCGTAGCGGGCGCTTTCCGCAATTACTACTCGCTGCTGAAAAATATCCCATTTATGCGCTTTACGCTGTGCGTAACGTTCTATTACGTCGCCGCCTATGCGTTTATCACCGGATCGCCGTTTGTCTATATCAGCTATTTTGGCGTCGATCCGCAGCATTTCGGCTGGCTGTTTGCCGTCAATATTATCGGTCTGATGACGGTCAGCATGATTAATCGCCGTCTGGTGCATCGCTATCCGCTGGAGGTGCTGTTGAAGTTTGCAGTGGTGGTGGCAACGCTCGCAGCGCTGGTGCTGGCGTTGTCTACCCGGTTGAATATTGGCGGCATCACGATGGTTATCGTGCCGGTATTTATTTTCTTCTCAATGAACGGGATTATTGCGGCCACCTCGACGGCGGCGGCGATGGATACGGTACCGAATTTTGCCGGTTCCGCCTCTGCGCTGATTGGGGCATTGCAGTACGGCAGCGGGATAATCTCGTCACTGCTGCTGGCGCTGCTCAGCGACGGAACGCCGTGGACGATGGGCTGGATTATTGCGCTGTTTACCGTGTTGAGTGCGGCGATGGCACTGACGGCTCGGGTGGTAAAAACCACCCGTTAGCCCGATGTTGAAGTGATTACTGGCTGAGGCTGTCGCGTGCTTCCTGCAGTTCCTGCTGGGCGCGTGCCAGTTTTTCCTGCTGTTTAGCAATTTTCTTACTGCTACCACCGGCCTGAGCTTCGCGCAGGTCGGCCTGGCGCTCGGCGACTTTTTCCATCTTTTCCTGCACTTTCTGCTGACGGTCGGCCATCAGGCTGCTGTCGGTGCAGTGCTGATCGATCTCTTTCAGCGCTCTCTCCAGACCGGCTTTCTGTGCGCTGTTGCCATGGGCTTCGGCGTACTGGATCTGCTGCGCCACTTCGGCACGTTTCGCGGCACAGCCGGTCAGGGTTTCAGCGGCATGAGCTGAACCCATGACCATCAGCAGTGAAGCCATCAGAAGACGAATTTTCATGGTGAATACCTCTGTGATTTATCCCCAGCTCAGCCGAGGAATTTAAGATTTGGAACCCGGCCAGCATCGCCAGCCGGGTGAGGGAAAAGCGGAAGTTACCCCGCGAGGCGTAATCAGCCTTTGATAACGCTATCCACTGCGGCCTGAGCACACTGCTCATCCAGATTGCCGCCCGGTGCTCCGCCCACGCCGACTGCGCCGATCACCTGGTCGCCGTCACGCAGCGGCAGGCCGCCAGCCAGCAGCAGGAAGCCAGGGACTTCACGCATGCCGGCGGCGCCCGCGTTAGACTGAGCGGCTTCCATCACTTTGCCAGACGGGTTTTTGGTGCTGAGCGCGGTGAAGGCTTTCATCTTGCTGGCTTCAATGGTGTGCGGGCCGGCATTGTCCATGCGCTGCAGGGCTTTCACATTGCCGCCGCGATCCAGTACGGTCACGCTAACGTTGTAATTTTTAGCCGAGCAGGATTTGATCACTGATGCTGCCAGCTCGTTGGCCTGCTGCAGTGAGATATTTTTTTCAGTCAGCGTGGCGGCGTGCAGGGGCAGAGCGCTCAGGCCAGCGAGTACAGCCAGGGTAGAGAAGGTAAGTTTCATCTTTAAGGTTCCTGTTATCGTTCAGAGAACCCTATTTTGCGCAAAGCGTGCGATAACCACTATTCGGTTAATTACCCGTTCGACCTGGTAGATTTACCAGGTTGCGACAGCATTTTCAGCCGGGCGTACTCCCAGACCAGCGGGGCGAGGCTGCTGACTTCCAGCCGGGCGAAGATCGAGGCGCGATGAGCTTCGGCAGTGCGCGGTGAGAGCGAAAGTGCGCGGGCGATCTCCTTGGCGCTTTGGCCCTCGACCAGCAGTTCGAGCACTTCGCGTTCACGCAGGGTGAGCTGGGCGAATTTGTTCTCCAGCAGCTGTCGCTCCTGCTGCTGCGCGGCCCGCTGCTCGCTCTCTACCAGCGCTTCGCTGATGCAGTCGATCAGCTTATCGCTGTCGAGCGGCTTGGTGAAAAACTCCCAGGCACCGTGCTGAAAGGCGCGGCGGCAGAGGTCGATGGTACCGTGCCCGGTCATCAGGATAACCGGAACCAGCGGATAGTGCTGCGAGGTCTCCTCCAGCCAGCTCAGGCCACTTTTGCCGGGCATGCGAATGTCCATCAGCAGGCAGCCGGTTAGCGTGGGCGTTACGCTGCTATCGGCTTCAAAGGCGGCCACGCTGCTGTAGGTAGTGACCTGCCAGCCCAGCGTTTGCAGCAGAAAACTGAGTGAGTCGCGGATTGAGGCATCATCGTCAATCAGCCAGATAGGTGAGGTACTCATTGCTGCTCCCATAACTGAAAATGCAACTGGATACAGGCACCACCGCCCGCATGGTTAGAGAGGGTGATTTTGCCGTTCATGCGCAACATCAGGGTTTCGGCCAGCGACATCCCAAGGCCAATTCCTTCACTGCGGGTGGTGTAAAACGGCATCAGCGCCTGCTCCATTCCTTCGGTTGAGAATCCGCGCCCGCCGTCGGTTAAGGTTAGCACCACGCTTTCTTCTTCCCGGCGGCAGTGCACCTGCACCCAGCCTTTGCGCTGGCTGCTTTGCGCCTGTATCGCATTGCTCAGCAGGTTGTGCAGCACCTGTTCCAGCCAGAGCGGATCGGCTTTTACCTGTAGGGAAGGCGGGGAGAAGTCGCGCTGCACGGTGATATCGCCTTCGCGAATTTCACGCGCCAGCAGATCCTCCACTCGCGTCCAGACGCGTTTGATCTCTACCGCGCCCAGCGTGACTTCACGCTGTTCCAGATGGTCGCGAAAACGCTGTAGTAGCGATGCGATGCGCTGTGTCTGACCCAGCGCGCCTTCCAGCGCGGCAGGTATCTGGCTGACGTCGCCTTTGGCCAGCAAATGCTGTGCCGCCTTTAACCAGTTCTGTATCGCCGCCAGCGGTTGATTGATCTCATGCACCATGCCGGTGGTGATTTCCCCCAGCGCATTCAGCCGGGTATGTTGATAAAACTGCGCGCGGCGGTCGGCCTGGCGCTGGCGCTGGTACTGGTGCACGAACACCATCATCAGCGTCAGCAATGCCGCCAGCAGCAGCGGTGGCCACAGTGCGAGCGCCTGCCAGCGTGGCGAAGCGCTGGCCGTCAGCGTGAACGGCTGCAGCTCCTGAGCGAAGGTAGTGGTCCAGTGCCACCAGCCGACGCTCTCCTGAGCCCGCGAGCTGAGCAGCACGGTGCCCTGCCAGTTTAGCGCCAGATGCCGGAAGCCAGACTGTTTTCTCGCGTCGTCAATCACCGGGCGGAAGTCGACCAGTTCGCGCACCTGCTGCCAGGGGTTGTTCAGCCAGTAGCGGCCATTGTCCGCTGGGGTAATGCGGATCTCCTGCGAAGCGTTGGCAGGCAGCGGCTCAATGGCGACAATTTGCGGAAATTTATGGTTCAGGGCGGCGGCATCGCTGCCGGGGGAGATCAGCGGCAGCACGGCGGCATTTTGCGTTAAGCGGTAGGCAATCTGGGTTTCCAGTGCCTGAAAAGAGGCCTCAAAGCTTTTCCACTGCTGATAAAGCTGCACGCCAGGCACCAGCACCAGCGGGATCAGCATCAGGATCAGCCAGACAATCAGGCTGCGTTTTATGAGCGGAGGCGTCACCAGTTTATCCTTATATCAAATGGGCTGCCTGATTGAGCCTTAATTATTACCAGGAATCAACCGTGCGGCGAGTTGAACAGGACCGGTCCCGGTAACGAAAATGAGTAATGAGTGCCATATGTAAATTGTTGACGCGTTTCGGAAAATACGTTAAATCACTGGAGCCTTTCTGATCCGCTATTTTTAGTCACATTAAAATAATAAAAAAAAATCCAATTTCACTGGAGCTATTTGCATTATGCCAGGACGAAGAACAGGTAAAACCCCTAACGAAGAACATCTCGAATATCTCTGCCGGATGGCTTTCCTGAGTGGTTTAGGGGTTATTGTCGGGTGGCTGGCGGTATTTAGTTTGATGCACCAATGGGGAGAGGTCGAGTCACTGCTGGTGATGGCTGGTGCAGCCCTGGCCAGCTGGCGGGTTGCAATGCGCGGCAATTTTTCCAGCGGGCTGATGCTGGCCCAGCTGCTTCATCTTATTTACGTCGTGGTGTTTTGCCTGCGCTATGATATTCCCGACCAGGGGATCCCGCGAACCACGCACCTGTATCTGCTGACTGTCGCGCTGGTGGGCTATATCAATTATCAGCGCAGGCACACGCTGGCACAGCTGGCGCTTATCGCCAGCACGCTGCTGGCGTTTATTATTCTCAGCAGTGCCGACTTAATCTATCCATTTGCTCACCCCATGCAACACCGATTGCGTATTTATATCCCGCTGGTGAATGTCATTTTAGCCACGGGGATTTTATGCGCTGGCATCGTGGCGATGCAGGCCGACTTTTCCCGCCGCAGCGAGAAGATCCGCGCGATCCAGCATGCGCTTTACAATGACGAATTCGTGCTGTTTTATCAGCCGCTGCTGAATGCGACCGGGCAGATTAGCGGAGCCGAAGCGCTGCTACGCTGGCAGCTGCCGGGTAAGGGAGTGGTGCCGCCGTCCGAGTTTATTCCCGCTGCCCAGCAGGCCGGGCTGATGCCTGCGGTGGGTGACTGGGTGATCGGCAGCGCTTTTCGCGAGCTGGCACACTGGCAAGCTAACCCGGCGACGGCGCATCTTACGCTGTCGATCAACGTTACCGTGGATCACCTGATGAAACCTGAGTTCGTTGCGCGCCTGATCCAGCAGGCGGACAGGGCGCAGATCCCCCCTGCGCGGGTGAAGCTTGAACTGACAGAGAGCGTGTTTGCCTCCGATATCGACGCCGTGGTGGCGAAAATGGTTGCCCTGGCCGCTGCCGGATTCCGCTTCTCGCTCGATGATTTTGGCACCGGTTTTTCATCGCTTAGCTATCTGCGCCGCCTGCCGCTGGAGCAGATCAAAATCGACCGCAGCTTTATCTCCGGCGCAAGTGAAAATCGTAAGGGGGCAGTGATCGCCAGGAATATTGCGCGCATGGGGCTGGAGCTGAAGCTGGAAGTGCTGGCCGAAGGCATTGAAACGGCGGAGCAGTGGTCGCTGATGCAGGATTTTGGCTGTACGGCGTTTCAGGGGTTCTACTTTTCGCGCCCGCTGAGTATTGAAGATTTTCGCGCTTTTTCGCTGCAGAATCGGCAACAGGGGCCGGCGTGAAGCAGGTTGATGGGATACAGCAAAGCCCCGGTCTTATCACCAGGGCTTGATGATTGCTGTGGCATCAGCCAAACAGCCGCTGACGGTTTTGCGTCAGCGCGTGCGCCACGTCGGGCAGCATCGGGAAGGAGCTTTGGCCACCATATTTCTGAATCGAGCAGGAGCTGATCTCTGCCGCGAAGGGAATCGCTTCTTCCAGGGCAATATGGTTGACCAGGCAGTAAGCGATGCCGCCGATAAATGAGTCCCCCGCCCCGGTGGTATCCACCACGTCCGGGCAGAATACCGCCGGATAGTGTTGCGCTCCCGCCTGACTCGACAGCACGGCGCCTTTTTCCCCCAGCGTAATAATCACCTGGCCATTAACCCGCTGATGCAGCTCCGCCGCGCAGGTGATGGCATCGCTCACCGAGGCAACGGAGCTTTGATTCATCAGGCTGGCTTCGGTCTCATTGACCACCAGGAAATCGACCTGGCTGAGCGCCTGCGCGGAGATGTGGCGGGCAGGGGCATTGTTCAGCAGGATCTGGCAGTGGTGCTGGCGCGCCAGGGCAATGGCGCGATCCACCACCTGTTCAGGGATCTCGGATTGCAGTATCACCAGCGGGCGATCGCGAAACAGATCGTCGGTGATATCGGCTTCGCCGATCAGATAGTTCGCCCCTTTAATAATCGTGCTGCAATAGTCACCGGACTCGAGGATCTGCACGATGCCAATGCCGGAGGTTTTTCCGCGCTGGCTAATTTGAGTCACGGAAACCCCGTTCTCGCTCAGCGATTTAAGCAGTTCGCTGCCGTAAATATCATTGCCGACACAGCCAACCATATTCACATTCAGCCCCAGTTTGGCGCACTGCACCGCCTGGTTTGCGCCTTTGCCACCGGGCATCAGCATCAGCTCATTACCGGTGAAGGTCTCCCCAATCTCCGGCAGGCGATCCTGCTGGACGAGAATGTCATAGTTAAGACTGCCAATAACAACAACATTATGTTTCATCATTTCGGCCCTTAATTGGCGGTGCGTTTGGACGCCACCGCATTTCTGGTGTTGTGTAAACTGGTTTGGCTCTTTTCGCTGGTTTTGCTGGCGATAATGGTAAAAATGGCATCCAGAATATTGAGGTGGACAATACGCGTGGTGGCATTTTCCCCGGTAATCGGGTTGTTTTTCACCGAGGAGATAATCGAGTGTTTGGCGATCAGGCTGAGCGGGCTATTGGGATAGTTGGTCAGGCAGATGGTTTCGGCACCATGCTCATTGGCGGCTTTAACCATCTGGATAATATCGGTGGTCTGCCCTGAGTGCGAAATCGCCAGCAGAATATCGCCCGGCTGCATCAGCGAGGCGGTCATTAGCTGCTTGTGGCTGTCGCTGAATACCGAAGAGAAGATGCCAATCTTGAGCAGCTTATGATTGAAGTCATCGCAGATCGAACCCGACCCCCCGCAGCCGGCAATAAAGATACGTGCGCTTTCCGGCTTGTTAATAAACAGCCATGCGACGGCCTTGATCACCGCGCTGTTAATCACGCTCAACGATTCCTGTAGAGCCATAACTGAATTCAGGAAGGTGCTCTCAATAACCTGTTCGACATACTTTTCAGAGTCGGGGATCAGCGGAATATCGACGATCTCCTCCTGCGAGTTAACCTGCCTGCCAATATTGAGCTTTAGATCGTGAAAACCGGTGAACCCCAGCTTTTTCGACACTTTGGTAATACTTGAAACGCTGACGTTGAGATAATTAGCGATATCCGTGATACACATTTTAGATAATGACTGGGGGTTGTCATCAATAAAGCGGGCAATTGAACGTTCTTTTTTACCCAGCTCGGGTGCAAGCGTTCGCGCCAGTAAAAATATCTCATTGCCTTTAAGTCGGTTATGCATGTTCAGGGCTCGTAGAAAACTTTATCCGTAAGCTAGCATGGGGGGTAAACGAAAAGTGTTAACCAGATCACATGCTGTAAAACGTTTTACTATGTCGTTTTACTGTGAGTAAAATAAAATCATCGTATTACGCGCTTTCATTTTACTGGCAGGAAAATGAAAGCATAAGCACCTGTTTTAAAAGTGTTTTACTGATAGTAAAATTTTCACTATTAAAAACTCTCGGTCAGTTTTATTTTCGGTATTATTTGATTTTTACCATTTACCAGGCGGGTAAAGTCACTTATAACGCAAGGGAAACTTCATGCAAGGATATTTAAAATGAAATTCTCTTCCCGTATTAATTCATTTCGTTCCCGTCCCGAGTTATTTGACGCTAAGAATAAAATGGATACCTGCGATCTGATTACCCGAATGGGTAGCGTAGATGGCTTAACGCATATTGAACTTAACTACCCGGAACACTTTGTTGGCCAGAGTAAAGAGCTGATTAAACAGACCATCGCCGATAATAACCTGCAGGTAGGCGGCATCGCGCTGCGCTATAACAAGGAGTTTATCGACGGTGAATTCACTAATCCTGACGCCGCGCTGCGCCAAAAAGCGATTGATATCACGCTGGAAGCGGCAGAAGTGTGCAAGTACCTCGGTGGCAATACCGTCACGCTGTGGTTTGGCTACGATGGCTACGACTATCCGTTCCAGCAGGACTACTTCCGCGCTTACGAGCTGCTGGTCAGCGCCCTGCAGACCGTCACCCATGCACACCCGGATATGCAGTTCAGCTTTGAATACAAACCCTACGAGCCGCGCACTTTCTCCTTTATCGGCGATGTGTCATCAACCCTGATGCTGATTGACGATGTGGGCGCGGATAATCTCGGCATTACTCTCGACTTCTGCCACATGATCATGAAGAAAGAGAACCCGGCTTTCTCACTGTTCCAGTCGGCTCGCAAAAATCGCCTGGTCGGCTTCCATCTGAATGACGGCTACGGACATTTTGATGATGGTCTGATGCTGGGCTCGGTGCATCTGATGCAGACCCTGGAATACATCTACTACGCAAAACGCGTGAATTTCAGCGGCCTGATCTATTTCGATACTTTCCCGAGCCGCGAAGATCCGGTGGCCGAGTGCGCGCAAAATATCCGCATGTATAAGGCGCTGGCAGGCTTTATTGACCGCCTGAGCATTGACGAAATTGATCGGCTGATCAAAAGCCAGGATGCACTTAAAGTGCAGGGCATGCTGATGAAAATGATTGCCGAATAAAAACAAAATTAAAAACTTACCTCTTACTCACTACCAGTCGGTGTCAGACACCGGGGGAAACTATGTTTAATAAAATAGGTTTGCCTAAGAACTTGCTGTGGGGCTATATCGGCCTGACTATTTTTATGATCGGCGATGGCGTTGAACAAGCCTGGATATCAATCTGGCTGGTGGAAAAAGGGCTTTCTGTCGCCCAGGCCTCCTACCTGCTGACCGCATATGGCGTGACCGTGACCCTGGCCGCCTGGGTGACCGGCGTGCTGGTACAAACGCTCGGCCCGCGTAAGGTGATGCTGTTTGGCCTGGTGACCTTTGTGATAGGCAGCGTTGGCTTTATCGCGATTGGCCTGCAAACCATGCATATGGCGTGGATGCTGCCGTTCTACGCGATACGCGGCATTGGCTATCCCCTGTTTGCCTATTCGTTCCTGATCTGGATTAACTACAGCACGCCAGTTGAACGACGTGCGACGGCGGTTGGCTGGTTCTGGTTCACTTTCTCGCTGGGCTTGAGCGTTATCGGCCCGTTCTTCTCCTCGCTGGCGTTGCCGGTGCTGGGCGAAATCCACGTGCTGTGGGTCGGGATGCTGTTTGTGATTGTCGGCTCGGTGCTGGGGATCTGGGTGAACCGCGACGTGGTGCCGGCTTCGGAGATCCACCCGTTCAGCGCCGCCGAGTTGCTGAAGGGCATCACCATCCTGCAACGCCCGGTGATTGCCATGGGGCTGGTGGTGAAGTCGGTGAACGGCATTGCGCAATATGGCCTGGCGACGTTCCTGCCGCTCTACCTGATCAGCTACGGCTACAGTAAAACCGAGTGGCTGCATATGTGGTCGGCGGTATTCCTGGTAGCGATTTTTGCCAACCTGTTCTTTGGCTTCTTCGGCGATAAATTTGGCTGGCGCACCACCATTATGTGGGTCGGTGGCTTCGCTTATGCAGCGGTGCTGATTTTGGTGTGGGCGGTGCCGCAGGTACTGGGCCACAACTTCTATGTGATGATGTTTGTGCTGTGCCTGTGCGGGATCACCATGGCGGGTTACGTGCCGCTGTCGGCACTGTTCCCGATGCTGGCGCCGGACAGTAAAGGGGCGGCGATGTCGGTGCTGAACCTGGGGGCCGGTCTGGGGGCGTTTATCGCACCTGCCATCACCGCGCTATTTTACTCTTCGCTCGGTGCTGGCGGCGTACTGGGGATATATGCCGGGCTGTATGTGCTCAGCGGCGTACTGACCCCGTTCCTGAAAACCCCGCAGGAGCTTGCGGCGCAGGATGTGGTGAAGGGCAAGGGCGCTCTGCGGCACTCTGAATAACGGTAGCCGAGATTTTTGCCCCGAGGTAAAGAGGACTTTCAGTCTGATGTACCCGGGGCGTTACCGTTTTGTTTCGCCTGAGAAATAGTTAAAAATCATTAAAATACAAATAGTTAAAATTTATTCTGATCATTTTCCATTTAACGAATTGTTGATTTTTTAACCTTAAAGTCGCATAGTGGCGGAATCGTCAACCGTCTAAAATTATATATCAAGGATGATGTCTGTTATGCCTGTACTTATGAAAGAGGATAGTACAATGATTGTTTATCCAGTCTCTTACAGCCCGTCCGCTGTAGCGAGGGCATTCAAAATCGTGCATTCCTTCGAGATTGCAGGCGTGGCTATGGCGGTTATTTATGATGCAGCTACGCCACGTGCGGCCATCATTAAGACTAAACCGGAAGAAATCGATGGTGTTATGCGTAACCGCGCTGTCGCTATTCTGGAGCTCGAACGCAAGAAGACAATAGGCGATGTCGTGCTATCGGTTGAACGGTTTTGGCAAGATGATGCTTTACAGGTCGAGAGCGTTTGCGTAGAGGGTACACAGCGCGAATTAGGGTTAGCTACTCTACTGTATGAAACGCTGGTTAATGAGTGTGGGGTGGTTCTTATGAGCGATCACATGCACTACCCAGGCGGTAAAGCGTTGTGGAAAAAGATTGCGGAACAATCAAAGAGCCTCGCCATATTTGTTCTCGACACTGACGTCGGAGCATTTTTCCCCTATGACGGGCAGCACCTCTTATATAATGGCGTATCAATACCAGAGGATGCGATCTGGTCATTACACCCGGATGAATCGCGCCGTGGCGTGATCCTTGTAGCAAAGAATAAAGATAGATTAGCCGCATACGCCGCATAAAATTAAACCCGCCGCTGGCGGGTTTTTTTCGGCAGTTTGGTCACGGCCGCTGCGAGTTCTGCCGCAGCGGGAACAGGCGGGTATTGATAATAGCAATATTCACTTCGCACGGCTGACCATCATCAAGAAACACGGTTTCGTTGATTTCAATGACCGCATCGTTTTGCGCCAGGTTAAGCAGGGCCAGTACGTCGGGATCGGTGAGATTGAGCGCCGTTAAATTTTGATCCCTGCGCTGTATTTTTTTACCGGTTATCTGCTCAAGGTATGAGTATTTGGATATTTCCAGCTTGCTGAACTCCATACTGCTAAACAGGCTGACCGGCAGGTGAATGTGTTCCAGCGCCACAGGAATATCATCAAAGCACATCAGGCGTAAAATTTTATATACCTGGTCGCTGTTCTTAATGCGTAGCGCCTGCGCTATTTCCGGCGAGGGCACGCGCATAATACTGACCGAGACTATTTTTCTCACCCCTTTGTGGCCGTGCTTTTGCGCCTGATAATCAAAAGGGGAGAGGGCATGAAACCGTCCTGCGTTATTGCTGATGCCAATAGAGCCAACAAACAGCCCGGATCCTTTCACCCGGTATATTCGCTGCTGCTCAATCAGAATCCGCGTCGCTTCGCGCACGGTTGCGCGCGTAATGCCAATATTTTTGGCAATGGCAATTTCCGTATCGAGCTTATCTCCGGGCAGCAGTTTGTCAGCTTTAATTTTTGTCAGGATATAATCGACAACTTCTTTCTGTTTTTCTGTAATGCCATCGATCATTTCAATTCATCCCGCTCAGAGTGAGGGCCGACTCGCCTGAGTCGTGCCTGCACAGGTGTGCTCTTTATTATTGCTGTATGCCACTTCAGTGACATCGAGTTGTGATCAAGTTAACGAATTTACATTCAAGCTCAACATGTCCAGCACTATTTTAACTTTACATATTGTATCTGTACACCTCCGGGTTCATCATCAAGATGACTATACATCTTAAACCTGTCTAGACTTGATCATAGAGTACCAAAGTCAAGCGACAGAGGCAGCAGCTCTCAATGATGTGACAGATAACGCTATCAGCTTCATTCAGAGATCCCGAAGCTGACTGTACATCACTGCGAGCTTTCCCAGGAGAAAAGCGATGTCGCAGCTGGCACAGTGGTTGAATAACGAAAAAATTCAGTATGTTGATAACGTGGCGGACTGGAAAGAAGCGCTGCAAATTGCCGCGCGTCCTCTGCTTAATGAAGGGGCAATCGCACAGAACTATATTGATGCCATTATTCGGCAGAAAGAGGAGATTGGGCCTTATTTTGTCATCGCCCCACAAATTGCCATGCCCCATGCGCGCCCGGAAGAGGGGGCCAGTCAGCTGGGGTTATCAATCGTCAAGCTGGGGCAGGCGGTGAAGTTTAATTCGGAAGAGAATGACCCGGTCGACGCTATTTTTATGTTTTCTGCCCCGGACAGTCATAGCCATATTGAAATGATCTCGCAGCTGGCAGAGGTCCTTTCTGACGAAGAGATAATGGACAAAATATTTAATGCGCGCAGTCAGGAAGCGCTTAAACAGATTCTGTTAGCAGGCAATGCTTAACTGACAGTGTGATTATCAACAACAGGTGATGAGGTCTGAGATGAAAATTATGGCGGTGTGTGGTTCAGGTTTAGGCAGCAGCTTCATGATGGAAATGAATATCAAGAAAGTGCTGAAGAAACTCGAAATCGAAGCGGATGTAGACCATTCCGATCTCGGGTCTGTGACCCCTGATGTGGCAGATGTCTTCGTCATGGCGAAGGATATTGCTTATAGCGCCAACCTTCCGGAGGGAAAAGTTATCATTATTAATAATATTATCGACCTGAAAGAAGTCGAAAATAAAATACGCGAGTATTTTGATAAATAAAAAATTTGTCACTTTAGATGAACACCTTACCCTAGAGGTTACTATGTTTACTCAAAACCTTTTGCAATTTGTCGTCGACGTGCTGAAGGTGCCATCCATTCTGGTGGGGCTGGTGGCGCTATTCGGGCTGGTGGCACAGAGAAAGCCTTTCCCCGAGGTGATTAAAGGAACGGTGAAAACCATCCTCGGCTTTCTGGTGCTGGCTGGCGGGGCAACGGTGCTGGTCGGCTCGCTGACGCCGCTGGGTGACATTTTCAAACAAGCTTTTGATGTGCAGGGGATCATCCCCAACAATGAGGCGATGGTATCCATTGCACTGGCGAAGTATGGCGCACCGACCACGCTGATTATGGCTTTCGGTATGGTGGCTAACATTGTCGTTGCCCGTTTTACCCGACTGAAATATATCTATCTGTCAGGCCACGTCACTTTTTATATGGCCTGTATGGTGGCCATTATTCTGTCGGTGGCCGGTTTTGAAGGGGTGCAGTTGATTTACACCGGCTCCCTGGCTCTGGGCATGCTGATGGCATTTTTCCCGGCGCTGGCCCAGCCCTATATGCGTAAAATCATCGGTGGCGATCATGTAGCCCTGGCGCACACCGGAACGATTGGCTATGTGTTATCGGGCTGGATTGGTTCGGTAGTGGGGAAAGGTTCGAAATCCACCGAAGAGATGAACATGCCAAAAAACCTGAGTTTTTTGCGCGACAGCACCATCTCCATCTCCCTGACCATGATGATCATTTACCTGATCCTGTCTGTTTCCGCAGGTAAAGAGTATGTCGAGAGCCACTTCAGCAACGGTCAAAACTACCTGGTCTACTCCTTTATTCAGGCGATCACCTTTGCTGCTGGGGTGTTTATCATTCTGCAGGGCGTGCGCTTAATCCTTGCGGAGATTGTCCCGGCCTTTACCGGCTTCTCTGAGAAGCTGGTGCCCAACGCACGACCTGCGCTGGACTGCCCGATCGTCTTCCCTTATGCCCCTAACGCGGTGCTGGTGGGCTTTATTTCCAGCTTTGTAGGCGGCCTGGTGGGGTTGTTTATCCTCGGCCAGCTGCACTGGGTATTGATCCTGCCGGGGGTGGTACCTCACTTCTTCTGCGGCGCTACGGCTGGGGTATTTGGTAATGCGACCGGCGGCAAGCGCGGTGCGATTTGCGGCGCGTTTGCCCACGGCATTTTGATCACCTTCCTGCCTGTGGCCCTGCTGCCGGTGCTCGGTGCGATTGGGCTGACCAATACCACCTTCTCGGATACCGATTTTGGCGTGGTGGGTATTCTTCTCGGCAATATGGCGCGCTTTATGGATAAAGGCACCATCACCATGATCATTACCGGTATTTTTGCGCTGCTGGTGGTGTACAACTTTGCGGCGAAGAAGAAAGTGATGGTGGAAGAGAGTCCAGAGTAATACCTTTGTGGATCACATCCAGAGAGGAGACGCTCTCTGGATTGATCAGGTTCTTTTTCCGCTATGGGGTAACGCGCATCACTTTCTGCGTCAGGCTCATGGCGGAATCAAACGGGCTGGTATTGCGCACGATCTTAACCATCACGCTGGCGCCCAGCCAGAGCTGGTAAAGGCTTTCAGCGACGTTAGCGGCAGTATCATCAATCACCAGTGAGCCTTCGGCCACGCCCCTCTCCAGCGCATCAGCCAGGCGCGAAATAATTCCAGACGTGCCAGACTGAAGGGTGGCACGCATATTGTCTGAGAGATCGGCCACTTCGGCACCGAGCTTGACGGCAAGGCACCTACCCTGGCAATCGGAGAATGACTGTGTTTCTTGCCACAGTCGCCAGTAATTCATCAGCCGCTGCGCCATCGTCAGACCGGGCTGGCTGAGCGTGCTGTCGAGCTCTGACAGATAATCCGCAAAATAGTGCGCCAGCATATCAACGCCGAAGGCTTCTTTCGAACTGAAATAGTGATAGAACGAGCCTTTAGGGACACCCGCATCTTTGAGTATTTCATTCAATCCAACGGCAGAAAATCCCTTACCGGCCATGATGCGCTGGCCTGTAGCAAGAATGTGGTCGCGGATTTCATTGCCATGGAATTGAGTTGCAGTTGTCATAGGGTCACGTTACCAAAAGCCAGGTCGGTTGTCTGTTCGCGGGAGAGTAGAACCCTATTTTCACAAAAACGGCTCTACTCGTCCACGCCACAATATCAGCCTGCTTCTATTCAGCCAGCTGTTTAAGCAGCTGTTCTGCCGTCGCTGCAGACGACGTTGGGTTTTGTCCGGTGATCAGCAGGCCATCACTGACCACATAGGAACTCCAGTCCGGGCCTTTGGAGTAGATCCCGCCTTTGGCAATCAGCTCGTCTTCCACCAGGAATGGCACCACCTCAGTCAGGCCGACCGCTTCTTCTTCGCTGTTGGTGAAGCCGGTCACCTTTCTGCCTGCCACCAGCGGTTTTCCTTCAGGCGTTGTGACGTGGCGCAGCACGCCCGGCGCATGGCAAACCAGGGCGACATGTTTGTTAGCCGCCAGGAAGTTCTCGATAAGCCTGATGGAGTTTTCATCCTCGGCCAGATCCCACAGTGGACCGTGGCCGCCTGGATAGAATACTGCGTCGTAGTCAGCCGCTGAAATGCTGTCCAGGCGAACTGTCGCGGCGAGCTGGGCGGTTGCTGCCGCATCGGCCTCAAAGCGGTGAGTATGCTCAGTCTGGAAGTCAGGCTCATTACTTTTTGGATCTAACGGCGGGTTGCCGCCTTTTGGCGAGGCCAGGGTGATCTGCGCGCCGGCATCTTTAAATGCGTAGTAGGGCGCAGCCAGCTCTTCCAGCCAGAAACCGGTTTTGCGTCCGGTATTGCCCAGCCGATCGTGTGAGGTTAACACCATAAGAATCTTCATCATCAATCTCCTGCCGTTAAGTTTAGCGTTTAAATTAGACCAGTCGTCTACGGCGCGTTGAGATTCGTGCCTGCGGTGTGGCTGAAGTAAAGTTAACACCAATTAGACCAGTCGTCTAGTTGTGATGGATAAAAACTTTCAGCGTGAGTTTGCAGAAGGAGATGTGCCGTGATGATTCCGCTGTGAGATACCGCAGAAAGCAAAAAACCCGCCATAGGCGGGTTCTTCTGAATGTGGTGCCCGAACCCGGAATCGAACCAGGGACACGGGGATTTTCAATCCCCTGCTCTACCGACTGAGCTATTCGGGCAACGGGGCGCATTAAACCGTATGCCATCGATCCCGTCAACGGCTTTATTGAAGAACAGCGACTGATTGCACTCTTTTCCATCAATACTGTTCTGAAAGACCAACTTATCGTCACTTTTTCGGGCAAAATCCATAGCATTGAGGCGCTGAACTCCCTGCCGCGCAGGCTGTTTTGCCGGTTGAACCAGCAATTAAAAAATGCCATTATTGCGAAAATTCTGACGTGTTCATCATCCCCGTATCGAGGTCGCCGCCATGAGAGGTTCACTGCTGCCAGCCAGCATCTGTAACCGACATCTGCTGATGCCGGGCGCCCGCCGATCTTCCTGCTGTAATACCCTGTTGATAAATTCTTTCACCGTGCGGTGAGGTTTTCTTACGCTTAACTTTTGGCCATGCGTAAAAACAGACGCGATCTGATTTTACTGATGTCTATCGGTCTGAGCGGCACTTCATCGCTGACAGCCTGTGACTCTTTCGCCAGCAAGGCGTTTTTGCGCCTTGCTATGCTGTGCCTCTGGCACCCACTCATCCTTGACCGCCTGGGATTTGTGCTATGACACCTTTGAAAATTGCAGCCAGTACCACCGTCGCTATTCACCTCCAGACCGGGCGCGAAGTCGTGACGCTGGATAACACCGACTTTACCGATGTGGCAGCGGTGGTGCTCTCCGTTTCTGATTCGCGCTCCGGCGTGCTGGCGCTGCTGCGTCATACCGGTTTTAACCTGCCGGTATTTATCGCGCTGGATGATGCTTCGCAGGCGGAAGATCTGCCGGCGGTGGACGGCGTGCTGAGCGGAGAGGCGGAAGATGCTGCGCTGCTGGAAGCCGCCGCCGCGCAGTACCAGGCGCAGCTGCTGCCGCCGTTCTTCCAGACGCTGACCAAATACGTGGCGATGGATAACACCACCTTTGCCTGCCCCGGCCATCAGGGCGGTGAGTTCTTCAAAAAGCATCCGGCAGGACGGCAGTTCTTCGACTTCTTTGGCGAGAACGTGTTTCGCGCTGATATGTGCAATGCGGACGTCAAGCTGGGCGATTTGCTGATCCACGAAGGCTCGGCCAAGCATGCGCAGAAGTTTGCCGCGAAGGTGTTCAACGCCGATAAAACCTACTTCGTGCTTAACGGCACCTCCAGCGCCAATAAAGTGGTGACGAATGCGCTGCTGACGCGTGGCGATCTGGTGCTGTTCGACCGCAATAACCATAAATCCAACCACCACGGGGCGCTGATCCAGGCCGGGGCGACGCCGGTTTATCTGGAAACCGCGCGCAACCCGTTTGGCTTTATCGGCGGCATTGACGCGCACTGTTTTGATGAAGCCTACGTGCGCAAACAGATCCAGCAGGTTGCGCCGCATCGCGCCAGCGACGAGCGCCCGTTCCGCCTGGCGGTGATCCAGCTTGGCACCTATGACGGCACGGTATACAACGCGCGTAAGGTGATCGACAGCATCGGCCACCTGTGTGACTACATCCTGTTTGACTCGGCGTGGGTCGGCTACGAGCAGTTTATTCCGGTGATGCAGGCCTGCTCGCCGCTGCTGCTGGATCTCAAACCCTCAGACCCTGGCATTTTCGTTACTCAGTCGGTGCATAAGCAGCAGGCGGGCTTCTCGCAGACCTCGCAAATCCATAAAAAAGATAACCACCTGCGCGGCCAGCCGCGTTTTTGCAGCCACAAGCGGCTGAACAATGCCTTTATGCTGCACGCCTCTACCAGCCCGTTCTACCCGCTGTTTGCCGCGCTGGATATCAACGCGAAAATGCATCAGGGCGAGGCCGGACGCCGCCTGTGGCACGAGTGCGTGGTGTTGGGGATTGATGCGCGTAAGGCGATCCTCGCGCGCTGTGAGATGATCCAACCGTTTATCCCAGACGAGGTTGACGGTAAACCCTGGCAGGATGCGCCAACGCATGCGATCGCCGCCGATCCGCGCTACTTCAGCTTTGCGCCAGGCGCAGCGTGGCACGGCTTTGCCGGTTATGAGAAGGATCAGTATCTGGTCGACCCGTGCAAGCTGCTGCTGACCACGCCGGGCATTGATGCCGCCAGCGGCAAATATGCCTCGTTCGGCATTCCAGCCACCATCCTCGCCAACTACCTGCGTGAGAATGGCGTGGTGCCGGAGAAGTGCGATCTTAACTCGATCCTGTTCCTGCTGACCCCGGCGGAGAGCGTAGAAAAGATGGCGAAGCTGGTGGCGAAGCTGGCGCAGTTCGAGCAGCACATCAAAGAAGATGCCCTGCTGCGCGACGTGCTGCCGACCATTTACCGCAAAAATGCGGCCCGCTATGCGGGCTATACGCTGAAGCGCCTGTGTCAGGAGATGCACGATCTGTACGTCAGCCACGACGTGAAGGATCTGCAAAAGGCGATGTTCCGCCAGCAGAGCCTGCCAAAAGTGGCGATGAACCCGCAGGATGCCAATATCGAGTTTATTCGCGGGAACGTGGAGCTGGTGCCGATCGCTGAGGCAGAAGGACGCATCGCGGCGGAAGGCGCGCTGCCTTATCCTCCGGGCGTGCTGTGCGTGGTGCCGGGCGAAGTGTGGGGCGGGGCGGTTCAGCGCTACTTCCTGGCGCTGGAAGAGGGGCTGAACCTGCTGCCGGGCTTCTCACCGGAGTTGCAGGGCGTGTATGTCGAAGCGGGTGAAGACGGCGTGAAGCGCCTGCAAGGGTATGTGCTGGCGTGAAAAACTGGGTCGGGCATGCCCGACCACTACGGTGACTCAGCGCAGGGGCGAGGCATGCCCGACCATTAAGGTGATTCAGCGCAGGGGCGAGGCATGCCCGACCATTAAGGTGGTTCAGCGCAGGGGCGAGGCATGCCCGACCGTTAAGGTGGTTCAGCGCAGGGGCGAGGCATGCCTCGCCCGGTACTAACCCACGCTTTATTACAGTTCCAGAGCATCTTCCCGCGCCTGGCGCACGATAGCTTTGGCAATCCACTTGCCGATATCCTGTAGCTCATCGTTGTCACAGCCCCAGATATCCTTCATCACCAGAAAAATCTCTGAGCCGTAAACCAGCGACAGCGACTGCAGCACGCGCTCCATTAGCGCGGGCGGCAGCTCTTTACTCAGCGGCGCGGCGACCTGGGTCAGCATCGCTTTACGATTGCCGCGCACCAGCTTCTCTTTGGGCGGCACCGCATCGGTCGACTGCGACTGCGCCCACTGGGTTAGTGACAGGTGCAGCGCGGCCCTCAGCGTACCTTCATGCTTCAGCATGCGCGGAAAGGCAAAGCTCAGCAGCTCATCAATGCGCTCGCTGGCATCCTTTTTGGTCGGCTGCCAGTGTTTAATCGGGCTAAGCGTCTCCGTGACGATAGCTGAGACCAGCGCGCTTTGCGTGGGGAAGTAGCGATAAGCCGTGGCGCGCGACAGCTGCGCTTCCTGGGCTACTTCAGTGATAGAGGGAAAGGCCCCGCTATCAAACAATTTCATCGCTGTATCAATCAGTAAGCGGCGTGTTCTTGCGCGTGTTGATGTTAACCCTAACACCCCAGCGGAATCCCTTTGCTCCACGATAACCTCATTTTTCCAGTTCAAACGATCTCATCTTCGGGTCGGCAGACAGCTATAAGTGTCACCGGCGTTGACTGCCCGGGGAGGGTTGCTGCTGCTCCCAGGTCATATAAGCGTAGTCAAAATCACTAAGAGACTCATATTTCATTCAATTGATTTATCAATCTTCAAGGTGCTACTGTTAGCGTCACTTAGTGTGGTTTCTTTGTACCTTATGGTTATTTACGTTTTTATCTCAAGTTAATCAACTCTTTATTAATCTAAATAACAGGTTTTTTTAACGCCAATGAATAATGATACTGGATCCATCTACGCTGTTGCGACAGCGGATACTAAAGGAAGGGAACTGTTTTACGTCAGCGGGCTGATTGCTCAGGCTGGGGTAAAAGTCGTTACAGTTGACCTGTCAACTCAACAACTTAGCACACCTTTTACCGGTGATATTTCTGCCGAAACCGTGGCGGATTTCCACCCTGAAGGGCGCGGTGCAGTGTTCTGTGGCGACAGGGGGAAGGCGATAGTGGCGATGGCCAAGGCTTTTGAGATTTTCCTTAGCCAGCGCGATGATGTAGCCGGGGTGATCGGCTTAGGCGGTTCGGGCGGTACGGCCTTGATCACGCCCGCAATGCAGGCGCTGCCGGTGGGCATCCCGAAGCTGATGGTCTCCACCATGGCGTCCGGTGACGTTTCCGGCTATATCGGCGCCAGCGATATCGCCATGCTTTACTCGGTGACGGATGTTGCCGGGCTGAACCGCATTTCGCGCCGGGTGCTGGGCAATGCCGCGCATCAGATTGCCGGGGCGGTAATGTTTTCCGTGCCGCCGGACAGCAGCGATAAGCCGGCTATCGGCCTGACGATGTTTGGCGTTACCACACCGTGCGTTGAGGCCGTCAGCAGCGGGCTGGAGGCCGACTATGACTGTCTGGTATTCCACGCCACCGGCAGCGGCGGCAAAGCCATGGAGAAGCTGGCGGACAGCCATATGCTCTGCGGGATGCTGGATCTGACCACCACCGAGGTGTGCGATCTGTTGTTTGAGGGCGTACTGGCCTGCGGTGAAGATCGTTTTGATGCGCTGGCGCGCAGCGAAGTACCCTGCGTCATCTCCTGCGGGGCACTGGATATGGTCAACTTCGGCCATCCTTCCACTATTCCGGCAAAGTACGCGGCTCGCCTGTTCTATCACCACAATCCGCAGGTGACGCTGATGCGCACCACGGTAGAAGAGAATGTGGCGATGGCACGCTGGATCGCGGAAAAGCTCAACCGCTGCGCGGGCGAGATCCGCTTTTTGATCCCGGAAGGTGGCTTCTCGGCGCTGGATGCAGAAGGCCAGCCGTTCTGGTCACCGGAAGCGGATCGGGCCTTTATCCGCACGCTGGAAGCTGAGCTAAAGCAAACCACGCTGCGACAAATAATCAGACTGCCGTGGAATATTAATCATCCACAATTTGCCGCTGCGGCGGTGGCTCAATTTCGCCAACTGGCACCCAGAGGAAAATAACTATGCCTGCTTTTAATCGTCAGCAGCTGCTGACTAAGTTCAGACAGATGATTGCCCGCCGCGAGCCGATCATCGGCGGCGGCGCGGGGACCGGGCTGTCGGCCAAGTGCGAAGAGGCTGGCGGTATCGATCTGATCGTCATTTACAACTCCGGCCGCTACCGCATGGCCGGGCGGGGTTCACTGGCCGGGCTGCTGGCCTACGGCAATGCCAACGAGATCGTCGTTGATATGGCGAAAGAGGTCTTGCCGGTAGTGAAACAGACGCCGGTGCTGGCTGGCGTCAACGGCACCGATCCGTTCTGCAATTTCGATAAGTTTCTCGACGACCTCAAGGCGCTGGGTTTTTCCGGCGTGCAGAACTTCCCGACGGTGGGCCTGATTGACGGCAATTTCCGCGCCAATCTGGAAGAGACCGGCATGGGTTACGGGCTGGAAGTGGAGATGATCCGTCTGGCGCATCAGAAAGAGATGCTGACCACCCCTTACGTGTTTAGCGCCGCAGACGCGGTGGCCATGACCGAAGCGGGTGCGGATATCATCGTGCCGCATATGGGCCTGACCACCGGCGGTAATATCGGTGCAGAAACCGCCCTGCAGCTCAGGGACTGTGTGCCGCTGATCAACGAGTGGGCCGCTGCGGCCAAAGCGGTGCGTGAAGATGTGATTGTGCTGTGCCACGGCGGGCCAATCTCCAGCCCGCAAGATGCGCAGTACATCCTCGAAAACTGCCCGCAGTGCGACGGCTTCTACGGTGCCAGTTCGATGGAACGCCTGCCAACCGAAGTGGCGCTGACCGACACCACCAAAAAATTCAAAAACATCAGTCGCTAAATAGCAGCCAAAAACAAGGCCGGGCATGCCCGGCCTCTGCGGCTGTCAGTAGCGGTGATAGCCTTTCTGCGCGTTGGTCACTTTCACCAGGTAGCGGCGTGATTCCGCTGACGGGTGGTTGGTGGTCAGCTGCTGATAGACTTGCGCCGGTGACATATCGTTAATGTTGCTGAAGGCGCGATTTTTATCGCTGGAGAACACCCTCAGCACGCTGCCCGCTCCGCCGTTGTAGGCGGTGATCACCGCATAGCGGCGCGAGGTGCTGTTGCTGATGCCGGACAGGTAGCTGCCCTGCAGTATCGACAGGTACGCGGTACCGGCATCGATATTGTTTTCCGGGTCCAGCAGATAGCTGCGGCTCGGCTTGCCCCATTTCCCCTTCATACGGAAAACGTCGACCCCGGCGGTGTGCTGCACGACCTGCATCAGGCCCAGCGCATCCGCATGGCTGACCGCATAGGGGTTGAAGCTCGATTCAATCTGCATAATTGCCAGGATCAGCGACTGATCGACCCCGTATTTCTCGGCGGCTTTACGCACCATCGGCAGGTATTTGTGCGCACGCTTGTCGAGGTGGTTTGGCACCATCGGAATGGTGACGGACCAGATCACATGCAGGCCAGAATTACGCTTTTGCAGCTTATTCTGGATCAGGTAATCAGCAAAGCTGGCGGCGCGCCCCTGCCAGCGGATCGGCTGGCCGGTGTTATCCAGCACCTGGCCGTACAGCAGCGGCTCTTTACTGATCTGAATATCGTTGACGTCGGAGTACAGATCGACATTACCCGGATCTTCGCCGATCAGCAGGGTCGTGATAATCGCCTGGCGCAGGCTGGCCATAGGATCCGTTCCGGCGATGGTTTCAATGGTGATGCTACCGGCGTCGAAGTTGATATGGCTACGGGTATAATATTGATCGCTGTACTTCACGTAGTCTTTTGGACCGGCGATCAGTACTTCGTTAATGCCCCAGATATTCTCAATGTTGTGGGCAAACTGACCCATCAGGATATCAAAGCCGTTGGTGTCTTTAACCCACTCTTCATGATAGTTATTCTGTTTCTTGCCGGAGCAGGAGATCAGTAATGGTGCAATAACCAGCAGACTTATCAGTTTCTTGTTCATCGTTTAATGCTTCGCCCACAATTGAGAGGGCCTCATCTGTGAGGCCCAACGCTTATTCTTCTGGCGGGGTATAACCTTCGATATGGACTTCGTGGCCTTCAAACAGGAACTTAATCATCTCCTGCTCCAGCAGCTTACGGTCATCTGGGTTCATCATGCTGAGTTTCTTTTCGTTGATCAGCATAGTCTGTTTTGCCATCCACTTTGACCAGGCTTCTTTAGAAATCTCGTTGTAGATGCGCTTACCCACATCGCCCGGATACAGCTGAAAGTCCTGCCCTTCGGCGTCACGTTGCAGGAACGTGCAAAAAATAGTTCGGCTCATTACTCTTCCTCTTCTTCTGTCGCGCGAGCGCTCAGCGCCATTTGCTGCGGCTGACGCAGCTGCTGTAGCAGACGTTCCACCGGCGCGGCCAGCCCTACGGCGGGCGGCTGCGCTAAGTTATACCAGAGACCCGGCCCGGCATCCATTGCCACACGGGCCGAAGGCAGATCCAGCCACATAGGCACAATATCCAGATGGAAATGGCTGAAGGTGTGGCGGAAGGCAGTCATCTGCTGCAGCCGCTGGTCATCCACCCCGTTGTTGCGTAGCGCCTGGCGCAGCTCCTCTTCAGTGCTGAACTGCGGGAAGCAGAACAGCCCGCCCCACAGCCCCACCGGCGGGCGCTGCTCCAGCCAGACATCCTGCCCCTGCTGCATCAGCAGCAGCCAGCCGGTGCGCTGTGGGATAGTCTGCTTCGGCTTTTTGCCAGGGTACTGTGCCCAGCTGCTGTTAGCATAGGCAATGCAGCCGAGGTTCAGCGGGCAGATCTCGCACTTGGGTTTGGAGCGTGTGCAAACCATTGCGCCCAGATCCATCATCGCCTGATTGAACTGGCTGACCCCTTCGGCAGGGGTGACCTCTTCGCTGATCTGCCACAGGCGTTTCTCCACCTCTTTCTTCCCCGGCCAGCCATCCACCGCATAGCAGCGCGCCAGCACGCGCTTCACGTTGCCGTCAAGAATAGGGAAATGCTTACCGAGCGCCAGAGAGAGGATAGCCCCGGCGGTGGAGCGCCCGACGCCGGGCAGGTCAGCGACCTCTTCGAAGGTTTGCGGGAAGAGACCGCCATGCTTCTCGGCCACCCTTTGCGCCGCTTTATGCAGGTTGCGCGCGCGGGCGTAATAGCCTAGGCCGGTCCACAGATGCAGTACTTCATCCAGCGGCGCGGCGGCGAGGTCGGTAACGGTCGGGAAGCGTGACATAAAGCGTTCAAAATAGGGGATGACGGTGGCGACCTGCGTCTGTTGCAGCATCACCTCGGACAGCCAGACTTTGTAGGGCGTTTTTTCCAGCTGCCACGGCAGGGTTTTCCGCCCGAAGCGCTGATACCACGCCAGTACCTGCTGAGAAAATTGTGCTGCCTGCATCATCGAAACCGCCGCCCTGTCGTTGCTAAAAATCAGGCAGGGATTCCAGCACAGACAGTAAGGAGTGTAAACCGGATAATCACGGTAATTTGTTATCGCATTGCTGGCCGGATGCAGCCAGCGATGCCTGCGGCGTCTATACTGCTAGCCGGGTAAGCTGACAAGCAGGGCGGTCTTTATGTTTTGCCTTCCTGAAGGCATAATGCCCGCTTTCCAAAGTGCACAGCCGCAGGCAGAATCATGAAAAACGATGTTATCTCACCGGAATTTGACGAAAACGGCCGCGCTATGCGCCGGATCCGCAGCTTTGTGCGCCGCCAGGGCCGTCTGACTAAAGGCCAGCAGCAGGCGCTGGATCAGCTGTGGCCGGTGATGGGCGTTGAGTATCAGCCGGAACCGGTCGATTTAACCACGCTGTTTGGCCGTGATGCGCCGGTGGTATTAGAGATTGGTTTTGGCATGGGCGCTTCGCTGGTGTCAATGGCGGCCAGCAATCCGCAGCAGAACTTCCTCGGCATTGAAGTGCACTCGCCTGGCGTGGGGGCTTGCCTGGCTACGGCGCAGGAAGCGGGCGTCGATAACCTGCGCGTGATGTGCCATGACGCGGTGGAAGTGCTGAACACCATGATCCCGGATAATTCGCTGCGTATGGTGCAGCTATTCTTCCCCGATCCGTGGCATAAAGCGCGCCACAATAAGCGCCGCATCGTGCAGGTGCCGTTTGCCGAGCTGGTGATGCGCAAGCTGAAGCTGGGCGGCGTGTTCCATATGGCAACCGACTGGGAAGCCTATGCTGAACATATGCTCGAAGTGATGAGCAGCATCGACGGTTACAAAAACCAGTCGGAAACGGCTAACTGGGTGCCACGCCCGGAATCACGACCGTTAACTAAATTTGAGCAGCGCGGCCAGCGTCTTGGCCACGGTGTTTGGGATCTGATGTTTGAGAGGGTTAAATAATGGCTACACAACGCAGTCGTCGTCTTCGTAAGAAAATGCACATTGATGAGTTTCAGGAGTTAGGTTTTTCCGTGGGCTTCACTTTCCCGGAAGGCAGTAGCGAAGAGACCATCGACAGTACGGTTGATGCCCTGATCAATGAAGTGATCGACCCTAACGGCCTGGCGTTTGACGGCAGCGGCTACCTGCAGTGGGAAGGTCTGATCTGCCTGCAGAAAATCGGTAAATGCACCGATGAGCACCGCGAACTGGTGAAGAACTGGCTGGAAGCGCGTAAGTTAAACGATGTTAAAGTGACCGAACTTTTCGACGTCTGGTGGGACTAACTTGTCAGGGCTGACCGAAAAAGAGGGTCAGCCCCTACGAGAGAAAGCACATCACCCATTGTAAGGGCCGATCTTTTTTCGATCGGCCCTTTCTCAATCAAGGAGCGAAATTTATGCGCAAAGCGCTTTTCAGCGGGGCATTACTGCTGCTGGCCGCCGGTCAGGCACAGGCAGATTACCAGTGCAGCGTGAATCCTCAGGACGACATCATCATCAGCCCAAACCAGGTTGAGGTGGTGGGTGCCAGCGGTAAACTGGCAATCTCTCCGGTAGGCGATGTGCAGCGCAACGGCAAAGTGGTCGATGTTGACGCCGCCACGCGCCAGAAAGCCATTGATTACCAAGGCGCGCTGCGCCGCGACCTGCCGTGGATTGATAGTGGTGCCCAGCAGCGCCTGGAGAAAGGCCGCGTGGCGCTGGACCGGGTGGTGGTGCAGAAGCTGGGTGAAAACAGCAAGGTGCGTCAGCGCCTGACGACGCTGGACGGCCAGCTCAAGCAGCAGATGAACCGCATTATTGAGCACCGCAGCGACGGCTTGACCTTCCACCATCAGGCGGTCAATCAGGTACGTCAGGACGGTGAACAGCTGGTGCAGAACGCGCTGGGCGGCGTGGTGCAGGACAGCCTGAACGAGATGGGCAGCAAGCAGACCAGCGGCGATAATCCTCTGCAGGCGATTATGGGCAACCTTGGTGGCTTACAGCAGGCAATTCAGGCCGAGTGGAGCAATCAGGAGCAGGATTTCCAGAACTTTGGTCATGAGGTGTGTAATCGCGTGACCGCGCTGGAAGGGCAACGCAAGGCGCTGATTGCCGGATTGAAGTAGTCGTGGTTTATGCGGGCTGACCGAAAAAGAAGGTCAGCCCCTACCGCTCTCAGGGGCGACCCTTTTTACCGGTCGGCCTTTTTTATTCCGTTAAAAACAGCTCCAGCAACGAATTCAGGAACAGCTTCCCCTTCTCCGTAATCTGCCAGTATTCCGCGGTTTCCGTCAGGTAACCCTTCGCCAGTGCCCTGTCGATCTGCGCGCGAATGGTGCTTTCCGCAAGACCGGTGTAAAGGCTGTATTCGGCACGCGGCGCGGCTTCCAGCAGGCGGAAACGGTTCATAAAGAACTCGAATGGCTTCTCGCTGTCCGCCACTTCATGGCGCTTATCAAGATATTTCCCAGCCATAAAACCGCGCGGATGCTTGGTTTTGGTGGTGCGAATAATCGTGCCATCTGGCTGGGTGAGCTTGCCGTGCGCGCCGCAGCCGATGCCGAGGTAATCGCCAAAGCGCCAGTAGTTTAGGTTGTGCTCGCAGCGATAGCCCGGTTTGGCGTAGGCCGAAGTCTCATACTGCTGATAGCCGGCGGCGCTCAGCAGCTGATGCCCCTGCTCGAAAATATCCCACAGGTCGTCTTCATCCGGCAGGCGCGGCGGCCGTGAGGCGAACAGCGTGTTCGGTTCAATGGTCAGCTGATACCACGACAGGTGCGGTGGGTTGAGGGCAATTGCCTGGCGTAAATCGTCCAGCGCTTCGGCCAGCGACTGATCGGGCAGGCCGTGCATCAGGTCGAGGTTAAAGCTGCGCAGGTCGAGGTCTTCCGCCAGCTTTGCGGCACGCCGGGCCTCTTCGGGGCCGTGAATGCGCCCCAGCCGCTCCAGCTTGGCGGCGCTGAAGCTCTGCACGCCAATCGAGATGCGGTTGATGCCCGCGCGCTGATAGCCGCTGAAGCGGTCGGCTTCCACGGCGCCGGGGTTGGCTTCCATGGTGATTTCAGCCGTTGGCGATAGCGGCAGGCGCGCCCGCACGCCATCCAGCAGCATCTGCATCGCTTCGCTGCTTAACAGGCTCGGGGTGCCGCCACCAATAAAGAGGGTGCTGACCTCGCGCCCGCCGGTCAGCGGCAGGTCGATATCCAGATCGTTCAGCAGGTGCTGCACGTACTCCTCGTGCGGCACTTCGCCTTTTAACGCGTGGGAATTGAAATCGCAGTACGGGCATTTCTGTACGCACCACGGAATGTGGATGTACAGGCTTAACGGGGGCAGCTTAACCATTTTTCATGGCGTCCAGCAGCAGGCTCAACGCTTTACCGCGATGAGAAACCGCACGCTTTTCGTCCTTTGTCAGCTCTGCCGCCGTTTTCCCTAATTCCGGCACATAGAAGATCGGGTCATAGCCAAATCCTCCCTGGCCTGCTTCAGCGCGGGTGATTTCACCTTCCCAGCTGCCGTGGAATACCAGCGGGGTTGGGTCTTCAGCATGGCGCAGATAGACCAGCACGCAGTGGAACTGCGCCTGGCGCTGGCCATCCGGCACGGGACCCAGCGTGACCAGCAGCTTGTCAAGATTCTGCTGGTCGCTGGCGTCAAGGCCCGCGTAGCGCGCCGAGTAGATTCCTGGTGCGCCGCCGAGCGCATCGACCGCCAGACCGGAGTCATCGGCAATCGCCGGCAGGCCGGTGACGGCTGCCGCGTGGCGCGCTTTCAGAATGGCATTCTCAATAAAGGTCAGGCCGGTCTCTTCGGCTGACTCCACGCCCAGTTCCGTCTGCGCCACGATATCAAGGCCAAACGCGGCCAGCAGGTCAGCCAGTTCACGAACTTTACCGGGGTTGCCGGTGGCGAGTACGACTTTTTGCATAGTTAATCCACAACAATGAAGAGTGATATAACCGGGAATTTTGCCCTACAGGAAGGCGACCAACGCACCTGTAGGGTAAAAGGCGACGGTTAGATTAGAACTGGGCCCAGCCTGGGATGTATTCAAGGCCTAAGAAATTCAGCATGTAGAGGATCAGGATCACCGCCATTGCTGAGAAATCGATGCCGCCCATCGCCGGAATAATGCGGCGCACCGGGGCCATTAACGGCTCGGTCAGCTGGATCAGCACGTAGTCAACCGGGTTGCGCCCCTGGCTTATCCAGCTCATCAGTGAGCGCACGATGATCACCCAGAACACCAGCACGCCGGCGGCTTTCACCAGGATAACCAGGCCGAGGTAGAGGAAGATCGGATCCGGCACGAACAGACGCAGCAGCACCGGCCCCAGCAGTACGCTGACGATATACGCAATCAGCAGGGAGGCGCTATCCAGCGGCCCGATAGAGGGGATAATGCGTCGCAGCGGTTTTACCACCGGCTGAGTGATTTTCACCACAAACTGTGAGAACGGGTTGTAGAAGTCGCAGCGCGCCCACTGCATCCAGATGCGCAGTAACAACACTTTGATATAAATCGCCATCACGGTTGTTACCAGAAAGATCAACGCTAGCATGAGGTTCCTCAGTTGTTGTGATTAGCAGCGGCCTGACCGTAGTCGCGCGCGCCGAAAATTGCAGTGCCAATACGCACCATGGTACTGCCCGCCGCTATAGCAGCAGCCATATCGTCACTCATTCCCAGCGACAGCGTGTCGACGCCGGGGTAATCCTGTTGCAGCTGCTTGAAAGCCTGCGCCATCTGCTGACACACCGCCAGCTGCCGTGCGTAGTCGCTTTCCGGCGCCGGGATTGCCATCAGCCCGCGCAGTTTCAGACGCGGCATTTCCGCTATCTGCTGAGCAAGCGCAGGCAGGTCAGCCAGCATAATGCCTGATTTACTCTGTTCGTCACTGATATTTACCTGAATCAGAACATTCAGTGCATCCAACCCTGCCGGGCGCTGGTCGTTAAGGCGGCTGGCAATGCGCAGACGGTCAACGGTATGGCACCAGTCAAAGTGCTCCGCCACCAGCCGACTCTTGTTGGATTGCAGCGGACCGATAAAGTGCCAGGTGAGTGCAGGATTAGCCAGCAGCTGGATTTTATCCACGCCTTCCTGCACGTAGTTTTCGCCGAAGCAGCGCTGCCCGGCAGCCACTGCTTCTTCGATCGCGCTCGCGGGTTTGGTTTTGCTCACTGCAAGCAGCGTAATCTCTTTCGGATCGCGCCCGCACTGTGCTGCCGCCGCTGAGATCCGCAGCTGGACTTGCTGTAAGTTGTGCTCAATCGAAGTCATAGTCAGGGAGAAAATATGGATATTGAAGAAATTGTGGCCCTTAGTGTAAAGCATAATGCAGGCGATCTGCACCTTTGCAGTGGTCATTATCCCTTCTGGCGCTGTAATGGTCGCCTGGAGCGCATTGAGGGTGAAGGGGTGATGCGCGATGAGTGGCTGGAGAGCTTCGCGCTGCGCTGGCTGAGCACGGCCCAGCATCAGGAGCTGGCGCGCAGCGGGCAGGTGGATTTTGCCCTGACCATGCCGGATGGCGTGCGGCTGCGCGCCAACCTGTTTCGTCAGCGCTGCGGCCTGTCGCTGGCGCTGCGCCTGATTGCCAGCCACTGTCCGCCGCTGGAAGCGCTGCACCTGCCCGCCATCAGCCAGACGCTGCTACAGCTTCAGGAGGGGCTGGTGCTGGTCGTCGGCGCGACGGGCAGCGGCAAGTCGACCACGCTGGCGGCGCTGATTGCGGCGATGAATCAGCAGCAGCGGCGCCATATCCTGACGCTGGAGGACCCGATCGAGTTTCTGCACAGCAGCGCGCAGTCGCTGATCCAGCAGCGTGAAATGGGCCAGCACTTTACCCGCTTTGGTGATGGGCTGCGCGCGGCGCTGCGCGAGGACCCTGATGTGATCCTGCTGGGGGAACTGCGTGATGCCGAGACAATCCAGCTGGCGCTGACCGCCGCGGAGACCGGGCACCTGGTGCTGGCGACGCTGCACACCCGCGGCGCCGCTCAGGCAGTGGAGCGGCTGGTGGATGTGTTTCCGGGCAGCGAAAAGAATCTGGTGCGCAGCCAGCTGGCAGGCAGTTTACAAGCGGTGATCGCTCAGCGTTTAGTGGCGGCGCAGCAGGGGCGAGTAGCGCTGTTCGAGGTGTTGGTCAACAGCCCGGCAGTAGCGAACCTGATCCGCGAGGGTAAAACACACCAGCTGCCCGCGCTGTTGCAGACCGGCAGTCAGCTGGGGATGCAGACCTTCGAGCAGAGCATGGCGGAGCGGCAGAGAAGGGGATTATTAGGTTAAGTTGACTCAGCAGCGGTCGAGGCATGCCTCGACCCTACGGCGATGTTGTAGGGGGCAGGCGTGCCTGACCCGATGACATTTACGAATAATTATTCTCGAACCAGCTCTCCAGGATAATCACCGCAGAGAGCGAGTCGACGCTGCCTTTACTCAGGGCGCGAAAGCCGCCGCGTTCAAACAGTTCGGCGCGGGCCTCGACGGTGCTGAGGCGCTCATCGTGCAGATCAACCTGTACGCCAAAGCGGCCGTGCAGGCGGTTGGCGAACTTACGCGCCCGTGCGGTGAGAGGTTGCTCGGTTCCATCCATATTGAGCGGTAACCCCACCACCACGCGGTCCGGCTGCCACTCTTTCAGCAGCGCTTCAATTTTGTTCCAGTCGGGAACGCCATCGTTGGCCTTCAGTGCAGCCAGCGGGCGGGCGGTACCGGTCAGCTGCTGGCCAATGGCCACGCCAATGCTTTTGGTTCCGAAGTCGAAAGAGAGCAGAGTCTGAGGGCTCATCAGGCGTGCCCTGCATCACTGGCGATATTGTGGATATCCACGCCAATACTTTTCGCCGCTTCACGCCAGCGCTCGGCAATACGCGTGTGGAACAGGATATTGCTGTTGGCCGGGGTGGTGAGCCACGCATTCTCCAGCAGCTCGGTTTCCAGCTGGTCTTTCTCCCAGGCGCAGTAGCCCAGCGCCACCAGCACGTGCTCGGGCTGCTCGGGCGTGCCCAGCGTTTCCAGGACGTCACGCGAAGTGGTGATCACGGTGTTATCCGACACCCGAATGCTGGAGGAAAAGGTTTTCTGCGCCGAATGCAGAATAAATCCGCGATCTTCCGCCAGCGGGCCGCCGGCAAACACCGGCTTATCCAGCTTCGCTTCGCTATCACGCGGTGCCGGGGAGATTTTCAATTTTTGCAGGATGCCGTCAACCGTCAGGTTTTCCATCGGTTTGTTGACGATTATCCCCATCGCTCCATCACTATTATGTTCACAGATATAGACCACTGAACGTTTGAACAGCGGGTCCTGCAGCGTAGGCATGGCAATCAAAAAGTGATGCTGTAAATTCATACTTAATGTTCTGTAATCTGGTTAACGCCCGGGCTCGAAAGCCCGGGCGTTAAGGGTGAGCAGCGGGGCAATCCGGCCCCGCCGCAACAATCAGGCCAGGCGTTTTTCGATCGCATCCATCAGCATACCCGTGATAGAAATCGGGAATGCGGCTTCGATCTCGCGAACGCAGGTTGGACTGGTCACATTAATTTCCGTCAGCTTGTCGCCAATAATATCCAGACCGACAAAGATCAGTCCTTTTGCTTTCAGGGTTGGACCAACACGGCGGGCAATCTCCCAGTCGCTTTCGGTCAGCGGACGCGCTTCGCCACGACCACCTGCCGCCAGGTTGCCACGGGTTTCGCCCGATTTTGGAATTCGCGCCAGGCAGTAAGGCACCGGTTCACCATCCACGACCAGCACGCGCTTGTCACCGTCTTTGATGCCGGGAATGAAGTTCTGCGCCATGCAGTAGAAGCTGCCGTGTTGGGTCAGCGTTTCGATAATCACCGACAGGTTAGGATCTTCTTTCTTCACGCGGAAAATGGAGGCCCCACCCATGCCGTCCAGCGGCTTCAGGATGATGTCGCCGTGCTGATGCCAGAATTCACGGATCTGGCTGGCGTTGCGGGTCACCAGCGTATCCGGCGTCAGCTCGGCAAACCATGCGGTGAACAGCTTCTCGTTACAGTCGCGCAGGCTCTGCGGCTTATTGACGATCAGCGTGCCTTTCTCTTCTGCACGCTCAAGGATGTAGGTGGCATAGATGAATTCGGTATCAAACGGCGGATCCTTACGCATCAGCACCACATTGAGATCGGACAGGGGGATGTCCTGTTCGCTGCCAAATTCAAACCACTTATCAACGTTCTGCTCAACGCTCAGCAGACGGGTACGCGCACGGCCTTCACCGCCACGCAGATAGAGATCGTTCATCTCCATGTAGTGAATTTCATAACCACGGCGCTGAGCTTCAAGCAGCATGGCGAAGCTGGTGTCTTTTTTTATGTTGATGGAAGTAATCGGGTCCATCACGATGCCAAGCTTGATCATTCTTTTCTCCACTACGCTCTAAATTAGTTAGCTGTGTTTAACCCAAATCACCAAAGCGCACCTGCAGGGCGGTAATGGCCGTCAGGGCGGTGGTTTCGGTACGCAATACGCGCGGCCCGAGCAGGATATCGGTAAAGCCGTGCTGCGCTGTCATGTTGATTTCATCCGCTGACAGCCCGCCTTCCGGGCCAATCAACAGGCGAACACGCTCAACCGGCAGCGGTAAGGTATTAATACTGTGTTCTGCCCGCGGATGAAGATTTAATTTTAACCCGCTATCCTGCTCGGCACACCAGGCGTCAAGTGCCATCGCGGGTCGAACCTCCGGCACGCTGTTGCGTCCGCACTGTTCGCACGCGGCAATGGCGATTTTCTGCCACTGCTGGATTTTTTTCGCCAGTCGATCGGCATCCAGCTTTACGCCACAGCGTTCAGAAAACAAGGGGGTAATGACATTTACTCCGAGTTCTACCGCTTTCTGGATGGTGAACTCCATCTTTTCACCGCGTGACATGACCTGCCCCAGGTGCAGGTGCAGCGGTGACTCGCGGCTGTCGGCGCGGCTTGCGGTGATTTTGACGCGCACATTTTTTTTATCGGCCTGAATAATCTCGGCGGAAAAAGTCAGATTTGTGCCATCGAACAATTCCAGGTGCTGGCCCGGCGCCATGCGCAGTACGCGCCCGATATGGTTTGCCGCATCGTCATTCAGGGCGAATTCACTGCCCACGTCTAAAGCTTCGGGGTGATAAATGCGGGGTATACGCATGGAAATCCTGTTGAAAGTTATCAAATCGCTGTGATTGCGGCTTAGTGTAGGTCAGTGATTTTACCGCTGGCAAGCTCGCTGTACATACGGATTGTGGTTGCCCTGTACGCTGGCAATACGCTCATCGCGCTCACACTCCCACTGGCTGACCGGATAGAGTTTATTCCAGGCGGTCATCAGCTGCGTTTGCTGCTTCGACATACTCAGCTGGTAGCGATCGCGCATGTAAAACCAGGTGCGGGCAATGGCGCCGCGCGCCCTGGCGGGTGGCTCGGCGAGCTTATTTTTGAAGTCGACCTTCATCGCGCACTGACCGTACTGCTGCTCTCCACCGTTCCACCGGCCGTACATAAAGTTGCCGCGGTCGCCGTTCACCTCACCAATCGACGGTTGCAGGTTGTGCAGGTCAGTTTCGATACGGCGATAACCGCTGTCTTTGGCACAGTTTTTACGCCCGCCGTTCTGCCAGCACTGGCGCTGATGGCCAAAGCTCCAGGCCGGAACCACGTGCTCCCACTCGATGCGCCCAGCGCGATTAGCGTCTTTACGTACCTGGTAACCGCAGGACGCGAGGTCCGGCACGCCTTTTTTTCCGTGCCAGGTAATTTTACAGCCGCAGTAAAAGCTACCAGGGGCGGCGGCATTGATCTGCGCCGCATAGGCTTTAGCCTGGCTGAAGCTATTCTGGTGATAGTTATCCAGGCTGAGTGCCTGGGTAAAGAAGGAGGGAAGCAGCAGGGTAACAGCCAAAACGGCCCAAATTTTGCGAGACATATTCCAGTAAATCTGTAATCCATGAAAGAGGCGTGGAGAGTAACAGAAGTACCCGTAATTACGAATAATTGGCTGAGATATCAGCCCGATATCGACTGATTATTAAACGAAATGAGGTTTTTTAAGAATCCTGGAAATCACCCGCTGTTAAAATATCTCCGCACTTCAGGCAGCGATATTCGCTCTCGCCACGCATCACCCGGTTATGACGGCGTACGGTGAGCTGGTGCTGCTGACAGCGGCAGCGATAGGGGTAAGCACGGCTGCGCACCGAGCTGATTTCAAACTGATGGGTGCGGCGTGCGGGGACGCCGAGCACGCTCTCCATCATCCACTTCCACTCTTTGCCGTGCGGGGCGACGCGACCAAAGTGCTTCCATACCAGCAGGTGTGCCAGCTCGTGCGGCACCACCTCATCGATAAACGCCTGCTGATTCTCCAGCAGCAGTACCGGGTTGAGGCGGATTTCCCAGCTTTGCAGCCATGCTGTGCCCGCCGCGGTGCCGCGCTGCTGATAGACCAGCGCCGGTTCCGGGTAGCTACGCTCCAGGCGCAGGTTAGCCTGCTGCAATTTTTCACGCAGCTGGCGCATAACCGCCTGTTGCAGGGCGATGGGGAGTCTCTGAGGTTTCATCAGGGCAAGGATACGGTGGGACGAGGGGATAAGCAATAAGCTGGCCGGGTTGCCCCGGCCAGAGTTTAGGTCAGTTATCGCTGACCGATATCACGCAGTTTTTTACCGCCTAACAGATTGCGTTCGATGTGCTCCAGCGAAACGTTTTTCGTTTCCGGGATCAGGGCAATCGTCAGCACGATGAAGAACAGGTTCAGCGCCGCGTAGACCCAGAAGGTGTTGGCGTTGCCGAGGTTGTTCAGCATGGTCAGGAAGGTGGCGCCAACGATCATGTTAGCAATCCAGTTAGTGGCGGTGGAAACGGTGATACCGAAATCGCGCCCTTTCAGCGGCTGGATTTCAGAACAGAGTACCCAGATCAGCGGACCGGCACTCATGGCGAAGCCAACGATAAACATCAGCAGCATGGCGATTGCGAAGTACTGTGCGGTGTCGGAGTGAATACCCACATGCAGCATGGTACCCAGAATACCCATCCCCAGCGCCATCACCATAAAGCCGAGGATCAGCGTCGGCTTACGGCCCCAGCGGTCAACCAGGCCGATAGCAATAAAGGTGGCCAGCACGTTCACCAGACCGACAATCACCGTACCCCACATCTGCTGCGTGGTATTGGTGAAACCGGCAATCTCAAAGATTTTCGGTGCGTAGTACATGATAACGTTCATCCCGGTGAACTGCTGCATCACCTGCAGCAGCACGCCCAGATAAACCGCACGGCGGAAGTTACTGTTGTCTTTGAACAGCGACCAGCCGGACTGCTTGATCTTCAGGCTTTCACGGATCTCATCCAGCTCACGTTTGGCCTGCTCGCTGGTATCACGCAGGCGGTCCAGCACGCGCTGGGCGCTACGGAAGTCACCTTTCGCCGCCAGCCAGCGTGGGCTGTTAGGCAGGAAGAAGACGCCAACCAGCAGCAGCAGGGCAGGGATGGTAATCACGCCCAGCATCCAGCGCCATTCGCCGGTGAAGCTAAAGGCGGTATCGGAAAGATACGCACCGAGAATACCGATGGTGATCATCAGCTGGTACAGCGAAATCATACTGCCGCGAATTTTCTCCGGGGCGATTTCAGACAGGTACAGCGGGGCGGTATAGGAAGCGACACCGACTGCCAGGCCCAGCAGGACGCGGGCAACAATCAGCATTTCCGGGTTTGGCGAAAATGCGGACCACAGGGAGCCGATAACGAACAGCACCGCGCCGATCATCAGGCTCTTTTTACGACCAAGATAGGAAGACATCCAGCCGCTGCCGACGGCACCGATGGCGGCACCAAACATCATTGAGCTGACGATCCACTCCTGCTGATGCGCAGTGACGTTGAAGTCTTTCGCGATGAAAGGTAATGCACCGGCGATAACGCCAATATCCAGGCCGAACAGCAGACCGGCCAGGGCTGCAAGAAAACAGACGAACAGGGTCATGGCCTTGTTCGATGTTCTGCTGCGTTTTTTATTATCAGGCATAACGCCTCCGTTTAGGTAGTACCGCTTGTTGTTGTTATAGATGTTAGAAAACCCAGGCGCATCAGACTGTGCTTCAGATCACATTGGTGTAATCGCTTACACACCAGAAGTATCTGAAAATGCCTTTTTTCCCTGCCGCTGCGCTTTGTAACCTGTAAGTCATAGCAATTTATAGTGTGTATTATTTCGCAGCCCAATCAACATCAGACAGTGCTGAAAATAGCGCATTTTATGTCGAAATGTTAAGAGAGGAAAATCTTAATTATCAGAAAAGTAAGATATTTATAAATGTAACCGTTATCATCTCGCCAATAAAAAAAGGGGCACCCGAAGGTACCCCTTTGAAACTGTTAGCCGAAAAGGTTATTTCAGGCCGGCAGCTTCACGCAGCTGGGCTGCTTTGTCGGTTTTTTCCCAAGGGAAATGTTCGCGACCAAAGTGACCGTAAGCGGCAGTTTCGCGATAGATCGGATGCAGCAGGTCCAGCATCTGGATCAGACCGTAAGGGCGCAGGTCGAAGAACTCGCGCACCAGCAGGGTCAGGGTTTCGGTGGAGATTTTCTCGGTGCCGAAGGTTTCCACCATGATTGAGGTGGGTTCTGCCACGCCGATAGCGTAGGAAACCTGAATTTCACAGCGATCGGCCAGACCGGCAGCAACGATGTTTTTCGCCACGTAGCGCGCAGCATAGGCCGCCGAACGGTCCACTTTTGACGGATCCTTACCGGAGAATGCACCGCCGCCGTGACGAGCCATGCCGCCGTAGGTATCAACGATAATCTTACGTCCGGTCAGACCGCAGTCACCCATTGGGCCACCGATAACGAAACGGCCAGTCGGGTTGATATGATATTTGGTGCTGGCGTTGACCCACTCAGCAGGCAGAACCGGCTTGATGATCTCTTCCATCACCGCTTCCTGCAGATCTTTCTGCGAGATATCTTCCGCGTGCTGAGTCGACAGCACTACCGCGTCAATGCCCACGATCTTGCCGTCATCGTACTGGAAGGTGATCTGGCTTTTTGCATCCGGGCGCAGCCACGGCAGCGTGCCGCTTTTACGCACTTCTGCCTGGCGCTGCACCAGACGGTGAGCGTAGGTCACGGGAGCTGGCATCAGCACGTCGGTTTCGTTGGTGGCATAGCCAAACATCAGGCCCTGGTCGCCTGCACCCTGTTCCAGCGGATCGGTACGGTCAACGCCCTGGTTAATATCAGGTGACTGCTTGCCAATGGCGCTCAGTACGGCGCAGGAGTTGGCATCAAAGCCCATATCAGAATGAACATAGCCAATATCACGCACGGTCTGACGCGTGATCTCTTCGATATCAACCCATGCGCTGGTGGTGATTTCACCGCCGACCAGCACCATGCCGGTTTTCACATAGGTCTCGCACGCAACGCGGGCTTTCGGATCCTGCTCGAGGATGGCATCGAGCACGGCATCAGAAATCTGGTCGGCGATTTTATCAGGATGTCCTTCTGATACGGACTCGGATGTAAAAAGGTGTTTAGCCATTTTATTCTTTACCTTGACTTGAACGGGTGGAAGATCGACTGCATAGCGCAAAGACTGGAAACCAGCCGGTCACTCAGAATTAGCGCCCCCACAGGCAAAGCCATGAGCAGTAATACAAGACGCTTAGAAGTTAACCAGTATAGACGGATTAACATCTGGACGGCTATTTTAGGTTACACGCTAAGCGGATTGCCAGTTTTTTTTGCTTAAAGGATTTTTCAGTTAGCGTAAAGAGTGGCAATTAATCCTGACAGGGGTCGCATTTAGCACAGTAAGATTTTGCAATTTCACAGGGTTAGCTGTATAAAACGCCGCGCCTGCCGTTGCGGTTTTGACTTGCGCCGCACCAGACTGTCAGTCACCGTGTTTTTACTGACTTTCAGCCTCAGTTCTTGCTTTTCCACATACGGGTTAAACTGTCACAACACCACGATATTCTCGGATTATCCTGAGTATTGTCCCTGTTGGCTCTCTGGCTGGTGATACGGAGTCCGCGACTTGTTTTACAATGTTATACTGCATAAGCCGACTCTTCGCTCTCAGCCTGTCGGGCTGAACCGGGCGACGGTCGATGATTTCTTGCTACAGGATGCTCCTGTAGCTGCTGGCTGTTTTGCTTCATTACAACTTGAGGTTCGCGATGTCTGACGACATGAAGAATATTAAGGGTTCGTCAGCTGGCGAACAGGGTGTACTCCGCTCGATGCAGGAGGTAGCAATGAGCGATCAAGATGCCAGCCGCATGCTGCGCACTTACAATATTGCCTGGTGGGGCAATAACTACTACGACGTCAACGAGCTGGGCCATATCAGCGTCTGCCCGGATCCGGATGTGCCGGAAGCGCGCGTCGATCTCGCGAAGCTGGTGAAAGAGCGCGAAGCCGAAGGCCAGCGTTTGCCCGCCCTGTTCTGCTTCCCCCAAATTCTGCAGCACCGCCTGCGTTCGATTAACGCCGCGTTTAAACGCGCGCGCGAGTCTTACGGCTATCGCGGTGACTACTTCCTGGTTTACCCGATTAAGGTTAACCAGCATAAGCGCGTTATCGAGTCGCTTATCAACTCCGGCGAGCCGCTGGGCCTGGAAGCCGGTTCCAAAGCTGAGCTAATGGCCGTGCTGGCCCATGCGGGCATGACGCGTTCGGTGATCGTCTGTAACGGCTATAAAGACCGTGAATATATCCGCCTCGCGCTGATCGGCGAAAAGATGGGCCACAAGGTCTATCTGGTGCTGGAAAAAATGACCGAGGTGAAACTGGTCCTCGAAGAGGCGGAGCGCCTGAATGTGGTGCCGCGCCTTGGTATCCGCGCGCGCCTGGCATCGCAGGGTTCCGGTAAATGGCAGTCGAGCGGCGGGGAGAAATCCAAGTTTGGCCTCTCTGCCACTCAGGTACTGAAGCTGGTAGAGATCATGCGCGAAGCGGGCCGTATGGAGAGCCTGCAGCTGCTGCACTTCCACCTCGGTTCGCAGATGGCCAACATCCGCGATATCGCCACCGGCGTGCGCGAGTCGGCGCGTTTCTACGTTGAGCTGGCGAAGCTCGGCGTCAATATCCAGTGCTTCGACGTGGGCGGCGGTCTGGGCGTTGACTATGAAGGTACCCGCTCGCAGAGCGACTGCTCGGTCAACTACGGCCTGAACGAATATGCCAACAATGTTATCTGGGCGATTGGCGATGCCTGTGAAGAGCACGGCCTGCCGCATCCAACGGTGATTACTGAATCGGGCCGCGCCGTGACAGCGCACCACACCGTACTGGTTTCCAACATCATTGGTGTGGAACGCAACGAGTTCAGCGAGCCGCAGCCGCCGCAGGCAGATTCCCCGCGCCCGATTGTCAGCATGTGGGATACCTGGCAGGAGATGCACGAGCCGAATAACCGCCGTTCGCTGCGCGAATGGCTGCACGACAGCCAGATGGACCTGTTTGACATCCATACCGGTTATTCGCAGGGGACTTACGATCTGACCCAGCGCGCCTGGGCGGAGCAGCTCTATCTCAGCATTTGCCACTATATTCAGCAGCATCTTGACCCGAGCAACCGCGCGCACCGTCCGATTATTGACGAACTGCAGGAGCGCATGGCGGATAAGATTTACGTCAACTTCTCACTGTTCCAGTCGATGCCGGATGCATGGGGTATTGACCAGCTGTTCCCGGTGATGCCGCTGGAAGGGCTGAATCAGGTGCCGGAGCGCCGTGCGGTGCTGCTGGACATCACCTGTGACTCGGACGGCACCATCGACCACTATGTTGACGGCGACGGTATTGCCACCACCATGCCGATGCCGCAGTACGATATTGATAACCCGCCGATGCTGGGCTTCTTTATGGTCGGTGCTTATCAGGAGATCCTCGGCAACATGCACAACCTGTTCGGCGACACCGAAGCGGTCGACGTGTTTGCCTTCCCTGACGGCAGCGTGGAAGTTCAGCTGTCCGATGAAGGGGATACCGTGGCGGACATGCTGGAGTATGTGCAGCTGAACCCGGCCGAGCTGCTGACCCACTTCCGTAATCAGATCAAACAGAGCGATCTGGATGAGGAGCTGCGTGCGCAGTTCCTGGAAGAGTTCGAAGCCGGTTTATACGGCTACACTTATCTGGAAGACGAATAATCTTCCGGCGCTGCGCGCTATTACAGGCGCGCAGCAAATAAGAAGCCTCCAGCCAGGCACTCAGTGCCGAGAGTGAAGGAGTCGAATATGGGTTTGCTTGACGGTTTACTAAAAAGTGCTTTGGGCGGCGGCGGCGGTAACGCGGCCGGTGGGCTTAACGCGGGACAGTTTCAGGCCATCTGGGAATGGATTCAGGAGCAGGGCGGCATTGAAGTGCTGTTTAATAAGTTTCAGCAGGGCGGTCTTGGTGCCATTCTGAACTCCTGGATTGGCAACGGCCAGAATGCAGCGATTGGCAGCGGTGAAATTCAGTCGGCGTTTGGCGGTGGCGAGATCCAGTCGCTGGCGGATAAGCTGGGCACCGATCGACAGGGGGCCACCGATCTGCTCAGCCAGTTCCTGCCGAACTTTGTCGACGGTATTTCGCCGGGTGGCGAAGTGAAGCCGGAAGTGAAGTCCGGTTCTGCCGATTTAGGTAACTTTGTTAACGATATTTTTAAACGTTAAACCAGGTTAAAATAGTGCTTAATCAATCCCTTCCTCGTCGGGCTTAACGACGCGGTGGGGATTTTTTTTCATCTTTTTTTTGGTCAGTCAGAGAGGAACAGCTATGTATAACACCCTGGGTAATCAGTACGATAACTCGCTGGTGTCTAACGCCTTTGGTTTTATGCGTTTCCCGGTTAACTTCCAGCCCTACGACAGCGATGCCGAGTGGGTGATTACCGGCGTACCGTTTGATGCCGCAACCTCCGGCCGCCCGGGCAGCCGCCTCGGCCCCGGCGCTATCCGCCAGATTTCGACCAACCTCGCCTGGGAAGGCTGCCGCTGGCCGTGGGAGTTTGACCTGCGTCAGCGCCTGAACGTGATTGACTGCGGCGATCTGGTGTATGCCTTCGGTGATTCACAGGATCTGAGCGACAAGCTGCAGGCGCACGCTGAGAAGCTGCTGGCGAACGGCAAGCGTATGCTGACCTTTGGCGGCGACCATTACATCTCGCTGCCGCTGCTGCGCGCCCATGCCAAAACTTTCGGTAAGATGGCGCTGGTGCACTTTGATGCGCACACCGATACCTACTCTAACGGCCCGACCTTTGACCACGGCACCATGTTCTATACGGCACCGAAAGAAGGGCTGATCTCACCGGAGCATTCCGTGCAGATCGGTATTCGTACCGAGTTTGATAAGTCACTGGGCTTTAACGTACTGGATGCCGCGCAGATCAACGATCGCAGCGTCGACGATATCCTGGCGCAGGTGAAGCAGATTGTGGGCGACCTGCCAATCTACCTGACGTTTGATATCGACTGCCTCGACCCGGCACATGCACCGGGCACCGGTACTCCGGTGATCGGCGGCCTGACCAGTGACAAGGCCAGCAAGCTGATCCGCGGTTTGCAGGGTATGAATATCGTGGGGATGGATCTGGTTGAAGTCGCACCGGGCTACGACCAGTCTGATATTACCGCGCTGGCGGCGGCCAGCCTGGCGCTGGATATGCTGCACGTGCAGGCTTCCAACAAAGGTTAATCATTCTGCCCCGCGGCGGTAAATGCGCTGCGGGGTAAATACTCCCTCTCTCTGCCCCCCAAATTAACCCTGCTCTTAATTTACCCCGAAGAGAGCGTGACCCTGCCGTTAGTAGTGTTTTTTAAAATCCTCCCGGAAGTTGCCATAATTGTTTTACTGATGAAACTTTCAATTATTCTTATTCAACGGTGATAATTAGCCAGGGAAAATATTTTTTGCACTGGCTATACCGCTGAAGGTCGCTTTGCTGCTGTTTTAAAAGAATATCTTTCGCTGCTGTTGTCTGGATCTGATTTTTGCTACAGATATGATTCAATGCGGTGAATTTATTTTATTTCGTGATCTCTTGCACGTTTACTTTAAATAAAAATCTTCTTGCTTAATTTTTAGCAAATATCGCCTATTGACGCTTAACCCTCCGCTTCTATATTGACCGTATTAGATAGGAAACAAAGTTTTATATATGAAACTGATGCTGGAGTTAAATAATGAGCTGGAGCCCTATTTGTCATATTTCGCAGGTGCAGGCCGATTTTCCCTTCGCCGGCAATATTGATGGCCGGGAGATCGGGATTTATCTGGTCGAGGGTGAATATTACGCGCTGGAGGATATCTGCCCGCATGCATATGCCCTGCTGAGCCAGGGGTTTGTAGAGGATGGCAAAGTGGAGTGCCCGCTACATGAGGCTGTTTTTGATATCAGAACGGGACGCTGCCTGCGTGAACCGGGGGAACGCGACCTGAAACGCTATCCATTACGGATAGTCGATAACCAGATTCAAATCACTGTCGTTGCGGAGGATGAGCAACTATGAGTCATCAAGCGGAATTTAATCCACACTTGCCGCAGAGCTGGCAATTCACTCCCCCTAAAGAGGGGGGCAATGGTGCCATCCATCGGCCGGGCGAATATCAAAATATTATCTGGCAGACGCGTCGTCGTGAACCTGATGCCTTTGAAATCGCCCTGATTAGCGCCCTGGAAACGCTGTTTTCACAGGATAAAAACACACTGGAACAGCTGGTGGAGGCGCTCAATCAGCAGCGGATCTTCGACCGCGGCGGTAAGCCGTGGAGCGATGCCAGCTTCCGCGAGTTTTTACAGGTTAACGGTTACTGAACCGGGAGGCGAAGATGAGCGACGTACAGAAATATCTCGATCAAGGATTACGCGGTCTCTGGTATCCGGTGCTGGCGAGCTGGGAAGTACACTCGGCGCCGCTGGGGATAACACGACTGGGGCAGCAGCTGGTGGTATGGCGCGATGCCGAAGGCAAACTGCAGGCGCTGGAAGATCGCTGTCCGCACCGCGGTGCGCGTCTGTCGATGGGCTGGAACCTCGGCGACCGTATTGCCTGCTGGTATCACGGCGTGGAAGTGGCGGGCAGCGGTACGGTGAAAGATGTACCGGCTGTTGACCGCTGCCCGCTGGTTGGCCAGACGTGCGTGCGCGCCTATCCGGTGCAGGAAGCGCATGGCGCAATCTTTATCTGGTTTGGCGTGACCGCAGAGGATCCACCCACGGAGCTGGTGTTCCCGCAGGAGCTGGCCGACAGCAAGTCTTACAGCAATTTCCTCTGCACCGCTGCATGGAACTGCAATTATCAGTACGCGCTGGAAAACGTGATGGATCCGATGCACGGCACCTACCTCCACTCGTCTTCGCACTCGATGGCGGACGGTGACCGTAAGGCGGATATGTCACTGCAACCCACTGAAACCGGGTTCCTGTTCCAGAAGGATGGGCAGAGAGGGGTGAATTTTGACTGGGTGGAGTTTGGCGAAAGTGGTGTGCAGTGGATGCGGCTCTCTATCCCCTATCAGAAACGTTTTGGACCGGGCGGCCCGTTCTGGATCATCGGCATGGCGGTGCCGGAAAGCCAGGAGAGCTGCCGCGTGTTCTTCTGGCGCATTCGCCAGGTTGAGGGCTGGCAGCGTGATATGTGGCGCTTCTTCTACCGCAACCGGCTGGAGAAGCTGCACTGGGACGTGCTGGAACAGGACCGGATTATCCTTGAGTCAATGGCCCCGGCTGCGCGTAACCATGAATATCTCTATCAGCATGATGTCGGGCTGTCACGCCTGCGCCGCAACATGCAGAAAGCGGCGAAGCAGCAGCTGGCAAGACTGGCAGAGTTAGCAGCCCAGGAGACCTCGTAATGGGTGGGCTGCTGGCAGGAAAACGCATCGTCATCACCGGTGCGGCGCGTGGCCTGGGCTGGCAGTTTGCTCAGGATATTGCAGGCCAGGGGGCACGCGTAGTGATGCTCGATATTCTTGCAGCCGAGCTGGAAGCCAGTGCTGAGCAGCTGCGTAAGCAGGGCGCGCGAGTTGAAGCGCTGCCGCTGGATATTGCCGACCCGCAGGCGATTAACGACGTCATGCAGCTTGTCGCCCGCGAGGGCGGCATTGATGGGCTGGTCAATAACGCCGCGCTGGCGACCGGCGTTGGTGGCAAAAACATGCTGGAGTACGACATTGAGCTGTGGGACCGGGTGATGCAGGTCAATGTGCGTGGCAGCTGGCTGGTTTCGAAAGCGGCGGTGCCGCTGATGAAACGCGGTGGAAAAATCGTTAACGTCGCGTCGGATACCGCCCTATGGGGCGCGCCGAACCTGCTGGCATATGTTGCCAGTAAGGGCGCGATTATTGCGATGACGCGTTCCATGGCGCGGGAACTGGGAGAGCGCGGGCTGTGCGTCAACGCCATTGCCCCAGGGCTGACGCGCGTCGCCGCCACAGAGTACGTGCCGGCGGCGCGGCATCAGCTGTATGAGCAGGGGCGCTCGCTCGCCGGAGCGCAGCATCCGCAGGACGTCAGCGGTAGCGTGATTTGGCTGTTGTCATCGCTGTCTGATTTCGTTACCGGGCAGCTGCTGCCGGTCAACGGTGGATTTGTTTTTAACTGAGGTGCAGGAGTCGTTATGTCTGAAGCATCAAGCTGCCGCTACCTGATCCCGGGATTAGATCGCGGGTTGCAGTTGCTACTCGCCTTCGGCGCGCAGCAGCGCGAAATGACTTTCGCCGAGCTACACCGGCTGGTCGACATGCCTAAAGCCAGCGCTTACCGCGTGGTGCAGACTCTGGAGCACCTTGGTTTTTTACAGCGTAACCCGCGTAACAACACCTTTACTCTTGGCATGATGGTGCTGCGACTGGGGTTTGAATATATCGCCTCGCTGGACGTAGCGCAGGCGGGGCAGCCGGTGATTGAGCAGCTGCGCGATCGCAGCCTGTGCAACAGCCATCTGGCGATTCGCGATGGGCGCGATCTGATTTATATCGCCCGCGTCAGCGCCGCAGGTGCGCGGATTAATCAGGTTAGCGTCGGTTCACGGCTGCCGGTTCACTGCACTTCCCTCGGCAGGGTGCTGCTAACCGATCTGAGCCGCAGCGATTTTGAACAGCTCTATCCGGAGCCGCTGATTGAAGGCGCAGCCCAGGTGCCATCCCAGGATCGTGAAACGCTGTGGGAGATGGTACAGCAGGATAACCAGCGCGGTTATGTGATTGGTGAATCCTTCTTTCGTCCGGGAATTTCGTCGATTGTTTACCCGATCTTTGGGCCCAGAAGTCGGGTGGCGGCAGTGGTCAGCATCATGGTGCCAATGCATGAAATTCCGGCCGCTGACCGCAGGCATTTGCAGCAGCTGGTGGCCGATGCCGCGATGAAAATCTCCGGCTTGTTAGGGCATCACGCCCAGGCTGGCTAACCCAATAACTGCGTAAATTTTTCAGGCGCTTAACCGCGTCGGGGATCTCTACGTCCAGATTCGTCATTTTGAACAAAAAAGAGGCAGAGAGCATGCGCGTAACTGGAATTGAAAAGCTGGAATTTGGCGTTGAAGACCCGCCACTGTGCAGCAAGTTCATCCGTGATTTTGGCCTGTCGCCGGTGAACGGCAGCGATCGTCTGTTTCAAACGCTGAGCGGCGCACAGGTTGAATTCAGCCCGCTGGACAATCCTGACCTGCCAGTGCCCTTCGAAGCAGGCTCCACCCTGCGGCGCGTCACCTGGGGCGTGCGAGACGCAGCGGCACTGGCCGCCATTGCGCAGAAAATGCGTGACCAGCCCAGTTACCAGGAGCGCGGCGGGGCGCTGTACTGCACCGATCCTAATGGTATGGCGCTGCGTATTGTTGTCCGCCAGCAGCGAAAGGTTGAGCTCGATGTTCCGGGCATCAACCAGTGGGACGATATTCGCCGTATCGACCAGCCCAGTCCGGTCTATTCCCAGGCTACGCCAATCAATATTGGTCACGTGGTGTTTTTTGTCAGCGACCTGGCGCAGACGGAGAAGTTTTATCGCGAAGTGCTCGGCTTCGAGGTTTCTGACCGCTATATCGATCGCGCGGTCTTCCTGCGGGCTCAGCAGCGCGGTGGCCATCACACCCTGTTTTTACTGCAGCTGCCGAATGGTAAACGCGGTTTGAACCACGTGGCGTTCACCGTGCGCGATATCCATGAAGTGGTCGGCGGTGGGTTGGCGATGAACAAACAGCAGTGGAGCACCTTTATTGGCCCCGGCCGGCATCCGGTCTCTTCCGCCTATTTCTGGTACGTCAACAGCCCGGCTGGTGGTGCGTTCGAGTATTACACCAACGATGACTGGCTGACGGAAAACTGGCAGCCGCGTGAGCTGGAGCACTCGCTGGTCTCCTTTACTGAATGGGCGGTAGAAGGAGGTATCGACTACACCACCCGCCGCCAGCTGAAGCGTGAGGAAGCGCTATGAGCGCCGGGATCGTCATTATCGGCGGTGGGCAGGCGGCGGGCTGGGCGGCAAAAACCCTGCGCGATGGTGGCTACGACCAGCGTATCAGCGTGGTGGCCGACGAGCCGTGGGACTTTTATGAGCGACCGCCGCTGTCGAAAAGTGTGCTGTTGCAGGATGAGGTCGCCCTGACTCGCCTGTTTAGCGAGCCCGTGCAGGCAGCACTCGATCTCAGCTGGTATCGCCCGCTGCGCGCCGAACAGATCCTGCGCGGGCAAAAGCGCGTGCTGCTCAGCGATGGTCAGCAGCTGGCCTACGATCGGCTGCTGATTGCTACCGGCAGCCGTCCTCGCCTGCCGGGGCGCGAGTGGCAGAACCATCCCCGTATTCACAGCTTACGCAGCTGGCAGGACGCCATCTCGCTGAAAGCCGGGCTCAACGACTGTCAGCACCTGGCGGTGGTTGGCGGCGGCTGGATTGGATTAGAAATTGCCGCTTCTGCCCGCAGCAAAGGTATTGCCGTCACGCTGTTTGAACGGCAGCCCGCGCTGTGCCAACGCAGTATTGACCCGGCGGTGTCGGCGGCGCTGCTGGCGCTACATCAGCGGCACGGGGTGCGGCTGCATCTCGACTGCGGTGAAATCGTACTTCATCAACAGCACGATCGGCCACAGCTGAGCTGCGCGTGCAGCGAAGCCGAAACCTTTGACCGCGTGGTGGTGGGGATTGGGATTGAGCTAAATCTTGAACTGGCGCAGCAGGCCGGGCTTGAGGTGGCGAATGGCATCGTAGTGGATGCCCGCGGGCAGACCAGCGACCCGGCAATTTTTGCCATCGGCGATGTGGCGCGCCATCCGCAATACGGTATCTCGTTGCAGTCCTGGGCCTTTGCCCAAAATCAGGCCATTGCTACCGCGCAGGCCATGCTCGATCCGCAGGCGGCAGGATATGGCGAGATCCCCTGGCTATGGTCGGATCAATACGACGTCAATATTCAGATCCTCGGCCTGCCCGGTGACGCGGGAAGGACGATTGTCCGGCCGCAGCCCGGAGGTGGGCTGTGGTTCCGTCTGGGAGCGGACAGCCGTCTGCAGCAGCTGGTGGCGTTTAACGATGCGCGCAGCATTAAGCTGGCGAAGCGCTGGATGCTGGCTCAGCGCCAGCTGGATGCGGCGCAGCTGGCTGACCCCGACTTTTCACTGATGTCGTTACGGTAAGCGGAGATCGGGCAGATGAGTACTCTTGAACACCCACCGCTTACGGTCGCTCAGCAGGCTGAAACGGTTCGCTGGTCGATCCCGCTGGCACTGTTTGCCTGCGTGCTGCTGGCCTTTTTTGACAAGGTGAGTATTGCCGCCCTGTTTTCTGACGTGCAATTTCAGCAGGCGATGGGGCTGAGTTTTGACACCACCCGCCTGGGGCTATTAATGAGTGCCTTTCTGCTCAGCTATGGCTTCTCCTCGATGCTGCTCAGCGGGCTGGGCGACCGCATCAACCCGCAGCGTTTACTGGTGGGCATGATGCTGCTCTGGTGCCTGCTGATGGTGGCGATGGGCTTCTGTCACTCCTATCGGACCATGCTGGGATTGCGCATCGCACTGGGCGTGGCGGAAGGGCCGCTGTTCCCGCTGGCATTTGCCGTGGTGCGCAATAACTTCCCGCAGCACCTGCAGGCGCGCGCCACCATGCTGTGGCTGCTGGGAACGCCTATCGGTGCCGCCATCGGTTTTCCGCTTTCGCTGTTTATTCTCGGGCACTTTGGCTGGCAGAGCACCTTCTGGTTTATGGCACTGCTGACGCTGCCTGTGGTGGGCTGGATTTGTCTCGCGCTACGCAATATCCGCCGCGGAATGACGGCGACGCGCAGCAACGCTCAGCCGCGCAAAGCGGCACGTGCGGTGCTCTATCGAAACGGCCACTTCTGGCTTATCTGCCTGTTCAACATCACCTATCTCACCTATTTGTGGGGCATTAACGGCTGGCTGCCCAGTTATCTGGTGGAGGGGCGCGGCATTCATCTGCGGGATGTGGGCTGGCTCTCTTCGCTGCCGTTTATCGCCATGCTGGCAGGCGAAGGGCTGGGGTCCTGGATCTCTGACCGTGCCGATCGCCGTGCGCTGGCCTGCTTTATCTCTCTGGGGGGCGCGGCAATCGGCCTGCTGGCAGTGCTGCATCTCCAGCAGCAGGGGGGGGTGATTGCTGCCATGAGCTTCAGCACATTTATGTGGGGCGCGGGGGCGCCGAATATCTTTGCCCTGCTGGCAAAAGCCACGCCACCCAACGTCAGCGCGGCCGCCGGCGGTGTGTTTAACGGGCTGGGGAATTTTGCCGGCGCGCTGGCACCGCTACTGATGGGGGCAATAATCGCCGAATCTCACAGCATGGACAGCGGCCTGCTGTTTCTGGTGGTGGTGGCCGCAGCGGGCTGCGTGCTGTTACTGCCAATCCTGAAACGTTACTGAGGAGTATCAACCATGTCAGAAAGCATCACTAAAGCTGCCGTTAAACCTGCCAACCTGTCAATGGATGAGTGGGTGGAGTCGCGCATTGCACGTTTTTCCGGGCGTAAATATGACTGGAGCGCGCTGAAATTTCAGGCCGACTTCGACCCGAAATATCGCCGCGCTCAAATGCGCTATATCGGCACCGGAGCGACGGGCGTGTCCAGCGACAGCAACACCGTTCCAGCTGAGCATTTCACCTTTTCAACCATGGTGCTGCCGGCGAAAAGTGAAGGACCGCTGCATCTGCATGACGATGTGGAAGAGGTATTTTTCATGTTGAAAGGCTGCATCACGCTGATGATCAAAGAGGGCGACAGCTACTGCGAAACGGTGCTCAACGAACGTGACCTGATCTCGGTTCCTGCCGGCATTTACCGCGGCCTGTTTAACCACGGCGAGGAAGAAGCGTTGATGTGTGTGATGCTGGGCACCGCGAAACCGCATATCCCGACCTATCCGCACGATCACCCGCTGGCTAAGGTGAAACGTCAATGATCCAATGGTGGGAGACCGGAAATGGACCGGCGCTGGTGCTGCTGCACGGCATCAGCTCCGGCAGCGGCAACTGGCATAAGCAGCTGAATAACAGCGGCCTGCAGCAGTGTTGCCACATGCTGGCGTGGGATGCGCCGGGTTACGGGCAGAGCCAGCCGCTCACTCACCCCCATCCCACCGCGGCGCTGTATGCCGATATGCTGGCGCAGATGCTGGATGATGCCCATATCTCACGGGCGGTGGTGGTCGGACACTCGCTGGGGGCGCTGATCGGCAGTGCGTTCGCCGCGCGCTATCCACAGCGCGTTACGCGTCTGGTGCTGGCCGATCCGGCGCAGGGCTATGGCAGCGCCGCGCCGGAGCAGCAACGGCAGGTGCTGGAACAGCGGGAACAGCAGCTGGCTGGCGGGCTGAAGACGCTGGCCGACGACCGTGCTGCGCATCTGCTGCGCCCGCGGGCTGACGAGCGCGATATTGCCACGGTGGCGGCGGGAATGCGGCGGCTAAATCGGGCGGCATATCTCCAGGCGGCATCCATGCTGGCCACGGAGGATATCCATCGCTGGCTGGCGGATATTCACTGCCCGACAGAGGTATGGTGCGGTGAGCTGGATGAGATTACGCCGCCAGCACGGGTGCGTGAGCTTGCGCGCCGCTGGAGTCTGCCTTACCTGACGATCCCGACTGCCGGGCATGCCTGCTATCTCGATAATGCGGCTTTTTTTAATCGCCAGCTGCAGCGTATTACGGAGGCCGAAAATGAACCTGCAAATTAACGGGCGCGTGGCGGTGGTTACCGGGGGGTCCTCCGGCATCGGCTTTGCCACGTTACAGCTGTTACTGGAAGCCGGCGCCAGAGTGGCCTTCTGCGGGCGCGATACGGCGCGACTGGCCAGTGCGCAGGCTGCGCTGCGGGAGCAGTTCCCCGATGCCGATATGCTGGCGCACCACTGTGATGTGCTGGTGCAGGAGCAGGTTGAGCGCTTTGCGCTGGCGGTCAGCAAACGTTTTGGCGCGGTGGATATGCTGATTAACAACGCCGGGCAGGGCTATGTGGCGAACTACGCAGACACGCCGCGCGATGCCTGGCTGCAGGAAGCCGGGCTGAAACTGTTTGGCGTGCTCAACCCGCTGCAGGCATTTTTGCCGTGGCTGGAACAGTCGGATATGGCTTCGGTGACCTGCGTCAATTCGCTGCTGGCACGCCAGCCGGAGGAGCACATGATTGCCACCTCTGCGGCGCGGGCTGCGCTATTGAACATGACGCTAACGCTGTCGAAAGATCTGATCGCTAAAGGTGTTCGGGTGAATTCGATCCTGCTCGGCATGGTGGAGTCCGGCCAGTGGCGGCGGCGCTTTGAGCAGCGGGAAGATCGCGATCTCAACTGGGAGCAGTGGACGACTGCGCTGGCCCGGCGGCGCGGGATCCCGCTCGGCAGGCTTGGCAAGCCGGAAGAGGCGGCCCGCGCGCTGCTGTTTCTCGCCTCGCCGCTGGCTTCTTTCACTACCGGGGCGGCGCTGGATGTCTCAGGCGGCTTTTCCCGCCAGCTATGAGGGTAAATGATGAAAAAGATCATGCTAATCGGCTTTGGTGCCATGGCCCAGGAAGTCCTGGCGCGGCTGCCGCAGGGCGTTGAGCCTGGCTGGATAGTGGCGCGGGAAAGCCATCATGCGGCGATCCGCGATCGCTTTGGCGCACGGGTTGCCGCACTGACTTCTCCCGCAGCCTGTGACGGTCAGCCGCAGCTGGTGTTGGAGTGCGCCAGCCAGCAGGCAGTCGTCGAATATGCTCAATATGTTCTGCTGCGCGGCTGGCGGCTGGCGGTGATTTCTACCGGCGCGCTGGCGGATGAGTTACTGCATCAGCGCCTGCTGGCGGCCTGTCATAGCGGGGAGGGGCGGTTGATCCCGCTTTCTGGTGCCGTCGCCGGGCTGGACGGGCTGGCTGCCGCGCGCGAGGGCGGATTGGACCATGTGATCTATCAGTCGTGTAAAAGCCCGGCCAGCTGGCGGGGTAGCCATGCAGAAACGCAGATAGACCTGTTGGCGGTCAGCGAACGTCAGGTGTTCTGGCGCGGCAGCGCGCGTGAAGCTGCACGACTGTTCCCGGCTAACGCCAATGTGGCGGCAACCATTGCTCTGGCTGGGATTGGGATGGACCAGACGCAGGTTGAGCTGATGGTTGACCCGACAACGCAGCGCAATACCCATACGCTACAGGCGGCGGGAAAGTTCGGCGATCTGTACCTGGAACTTCGTGGTTACCCGCTAAGCAGCAATGCGAAAACCTCCATGCTGGCAGCACTCAGTGCCGTACAGGCCTGCCGTCAGCTGCTCTATCTCTAAGGAATCCTGATGGAAACGTTAAAGCTGTACCTGGCCGGCGAGTGGCGCGAAGGGCGCGGTGAGCGTTTTTGCAGCACTAACCCGGCCGATGGATCGGTTAATGCCTGGCTGCATGCCGCCAGCCTGGACGATGTTGAGCTGGCCGTTAACGCGGCCGAGCGCGCCTGGCGGGCGCCGCAGTGGCGGCAGAGGCTGCCACACCAGCGTGCCGCGATCCTGCATCGTGTGGGTGACCTGATTACGCAACGGCTGGAGGCGCTGGCGCAGCTGCAGACGCGCGACAACGGCAAACCGCTGGCGGAGACGCGCGGGCTGGTCGCCAGCGCTGCCGCAACCGCCCACTATTTTGCGGCCGTCTGTGAAGTGATGGAGGGGGAGCTCCCGCCGCCGCGCAGCAACGACTTTATTACTCTCAGTCGCTATGAGCCGATCGGCGTGGTGGCGGCAATCACGCCGTGGAACTCACCGATTGCCAGTGAGATGCAAAAAATTGCCCCGGCGCTGGCGGCAGGCAATGCCGTGGTGCTGAAACCGGCGGAAGCCACGCCGCTGATGGCGCTGGAGCTGGCCGCGCTGTTTGAGCAGGCCGGGCTGCCGCCGGGGCTACTGAGCGTACTGCCGGGCAAAGGCTCAATAGTCGGGGAAGCGCTGGCGCGTCATTCACTGGTGAAGAAGATCTCCTTTACCGGTGGAACCCGCACCGGGCAGCGGTTGGCGCATATCGCGGCGGACAAACTGATCGGCACTTCGCTGGAGCTGGGAGGGAAATCCCCGACCATTGTGCTGGCCGACGCCGATATTGAGCAGGCCGCACGCGGCATTTGCTACGGTATTTTCAGCTCTGGCGGGCAGGCGTGCATTGCCGGATCGCGGCTGTTTATTCATCGCGCGCTCTACCCACGACTGATCGACAGACTGCTGCAGTTAACGGATGGCCTGCGTCTTGGCGACCCATTGCGTCCCGGCACCCATATTGGCCCGCTGATCGGCCCCGAGCATCGCCAGTCGGTGATGGACTATGTGGCGCTGGCGCGGGAAGAGGGTGGCGAGATTTTGTGCGGGGGAGAGATCCCTGCCGATCCGGCGCTGGCGAAAGGTAACTGGTTCCAGCCGACGATTATCGCCGGGCTGAATAACGCGGCAAGAGTGTGCCAGGAGGAGATCTTCGGCCCGGTGCTGGTGGTGATGCCGTTCGATGATGAGCAGCAGCTGATAGCGCAGGCCAATGATTCGATCTATGGCCTGGCGGCCGGCATCTGGACGCGCGACATCCCTTATGCCTTGCAGCTTGCCGATCGGCTGGAGTGCGGGACGGTGTGGATCAACACCTACAAAGTCTTTTCGATAGCCACGCCGTTTGGCGGTTTCAAGCAGAGTGGGCTTGGGCGCGAAAAGGGGCTGCAGGGCATTAAGGCCTGGATGCAGCAGAAGAGCATCTATCTGGCGATGACCCCGGCAATTAACGCCTGGAGTGACTAACTATGGAACGGGAAGTAGCGATGAGCGAAATGATAACGGTGGGTGAAGCGCTGGCGCGGACTCTTGAGTTATACGGGGTTAAAACGCTGTATGGGATTATCTCTATTCACAATTTACCGATTGCCGATGCCATCGGCCAGCGCGGGAGGCTGCACTTTGTTCCCGCTCGCGGCGAGGCGGGTGCGGTGACCATGGCTGATGCGCACGGCAGGTTCAGCGGGTTGGGCGTGGCGTTAACCAGTACCGGTGCCGGAGCGGGCAATGCGGTGGGGTCGCTGCTCGAAGCGATGAACGCCGGTACGCCTCTGCTGCATCTGACGGGGCAGGTTGAGAAGGCATATCTTGATGCCGACAGCGGATTTATTCACGAAGCCCGCGATCAGCTCGGGCTGCTGCGCAGCAGCGGTAAAGCCGCGCTGCGCGTGCACTCGCCGCAGCAGGCGGTGGCGCTGCTGCACCGGGCAATTCAGATAGCTCAGACGCCGCCGTGCGGTCCGGTTTCGGTTGAGATCCCGATAGATATCCAGAACAGCCTGATACCCGACTCGCTGGTGACGACGCCGGTCGCTCCTCTTTCTCCGCCAGCGCCGCCGGAAAGCGTGATTGCTGCACTGGCGGAAAAGGTTAAACGTGCCAGCCGCCCCCTGCTGTGGGTCGGCGGCGGAGCATCAGGCTGTAGTGAGGCCATAAGAAAACTGGCCGATGCCGGGTTTAGGGTGATCTCCAGCGCGCACGGTCGCGGTATTTTACCGGATGCTCATCCGCGCAGCCTGCGCGCATTTCACAACTCTTCTGCGGTGGAAAGCGTGATGGCAGAATGTGACTTAACGCTGATCGCCGGTTCGCGCCTGCGCAGTAATGAGACGCGCAGCTGGACCCTGACGCTGCCACAGCCGCGGGTGCAGATTGATATCGACCCGGCAGCGGCCAGCCGAAATTATCTGGCGGATGAGGTGCTGAACTACGACTGCCGTGCGCTGCTGAATGCACTGGCACAGCGCCTGTCACCGGTCAGTGATGTGGCGGGCGATCGTCAGATTGCGCAGGCGGTAGCAGAAGCGGAGCGTGAACTGCGCGCGCAGTGCGGAGTGTACGCCGGGCTGAACGATGCCGTTGCCGCCGCGCTGCCTGCGCAGGGGATTCTGGTGCGTGATATTACCGTTTCCGGCAGCGTCTGGGGCAGCCGTTTACTGCGTGCCAACGGTGCCTTAGCCAATATTCATTCGCTGGCGGGGGCAATCGGGATGGGGCTGGCGATGGCGATTGGCAGCGCGCTGGCCAATCCGCAGCGTAAAGTGGTTGGTCTGGTCGGAGACGGCGGGCTGGCACTGGGCGTCGGCGAGCTGGCGACGCTGGTACAGGAGCGGGCTAACGTGACGCTGCTGGTGATGAACGACGGAGGTTACGGCGTGATGCGTGGCATTCAGGATAAGTATTTTGGCGGGCGGCAGTATTACAACGAACTGCACACGCCGGATTATACCCTGCTGGCGCAGTCGATGGGGATGCAGGCCTGGAGCATCAGCGATGCCGCCATGTTCAGCAGCGTGCTGGCGGAAGCGATAGCGATGCCGGGGCCAACGCTGGTGGAGGTTAAAATGAGCGAAATCGGACCATTGCATTTTGCCGGTCCGCCGCAGAAAACCTTATTTTAATGATTCGGGGCGGGCATGCCCGCCCCCTGCCGCGCCCGGAATTACTTACCGGCCGCGATACGCTCTTTGATATGGTCGGCGCGCGCCTGAGAAGCCGGATGCGAGTCAAACATGCTGCTTTCGTGCGTGCCTTCCAGCTTGGCCAGCTTCTCGAAGCTGGTCACCAGACCCTGCGGGTTGATGTTGCGTTTTTTCAGCAGATCAAACGAGTAGTCATCGGCCTGTGATTCCTGGCTCTGGGAGAACTGCGCGTTCACCAGTTTTTCACCCAGGTCACCCAGCTGCGACTGAGACAGCGAAGCGGCAATACCGCCAGCAGAAGCGGCCGCGGTGCGGATAGCGGTGGTGGAGTAAGCCAGCTGCATCGCTTTGCGCGAGTGGCCCAGCGCGACGTGGCCCATTTCGTGGCCCAGCACACCTTCCACTTCATTATCGGTCATCATATCCATCAGGCCGCTGTAAACGCGGATGCAGCCGTTTGCCATCGCCCACGCGTTGACATCTTTGGTGACGTAGACTTTGTAGTTAGCCGGCGTGCCGTTGATATTGTCGCCCAGCGCAGCGGAGATCTTCTTCAGGCGTTGAGCATAGGTGCTGCTGGCGGGAGCAATCTGCGCTTCGCTGTCCATCTGCTGACAGGATTTTTCGCTCAGCTCTTTAACCTGCGCATCGCTCAGGGTAGCAGCCTGGTAAGCCTGCGCGCCTGACTGCATCAGGGCATTGCTGTCAAAATTCTGACAGCCGGAAACTAATGTCGCGAGTGCGATCGCGCTAACAGAAATACGTTTCATCATTCCAGTTCATCCATTTAGGTAACAAGGTATAGAAATCAAAAAGTTGTCAATTTATGCTGGGCGAATTATTGCCAGCGAAACCGGAGTTATAGCCTTTGCTGGTATAAATGCATAGCACCACTGCTCCGAAAGGGCCACTAATGTGACTTTTTTTACATCCTGCGCCATGTACATGTTACCCGTGTTTCATGTACATTGATTGTCGACTTTCCTTCGGCTTTGCCTGATAACTCATTCATTACAATAGGTTAAGGACGGCGAAGCGTTAAATCCGACCTGGAGTAGAAAATGTCTTCTCGTAAAGAGCTTGCCAACGCCATTCGCGCATTGAGTATGGATGCGGTGCAAAAAGCCAAATCCGGCCACCCGGGCGCCCCAATGGGCATGGCCGATATCGCCGAAGTTCTGTGGCGTGACTTCCTGAATCACAACCCGACTAACCCGCTGTGGGCAGACCGCGACCGCTTCGTGCTGTCAAACGGCCACGGCTCAATGCTGATCTATAGCCTGCTGCACCTCAGCGGTTACGATCTGCCCATCAGTGAACTGGCTAACTTCCGTCAGCTGCACTCCAAAACCCCAGGTCACCCTGAATACGGCTACACCGTAGGCGTGGAAACCACCACCGGTCCACTGGGCCAGGGTATCGCCAACGCGGTCGGTTTTGCTATTGCAGAACGCACGCTGGCCGCGCAGTTTAACCGTCCGGGCCACGATATTGTTGACCATAACACCTACGTGTTCATGGGTGACGGCTGCATGATGGAAGGCATCTCGCACGAAGTGTGCTCGCTGGCGGGTACGCTGAAGCTGGGTAAACTGGTCGCGTTCTATGATGACAACGGTATCTCCATCGACGGCCACATTGATGGCTGGTTCACCGATGACACCGCGCAGCGCTTCGAGTCTTACGGCTGGCACGTGGTGCGCGGCGTGGACGGTCATGATGCGGACGCGATTAAGAAAGCGGTGGAAGAAGCCAAAGCGGTGAGCGATAAGCCTTCCCTGCTGATGTGCAAAACGGTTATTGGCTTCGGTTCGCCGAACAAAGCCGGTACTCACGACTCCCACGGTGCACCGCTGGGTGATGAAGAGATTGCACTGACCCGTAAGCAGCTGGGCTGGAACCACGCGCCGTTTGAAATTCCTTCAGACATCTATGCACAGTGGGACGCGAAAGAAGCGGGCCAGGCGAAAGAAGCTGCATGGGACGAGAAGTTTGCTGCCTACGCTAAAGCCTTCCCGGAGCTGGCCGCTGAGTTTAAGCGCCGCATGAACAACGAGCTGCCGGCAAACTGGGCTGCTGAGTCGCAGAAGTTTGTTGAACAGCTGCAGGCGAATCCGGCGAAAATCGCCAGCCGTAAAGCGTCACAGAATGCCATCGAAGCCTTTGGCAAACTGCTGCCGGAATATCTGGGCGGCTCCGCTGACCTGGCGCCAAGCAACCTGACGATGTGGTCTGGTTCTAAGCCAATCAACGAAGATGCAGCGGGTAACTACATCCATTACGGCGTGCGCGAATTCGGTATGACCGCTATCGCTAACGGTATCACCCTGCACGGTGGTTTCCTGCCGTACACCGCGACCTTCCTGATGTTTGTCGAATATGCCCGTAATGCGGTGCGTATGGCTGCACTGATGAAGATCCGTCAGGTGATGGTCTATACCCACGACTCTATCGGTCTGGGCGAAGATGGCCCAACTCACCAGCCGGTAGAGCAGCTGGCGAGCCTGCGCGTGACGCCGAACATGAGCACCTGGCGCCCGTGTGACCAGGTTGAGTCGGCGATTGCGTGGAAATATGGCATCGAACGTCAGGATGGCCCAACTGCGCTGATCCTGTCGCGTCAGAACCTGGCACAGCAGGATCGTACCGCTGAGCAGCTGGCTAACGTTGCGCGTGGTGCTTACGTGCTGAAAGATTGCGACGGTACGCCGGAGGTCATCTTCATCGCTACCGGTTCAGAAGTTGAGCTGGCGGTGGGCGCTTATGAGCAGCTGACTGCTGAAGGCCGTAAGGCGCGCGTGGTTTCCATGCCGTCTACTGATGCCTTCGACAAGCAGGATGCCGCTTACCGTGAATCGGTGCTGCCGAAAGCTGTCAGCGCGCGCGTGGCGATTGAAGCCGGTATCGCAGATTACTGGTTCAAATACACCGGCCTGAACGGTGCTATCGTCGGTATGACCAGCTTCGGCGAGTCTGCACCGGCCGAGAAGCTGTTCGACCTGTTTGGCTTCACCGTGGATAACGTGGTCGCTAAAGCGAAAGCGCTGCTGTAATCACGTAGCGGGCGAGGCATGCCTCGCCCCAGGATGTTATAGCGTAGGGGGGCGGGCATACCCGCCCCTTTTTTGTTCCCACCGATAAATTCTAAATTTGTGACGTAGATCCAAACTTACGCGCCACAATTGATCCCAGTCATTCCTATTATTCCTGACTTCTATTATTCTGGCTGAAGCGTTTCAGTTGTCAGTGGTCCCTGTTATTTCCGCCGACCGTTCGATAAGAATCTGCTGTACAAATCGCCACGGCTGGCTCAGGCTAATTGTCCGATTTTACGGTGAATTCTGGCGCAGGAGTAATATGACGGTTCGCATTGCCATAAACGGGTTTGGTCGCATTGGGCGCAATGTTTTACGCGCGCTGTACGAGACCGGGCGACGTGCTGAAATTACGGTCGTCGCCATCAATGAGCTGGCGGACGCCGCGGGCATGGCACATTTGCTGAAATACGATACCAGCCACGGGCGATTCGCCTGGGACGTGCGCCAGGAACGTGACCTGCTGACGGTAGGGGATGACACCATCCGCCTGCTGCATGTGGCAGAGCTCGCGCACCTGCCGTGGCGCGAGCTGAATGTCGATGTCGTGCTCGACTGTACCGGAGTTTATGGCAGCCGTGCCGATGGTGAAGCGCATCTGCACTCCGGGGCAAAAAAGGTGTTGTTCTCACACCCTGGCGGGCACGATCTGGATGCCACCGTGGTTTACGGCGTGAATGAGAAAGAGCTGCTGCCGGAGCACTTGCTGGTGTCAAATGCTTCCTGTACGACCAACTGTATCATTCCGATTATCAAGCTGCTGGATGATGCCTGGGGTATTGAGTCCGGCACCGTCACCACGATTCATTCGGCGATGCATGACCAGCAGGTGATTGATGCTTATCACCCGGATTTACGGCGCACCCGCGCTGCCAGCCAGTCGATTATTCCGGTCGACACCCGACTGGCCGCCGGCATAACGCGTATTTTTCCGAAATTTAACGACCGCTTCGAAGCGATCGCGGTGCGCGTGCCGACCATCAACGTGACGGCCATTGACCTGAGCGTCAGCGTGCGTGATGCGGTAAAGGCATGTGAGGTCAACGCCCTGCTGCAAAGTGCGTCAGAAGGGGCATTTAGTGGTATAGTTGACTATACGGAATTACCGTTAGTCTCGATAGATTTTAACCACGATCCGCACAGTGCCATAGTGGACGGCACGCAGACGCGGGTCAGCGGTCAGCACCTGATTAAGACTTTAGTCTGGTGCGACAACGAATGGGGCTTTGCTAACAGGATGATTGATACCACGTTAGCGATGGCCGCAAGCGGTTTCAGGTAGGGCGCGGTTTGCGCCTGTAAAACTTAAGAGTTAAACGAGAGGATTCACCATGTCTGTAATTAAGATGACCGATCTGGATCTTGCTGGTAAACGCGTACTAATTCGTTCCGATTTAAACGTGCCGGTGAAAGAAGGGAAAGTGACGTCTGATGCACGAATTCGTGCTTCATTGCCGACCATCGAAGCGGCCCTGAAGCAGGGCGCAAAAGTGATGGTAACCTCCCACCTTGGTCGCCCGACCGAAGGTGAATACAACGAAGAGTTCTCACTGCTGCCGGTAGTGAACTACCTGAAAGATAAGCTAGGCGCGGAAAACGTCTCCCTGGCGAAAGAGTACCTCGACGGCGTTGAGCTGGAAGCCGGCAAGCTGGTGGTCCTGGAAAACGTTCGTTTTAACAAGGGCGAAAAGAAAGACGACGAAGCGCTCTCTAAAAAATACGCGGCCCTGTGCGACGTCTACGTGATGGACGCCTTCGGCACCGCGCACCGCGCACAGGCTTCAACGCACGGCGTGGGTAAATTTGCCCCAATCGCCTGTGCTGGCCCGCTGCTGGCGAACGAGCTGGAAGCGCTGGGTAAAGCCCTGAAAACGCCTGCGCGCCCAATGGTGGCAGTGGTTGGCGGTTCAAAAGTCTCCACTAAGTTTGACGTACTGAACTCGCTGGTGAAGATTGCTGACACCGTGATTGTTGGCGGTGGTATTGCTAACACCTTCGTGGCCATCGACAACAACGTCGGTAAATCACTGTACGAGCCAGATTTCGTTGAAGCGGCGAAAAAACTGCGCGATGAGTTCAAGATCCCGGTTCCTACCGACTCTCGCGTCGGCACGGAATTCTCTGAAACTGCACCGTCTACCGTGAAGAAAGTGTCTGAAGTTCAGGACAATGAAGAGATCATGGACTTCGGTGATGAAACCGCAGAAGCAATGGCTAAACTGTTGAAAGAAGCTAAAACTATTCTGTGGAACGGCCCGGTTGGCGTGTTCGAATTCCCTAACTTCCGTAAAGGCACTGAAATCGTTGCTAAAGCGATTGCAGACAGTGACGCATTCTCCATCGCTGGCGGCGGTGATACGCTGGCGGCCATCGACCTGTTTGGTATTGAAGATAAAATCTCCTATATCTCTACCGGTGGCGGTGCATTCCTCGAGTTCGTGGAAGGCAAAACTCTGCCTGCGGTTGCCATGCTGGAAGAGCGTGCGAAGCAGAACTAATTAATCCTCAGTGCGGGGTGTTTGAGGCCCCGCGTGAGATCTGAATCCTTTAATACGACCGAAGAAACAGGACAAGCTAACATGTCTAAAATTTTTGATTTCGTAAAACCAGGCGTTGTCACCGGTGACGACGTTCAGAAGATCTTCAAAGTGGCGAAAGAGAACAAGTTCGCCCTGCCAGCAGTTAACTGCGTGGGTACTGACTCCATCAACGCCGTTCTGGAAACCGCTGCGAAAGTAAAAGCACCGGTCATCATTCAGTTCTCCAACGGTGGCGCTGGCTTCATCGCCGGTAAAGGCCTGAAATCAGATAAGCCACAGGCTGCTGCTATCTTTGGCGCAATCTCTGGCGCACACCACGTGCATCTGATGGCTGAACACTACGGCGTGCCGGTTATCCTGCACACCGACCACTGCGCGAAGAAACTGCTGCCGTGGATCGACGGCCTGCTGGAAGCGGGTGAAGCTCACTTCGCCAAAACCGGTAAGCCACTGTTCTCTTCTCACATGATCGACCTGTCTGAAGAGTCGCTGGAAGAAAACATCGAGATCTGCAGCAAGTATCTGGCGCGCATGGCGAAAATCGACATGACCCTGGAAATTGAACTGGGCTGCACCGGTGGTGAAGAAGATGGCGTGGACAACAGCCACATGGACGCTTCCGCGCTGTACACCCAGCCAGAAGACGTTGATTACGCTTACACCAAGCTGAACGCCATCAGCCCACGTTTCACTATCGCTGCTTCATTCGGTAACGTGCACGGCGTGTACAAGCCAGGCAACGTGAAACTGACCCCGACCATCCTGCGTGATTCTCAGAAATACGTCAGCGAAAAACACGGTCTGCCAGTGAACTCCCTGGACTTCGTATTCCACGGCGGTTCCGGTTCATCTGCGGCTGAAATCGAAGAGTCTATCGGTTACGGCGTGATCAAAATGAACATTGATACCGATACCCAGTGGGCAACCTGGGACGGCATCCTGCAATACTACAAAAAGAACGAAGGTTATCTGCAGGCGCAGCTGGGCAACCCGGAAGGCGCTGATAAGCCGAACAAGAAGTACTACGATCCACGCGTATGGCTGCGTGCTTCCCAGTCTTCAATGATTGTTCGCCTGGAGCAGGCATTTAAAGAACTGAACGCGGTCGACGTACTGTAATTCAGCTTCTGCTCAAAAAAGGCCCTGAGGGGCCTTTTTTTATGCAATCAATTCGGAATGTTCAGGTGATTTCGTGACTTGTTTGGCAAAACTGCAATTTTTTGCATACCCTTAACGGCATCGGCTGCCGCTTGCTGGCAGAGTTTTGAACGCCCTTTTGGGCAATAACGGGATCAGTTTATGGACGATTTAAATGTAGTTGGTGGTATTAACAGTGCCGGGGGCTGGCTGGTGCGCAATCAGGCGCTGCTGCTGAGCTATGCAGTCAATATCGTGGCTGCCCTGGCAATCATCATCGTCGGGATGATCGTCGCACGCATTATCTCCAACGCGATTAACAAAGTGATGCGTGCGCGCCATATCGATGCCACGGTGGCTGACTTCCTATCGGCTCTGGTGCGCTACGGAATCATTGCCTTCACCCTGATTGCCGCGCTGGGCCGCGTGGGTGTGCAGACTGCTTCGGTAATTGCCGTTCTGGGTGCTGCCGGCCTGGCTATCGGCCTTGCACTGCAGGGCTCGCTCTCAAACCTGGCGGCCGGAGTCTTGCTGGTCACCTTCCGTCCGTTCCGCACGGGTGAGTTTATCGATATTGGCGTAATGGGCACTGTGCAGAACGTGCAGATCTTCTCCACTACCCTGAAAACTGCCGACGGCAAAATCGTGGTGGTGCCTAACGGCAAAATTATCGCCGGTAACATCGTTAACTTCTCGCGCGAGCCGGAGCGCCGTAACGAATTCATCATTGGCGTGGCCTACGATGCCGATATTGATCAAGTGCTGACCCTGCTGCGTGAAGTGGTTGATGCGGAGCCACGCGTACTGCAGGAGCGCGGCGTGCAGATCGGCCTGAACGAGCTGGCGGCCTCTTCCGTAAACGTGGTGATCCGCTGCTGGAGCAAAGCGGGCGATCTGCAGAACGTGTACTGGGATCTGATGAAGAACTTCAAGCGCGCGCTGGATGCTAAAGGGATCGGTATTCCTTATCCGCAGATGGACGTGCACCTGCATCAGGTCAAAGCGCCTGAAGCTGAAACGGCAAAAGCGGAGTAATGCTTTCCGGGTCAGCCTGTAACAGGGCTGACCCGTTATTAGATTCTCTTATTAACCATTAATTTTTTCCATTTCCACTAATAATTCCCGCGCTATACACTTGCCGCCATCGTTATCCGGTGAGGGCTTTCCTGTGTTATCTGTTTTCCTTCAAGGTGTTGCCATGGGCGCGGCGCTGATTTTACCGCTCGGTCCGCAAAATGCTTTCGTGATGAACCAGGGTGTGCGACGTCAGTACCATCTGATGACGGCGGCACTCTGCACGCTGAGCGATATCGTGCTGATTTGCGGTGGGATTTTTGGCGGTAGCGCATTGCTCAACCAGTCACCGCTGATGCTTAATCTGGTGACCTGGGGCGGTGTGGCCTTCCTGCTGTGGTATGGCTTTGGTGCCCTGCGCACCGCGTTTAGCGGCGATGTTGATCTCGCGTCGGCTAAAGCGTTAAAGCAGGGTCGCTGGCGCATCGTGGCGACAATGATGGCAGTCACCTGGCTCAATCCGCATGTCTACATTGATACCTTTGTGGTGCTTGGCAGCCTGGGCGGACAGCTGCCTGAAGAAGCGCGCCGCTGGTTTGCGCTCGGCTCCGCCAGTGCCTCGGTGGTGTGGTTCTTCGGTCTTGCCCTGCTGGCCTCCTGGCTGTCGCCGTTGCTCAACACCAGCCGAGCCCAGCGCATCATCAACCTGCTGGTCGGGCTGGTTATGTGGGCCATCGCCCTCAAACTGGCACTGCAGGCACTCTCTTTGCTCTGACGGGAACTTCACTCCAGGAATTGATGTCATAGCGTGAGCTGTTATCACGCACTAAAATATGCTGAACCGTTGCTCTGAGACGGAACAATTCGCTGCCGCAGCGCTTTTCTGCGGCAGCTGCTCATACGAAGCCGATGAAATACCCCATGGAGGAAGCAGTGAAGCTGACTAAACTGGCCCTGGCCGCAATGATTGGATTGGGAACGCTGCCATTAGCTGCGCAGGCAGACGAGTTACCTAATGGCCCGCACGTGGTGACGTCCGGGCAGTCCAGCGTCGATGCCACCCCGGATATCGCCACGCTGGCTATCGAAGTGAATGTTTCCGCGAAGGATGCGGGCGAAGCGAAGAAACAGGCGGACAGCCGCGTCCAGCAGTATTTCGACTTCCTCGATAAGAACGGTATTGAGAAGAAAGATATCAACGCCGCCAACCTGCGGACCCAACCTGAATATGACTACACCAAAGATGGCAAATCGGTGCTGAAAGGCTACCGTGCGGTGCGCCAGGTGCAGGTAACGCTGCGCAAGCTCGATAAGCTTAACGATCTGCTGGATGGCGCGCTGAAGACGGGCCTGAATGAGATCCGTTCAGTGGAGCTGGGCGTGGCCAATCCTGAAGAGTATAAAGCGAAAGCGCGTAAAGCCGCGATCGAGGATGCCACCAGGCAGGCAGGGGAACTGGCGCAGGGCTTTAACACCAAGCTTGGCCCGGTTTACAGCATCCGTTATCACGTGGCGAACTATCAACCCATGCCGATGGCGCGCATGTATAAAACCGCAGATGCCGCCCCGATGACGTCTGCCGCGCAGACTTACGAGCAGCAGAGCATTCACTTCGACGACCAGGTTGATGTGGTGTTTGAACTGCAGCGCAATAACCCGTAATTCCCCGTTCGGAATTTCTGTAGGGTCGACCTTCTTTTCCGGTCGACCCGCAGCACCGGTTGCTACGTATCCTGGCGCAGTACGCGATGGCCGTGCGCCAGCAGCGCATCGGTCACTTTACGCATCAGCCGGCTTTCCGGCGCGAAGCGATGCCAGTAGAGCATGCGGCGCTGCAACAGCCCCGGGGTCAAATCAATCAGTTCACCTTCCGCCAGTTCACGCTCAATTTGCAGGTGTGGGATCATACAGCAGGTCGTTCCCTGACGCGCCAGCTGCACAAAGGCTTCCGACGAGTTAACGATATGGCACGGTACGCTGCCCGGCGACAGGTCAAAGTTCTGCTGTAAAAATGCCTGATGCATATCGTCCAGATGGTCGAAGGCGACCGCCGGGGCTTTCAGCAGCGCGGAGCGCGTGACGCCATTTGGGAAGTAGCGGGCGGCAAACTCTTTTGAGCCGACGAACAGGTAGTCCAGCGCGCCCAGCTGATCGACCAGACAGCTCGGTAACGGCTGCGGCTGAATACTGATTGCGCCGACCACTTCACCGCGACGCAGGCGTTCCTGCGTGCGCGTCTCATCTTCCACCTGAATGTTCAAACGCACCGGCGAATCCGTCAGTACGGTTTTCAGCGCCGGTAACAGCCAGGTTGCCAGGCTGTCGGCGTTGACCGCCAGCGACAGCAGCAGGGGAGTGGTGCCGCCGTTATCATCGCCCAGCCACTCCTCTTCCAGCAGCTCGACCTGGTGCAGCAGCGCCAGCAGTTTTTGCCCCTGTTCTGTCGGACGCGGTGGTACGGTGCGCACCAGCAGCGGCTGTCCGAACATATTCTCCAGCTGCTTAATGCGCTGGGAAACCGCAGACTGGGTAATACAGAGCTTTTGTGCTGCACGTTCAAAGCCGCGCTCGCGAATCACTGCATCCAGCGCCTGAAGCGTTCGATAATCCGGGCGTTTCATCAGTCGTTCTACTCTCTTTCAGGTGTGGAAGTTGCACTATGCCATATTTTACGCATTTTGCGCCGTGCTAACCTCACTTTATGAATCAACCACTTTGTGGGCTGTGTTCCAATCCTGCCAATCAAATGCCGCGCATAGCGGTTTTTTTTTGCAGCCTTGCTTTATACTACGCGCACACAATGCAGCACAGGTTTTAAACATACCATGACGCAGGATGAACTGAAAAAAGCCGTTGGCTGGGCAGCGCTTGATTACGTCACGCCGGGCACGATTGTTGGTGTGGGCACTGGCTCGACCGCCGCACACTTTATTGATGCGCTGGCCTCGATTAAGCATCAGATCGAAGGGGCTGTTTCCAGCTCTGAAGCTTCCACCGCGAAGCTGAAAGAGTACGGCATTCCCGTTTTTGACCTTAACGAAGTCGACCAGCTGGCGGTGTATGTTGACGGTGCCGATGAGATCAACCGCCAGATGGAGATGATAAAAGGCGGCGGCGCGGCGCTGACGCGCGAGAAGATTATCGCTGCGGTGGCCGATCGCTTCATCTGCATTGCGGATGCCTCCAAACAGGTTGATGTGCTGGGCAATTTTCCGCTGCCGGTTGAGGTGATCCCAATGGCGCGTGCCTATGTGGCGCGGGAACTGGTTAAGCTCGGCGGGCTGCCGGAGTATCGTCAGAACGTGGTGACCGATAACGGCAACATTATTCTCGACGTGCATAATCTTAAGATTATGGAACCGATTAAGCTGGAAGCCGCGATCAATGCGCTGCCAGGCGTGGTCACCGTAGGGCTGTTTGCCGCGCGCTGTGCTGACGTGGCGCTGATTGGTACGCCGGATGGCGTGAAGACCATCAAAAAATGATCTGTCCGGCGCCCACGCGGCGCCAGATATTTTTTGCCAAAAAACATCTTTTCTTTTGCAGGCTAAATTTGGTGACTTATGTCACATTGTGCCTGCCTGCCGCACTATCCTCCTGGTCGTGCGCATTGCACCATGATTTTCTATCGCTTTGTTCTGGCTCAGAGCATCGCCGTGCTGAGCGTCAGGCAATCGTTTGTATTGCCGCAGGCGTAAATTTTGTTATTTTGACAGAAGGCTGGCTTATATCAGCCATCATTGAAGTCTGCTAAATAGGGTCGGGAAATGGCAAAAGTATCACTGGAGAAAGACAAGATTAAATTCCTGCTGGTGGAAGGCGTGCATCAAAGCGCCATCGATAACCTGCGCTCTGCTGGTTACACCAACATTGAATTTCATAAAGGCGCACTGGACAGCGAAGCGCTGAAAGAGTCCATCCGCGATGCACACTTCATCGGGATTCGCTCGCGCACCAACCTCACCGAAGAGATCTTCGCGGCGGCGGAAAAGCTGGTTGCCGTCGGTTGCTTCTGCATCGGGACCAACCAGGTTGATCTGCATGCCGCTGCTATCCGCGGTATTCCGGTGTTTAACGCACCTTTCTCCAACACCCGATCCGTAGCTGAACTGGTTATCGGCGAACTGCTGCTGATGCTGCGCGGCGTGCCTGCGGCTAATGCCAAAGCGCACCGTGGCGTCTGGCACAAGCTGGCGGTAGGTTCGTTTGAAGCGCGCGGTAAAAAACTCGGTATCATTGGCTATGGCCATATCGGTATGCAGCTGGGCGTGCTGGCGGAAAGCCTTGGTATGCACGTCTTCTTCTACGATATCGAAAGCAAACTGCCACTGGGCAATGCGACCCAGGTGCAGCATCTCTCCGACCTGCTGAATATGAGCGACGTGGTAAGCCTGCACGTGCCGGAAACGCCGTCGACGCAGAATATGATGGGAGCGGAAGAGCTGGCGCTGATGAAGCCAGGTGCGCTGCTGATTAACGCTTCACGCGGCACCGTGGTCGATATCCCTGCGCTGTGCGAAGTGCTGGCGAGCAAGCATCTGGCCGGCGCGGCGATTGACGTGTTCCCGGAAGAGCCAGCGACCAACAGCGATCCCTTCCTGTCACCGCTGTGCGAGTTTGATAACGTGATCCTGACCCCACACATTGGGGGTTCAACTCAGGAAGCGCAGGAAAATATCGGTATTGAAGTGGCGGGCAAACTGGCGAAATACTCTGATAACGGCTCAACGCTGTCAGCGGTTAACTTCCCGGAAGCCTCGCTGCCAATGCACGGTGCTAATGCCAGCCGTCTGATGCACATTCATGAAAACCGTCCAGGCGTGCTGACGGCTATCAACCTGATTTTCGCCGATCAGGGCATCAACATCTCAGCCCAGTATCTGCAGACCACACCGCAGATGGGTTATGTGGTCATTGATGTTGATGCGTCGCAGGATGAAGCCGACAAAGCGCTGCAGCTGATGAAAGCGATACCGGGTACCATTCGCGCCCGTCTGCTTTACTAAATGCTATAGGGGCCGATCTTCTTTTCGATCGGCCCCGGGCGGTGTTTGACACCGCCGCAATCAATCACCACTGCCAGATCTTCGACGGCGTAATCAGCGCCGGTAACGGGATATCCCACTTCGCCACTGGCAGCTTCTCGACCTGCTGACAGTCATGCGCCAGCCCCACGGGCAGAAAGCCATGCTGCTGCCAGTTCTGCAAGGTGCGGTCGTAAAATCCGCCACCCATTCCCAGACGTTGCCCTTCGGCATCAAACGCCACCAGCGGCACTATCAGTACATCCAGCTCGCTTAACGGCAGCAGACGACGGATATCCAGCGGCGGCTCCGGGATGCGCAGGCGGTTAATCTTCAACTCGGTATGCTCGTCATAGCGCAGGAAAAGCAGCTGGCCCGCAGAAAACGGATGCAACACGGGCAGATAGACCTGCTGTTTGCGCTGCCAGAGCTTGGCGATTAACGGACGGGTATTGAGTTCACCATCTACCGACAGAAACAGCGCAATGTTTTTTGCCTGCTGCAGCGGGGCAAAATTGAGCGCGTGTTCGGCGACCTGCACGGCGGCAAGCTGCTGCTGCTCATCACTGAGTTCGCGCCGCAGGTGGCGGACGTGGGTGCGGATATCCTGACGGTCGAGAAGATTGAGGCTCATTTTCTGGCAACTCCATATGCGGATGGTGTTTTCAGATTGCCGGGTAAGGCTGGGAGTGTAAATGCCAGAAAGAAGGGGAGATCTTAAAAAATGGGGATCTCCGAGATGCCGCCGCAGGCTGTAACCCTTGAACCCATGGTTCAAGGTGAGTATGCCGTCGTAACCATCAGGCTTCTCGGACGGACCGAGCTTGCGCACAGGTTACAGAGCGTCACACTCTGTTTGGTATTAATTATCGGCTCAGGGGACGGGCCCGCTTGCAAACATCTCAGAGAATTTTTTACTTCACCGTCACTCTATCATAGCTAACGTTGAAGTGTTATTCGAACTTAGAACCAGTACGTTCAGTTATGCGACCCTGCTCAAGCAATGCCTGTTCAATGGTCTGCTGCAGCATGCGAATACGCTGCTCCATGTTGGACGCATAGTCACGAGTTTTGACTTTTTCCTGCGCCAGTTCATGGCAAATATTGAGTGCGGCGATGAAAACCAGCTGCTCAGTATTTGTGACTCTAGTGCGAACTTTTAAGTCTTGCAACCGTTGATTGAGGTCCTCGGCGGCCAGGTTCAGCGCATCTTGCTGTTCCGGCGGACAATTTACTCGTAATGAACGGCCAAAAATTTGAATATCTACCGGTTGTGCAGACATGCCACCTTCCTGACTGATTACTGCGCCCGCAATCACCCTTACCACTCAATGGCTTGGGAGGGGCGCCACTATAACTACCCCTAATAGAAGAAACAACCCCTTTCTGGAATCGTTGAGGCACCTGGTGGTAGCATATCACGAACTAAACTCGCCAACGACGGCCAAAACGTATGTCACTAACTAACACAATGCCGGGCTATGACCAGCTGGCCTCAGTACTGACGCAGCAGGGAGTCGGAATGACCCCTGCCGAAATGCACGGCCTGATCAGCGGATTGATCTGTGGCGGCAACCAGGACAGCAGCTGGCAATCGCTGGTCCACGACCTGACTAACGAGGGCATGGCGTTTTCACAGACGCTGTCGCTGCCTTTGCAGCAGCTGCACGAAGCGACGGGCAACTCGCTGGAAGATGAAGGCTTCCTGTTCCAGCTTTACCTGCCTGAGGACGATGATATCACTGTGTTTGACCGCGCCGATGCGCTGGCGGGCTGGGTGAATCACTTCCTGCTCGGCCTTGGCGTCACGCAGCCGAAGCTCGACAAAGTGAAAGGGGAGACGGGAGAAGCCATCGACGATCTGCGTACCATTGCCCAGCTGGGCTATGACGAAGACGAAGATGAAGAAGAGCTGGAGCAGTCGCTGGAAGAGGTGATCGAATACGTGCGCGTAGCGGCCCTGCTGTGCCACGACACCTTCACCCGTGCAGTGCCTACCAATGTGGTAATGAAAAAGCCAACGCTGCACTAAACTGTCGCTACTCAGCGGTTTAATGGAACAGCATTCAGGAGATCGTATGACCCAGCAAGAGTTTTTGCGCCGCCGCCAGGCGCTGTTAGCAAAAATGGCCCCGGCCAGTGCGGCATTGATTTTTGCCGCCCCGGAAGCAACTCGCAGCAACGACAGTGAGTATCCCTACCGGCAGAACAGCGATTTCTGGTACTTCACCGGGTTTAATGAACCGGAAGCGGTGCTGGTGCTGATCAAAAGCGATGAGAATCATAATCACAGCGTGCTGTTTAACCGCGTGCGCGATCTTACGGCTGAAATCTGGTTTGGCCGCCGTTTGGGGCAGGATGCTGCGCCTGCGGTTCTGGCGGTGGATCGTGCGCTGCCGTGGGACGATATCGGCGAGCAGCTGCACCAGCTCCTTAACGGGCTGGACGTGGTGTACCACGCGCAGGGCCAGTACGCCGGGGCCGACAGCATCGTGTTCAGCGCGCTGGATACCCTGCGCCGTGGCTCGCGCCAGAATCTCTCCGCTCCGGCCACGCTGACCGACTGGCGCCCGTGGGTGCATGAGATGCGCCTGATTAAGTCCGCGGAAGAGCAGGCGGTGCTGCGTGAAGCGGGCCGCATTAGCGCGCTGGCTCATACCCGCGCCATGCAGAAATCGCGTCCGGGAATGTATGAATATCAGCTGGAGGGGGAGATTCATCATGAATTCAACCGCCACGGCGCCCGCTACCCCTCTTACAACACCATCGTTGGTGCCGGGGAGAACGGCTGCATTCTGCACTACACCGAAAACGAGAGCCAGATGCACGACGGCCAGCTGGTGCTGATCGACGCGGGCTGCGAGCTCAAAGGCTATGCCGGCGATATCACCCGCACTTTCCCGGTTGGCGGCAAATTCAGCGCACCGCAGCGCGCCATTTACGATATTGTGCTGGCCTCGCTGAATAAGGCGCTGGAACTGTATCGCCCCGGCACCAGCATCCGTGAAGTGACGGCGGAAGTGGTGAAGATTATGGTGAGCGGCCTGGTGGAGCTGGGCGTGATGCAGGGCGATGTCGATACCCTGATCGCAGAAAATGCCCATCGCCAGTTCTTTATGCATGGTCTGAGCCACTGGCTGGGTCTGGATGTGCACGATGTCGGTCACTACGGCGTGGACCGCGACCGCATTCTTGAAGCGGGCATGGTGTTGACCATTGAACCGGGGCTGTATATCGCCCCGGACGCGGACGTACCCGTTGAGTATCGCGGTATTGGTATCCGAATTGAAGATGACATTATTATCACCGCAGATGGCAATGAAAACCTGACCGACACGGTGGTGAAAGATGCGGATGAGATTGAAGCACTAATGGCGGCAGCGAAGCGTTCATGAGCATAATTATCGCAGGCGGCGGGATGACGGGGGCCACGCTGGCGTTAGCCATTTCCCATCTGACTCAGGGAAAGCTGGCGGTCACCCTGGTGGAAGCCTCAGAACCTGCCAGCCGGGCGCATCCTGGCTACGACGGGCGTGCTATTGCTCTGGCGGAAGGTACCTGTCAGCAGCTTGCCGCGATTGATCTGTGGCCGCTGCTGGCCTCCTGCGCCACGGCTATTACCGACGTTCACGTCAGCGATCGCGGCCACGCCAGCTTTGTTTCACTCAGCGCGGCCGACTACGGCGTTTCTGCACTGGGTCAGGTGGTTGAGCTGCACGAGGTCGGGCAGCGGCTGTTCAACCGCCTGAAGCAGGCGCCAGGGGTCACGCTGCGCTGCCCGGATAAAGTGTCGCAGGTGACGCGTACCCAGAATAGCGTCAGCGTCACGCTCGCCAGTGGGGAAACGCTCGGCGGCGAACTGCTGGTGGCCGCTGATGGTTCGCACTCGCAGGTAGCAACCGCCTGTGGCATGAGCTGGCAGCGGGCGGATTATCAACAGGTCGCGGTGATTGCCAATGTCTCAACTCAGCTGCCGCATCAGGGGCGGGCGTTCGAGCGCTTTACCGAACATGGCCCGCTGGCGCTGTTGCCGATGTCAGACGGGCGCAGTTCGCTGGTGTGGTGCCATCCGCTCGCGCAAAAATCCGCTGTGGACGGCTGGGACGACGGGCGTTTTATTGCGGAGTTGCAGCGTGCATTCGGCTGGCGGCTGGGGCGCATCACTCATGTCGGCCAGCGCCACAGCTATCCACTGCAGCTGCAAACCGCTGCACAGCATGTTGGCCATCGTCTTGCGCTGGTCGGCAATGCGGCACAGACTCTGCACCCCATCGCCGGGCAGGGCTTTAATCTCGGTATTCGTGACGTGATGTCGCTGGCGGAAACGCTGGCGGCGGCATGGCGCGCCGGGCAGGGCGTGGGCGCATTCGCCACCCTGCAACACTATCAGCAGCGCCGTCAGCCGGACGCGCAGGCCACCATCGGCATTACCGATGGGCTGGTCAGACTGTTTGCAAACCGCTATACGCCGCTGGTTATTGGGCGCAATCTGGGACTGCTGGCGATGGATCATCTGCCGCTGTTACGTAATTTGCTGGCCGAGCGCACGTTGGGCTGGGTTAAGCGTTGAGGAGAAAGCAGTAATGCAAACCTATGATGTGATCATCGCCGGTGGCGGTATGGTCGGGCTGGCCGTGGCCTGTGGCTTACAGGGCAGCGGGCTACGCGTGGCCGTGCTGGAGCGCGAAGTGCCGACGGCAGTTGAGGCCGATGCGGCCCCTGGGCTGCGCGTCTCGGCGATCAACGCCGCCAGCGAACGCCTGCTGCAGCATCTTGGCGTCTGGAGCACCATCCTCGCCGCTCGCGCCAGCGCCTACCATGGCATGGAAGTCTGGGACCGCGACAGCTTCGGCCATATCGCGTTTGACGATGAGCAGCAGGGGCTGGCGCACCTCGGGCATATTATCGAAAACCGGGTGATCCACCAGGCGTTATGGCAGCGTGCGGAGAGCCTCAGTGATATCACCTTGATTGCCCCGGCGCAGTTACAGCAGGTCGCCTTTGGTGACAACGAAGCGTTCGTTACCCTGCAGGATGGCAGCATGATGACCGCTCGTCTGCTGGTCGCGGCGGATGGCGCCAACTCCTGGCTGCGTAATAAAGCCGATATCCCGCTAACTTTCTGGGACTATCAGCACCATGCGCTGGTTGCTAATATCCGCACCGAGAAGCCGCATGACGCGGTGGCGCGTCAGGTGTTTCACGGCGACGGCATTCTGGCCTTTCTGCCACTCAGCGACCCGCATCTGAGCTCAATTGTCTGGTCATTATCACCCCAGGAAGCATTGCGCCTGAAAGAGATGCCTGCTGCGGTGTTCAACCAGCAGCTGTCGGTCGCGTTCGACCTGCGTCTTGGCCTGTGTGAAGTGGAGAGCGAGCGTCAATCCTTCCCGCTGATGGGGCGCTACGCGCGCAACTTCGCGGCTCACCGTCTGGCGCTGGTAGGCGATGCGGCCCACACCATTCATCCCCTGGCCGGACAGGGGGTTAACCTTGGCTTTATGGATGCCGCTGAGCTGATTGGCCAGGTCAAGCGCCTGCAGCAGCAGGGCAAAGACATTGGCCAGCATCTTTATCTGCGGCGCTACGAGCGCAGCCGCAAGCATAGCGCGGCGGTGATGCTCGCCAGCATGCAGGGTTTCCGCGAGCTGTTTGACGGGAATAATCCGGCGAAGAAACTGCTGCGCGATGTTGGCCTGGCGCTGGCGGACACGCTTCCCGGCGTCAAGCCACGCCTGCTCAAGCAGGCAATGGGGCTGCACGATCTGCCTGACTGGCTGAGCTGAAATCAGTAAAAAATCGGGGCTGCGGCCCTGATTCACCGCAATAGCACATATTCACCAACGGGCTGATAGCTAAAGATGCAAGGATTGCGCTCGCGTACTGGTTAAAATTTGTTCGGAAAAGTTCAGGCAAAGCAAGGATGGCTTAATGAGTGAGAATGTACATCAATGGCGCAGTTATCGTGTTTCGCAAACAGGGGGTAATGGAGGTGGAATGGACAATTTGACCAGACGCGTCGAACATCTGGAACAGGATAGCCATCAGATAAAAATCGATCTGGGCATACTCACTGCGCGCTCTGAAAGCTTTGCGACCAAAGCTGATGTTGAGAGTGTCCGCGCCGAGGTGCATGGTGTCCGCGCTGAGGTGCAAGGTGTCCGCGCTGAGGGGCAAAGTATCCGCGCCGAGGTGCAAAGTGTCCGCGCCGAGGTGCAAAGTGTTCGCGCAGAGTTGATACAAGAGTTAGCCGCTTTAGAGGTAAGAACGAATAACAGGTTTGATGCGCTCAACGCTAAAATCACCTGGACACTTTTAGTCCCGGCAATCCTGGCTGTTCTTGCCTGGTTCGTGAAGGAAGCCGTTCTGAAAGGCTGACTGATGTTTTAACATATCACCCCTCTTCTCGTCTGATATAGGCATCTGTGTATCGGGATGCCGATTATTAGCGTAACTGAGTAATCTTCTTACCTTCCTCCTCCCTCTTTGTCCCTGTTTGCACTTTTGGTGCAATGGATGCCCCTTTTTTGCACATCGTTTGAATTATTCTAATTTCACCCCCGTGCTCGCATTACTTTTAATAATGCATAGGCCTTTTTCCTAGAGTGGTTTTTTTCCCCGTGCGTGCTTAATCCTGGCCATTAAACTGAATGAGTGGCGGTTAATTACTGAATTCGTGCGTTATAACGCATTTTTTTGGTGAAAAACACTGGAAACTCAGCCTGGCCATTTCTGGCACGGCAACAGATTCGACCCCGTTTTACTTATGGTTAATTGGCGTGTTCGGTGGTAAGTTCAGAGCTAAGGTAACGTTTGCGTCGGTCCCGCAAAGGCGGTGAGAGGCGCTGGTCAGCAACCGGATATCAGATACAGGAATGATATGACTCAGCAAACCGAGATTCAGCAAACTCCCCTTTTCGAACAGCATCAGGCGTGTGGCGCCCGCATGGTGGATTTTCATGGCTGGATGATGCCGCTGCATTACGGCTCGCAAATGGATGAACATCATGCAGTGCGCACGGACGCCGGGATGTTTGACGTTTCTCATATGACGATTGTCGACCTGCACGGCGCACGCACGCGCGAATTTCTGCGTTATCTGTTGGCCAATGACGTTGCCAAACTGACGCTGCCGGGCAAAGCCCTATACAGCGCGATGCTCAACGCCTCTGCCGGGGTGATTGACGATCTGATTGTTTACTTTATTAGCGAAGAGTTCTTCCGCCTGGTGGTCAACTCCGCCACGCGTGAGAAAGATCTGGCGTGGATCGGTCAGCATGCCGCTGACTACGGCGTTGAATTGACCGAGCGTGACGATTTGGCACTGGTGGCCGTGCAGGGTCCAAATGCCCAGCAGAAAGCCCAGACGCTGCTTGATGACGCGCAGCGCGCCGCCGTCAGCGGAATGAAGCCGTTCTTTGGCATGCAGGCTGGTGACTATTTCATCGCCACCACCGGTTATACCGGTGAATCCGGCTACGAGATTGCCCTGCCAAACGAGCAGGTTGCCGATTTCTGGCAGAAATTGCTGGCAGCGGGTGTCAAGCCTGCCGGCCTTGGCGCGCGCGATACGCTGCGTCTGGAAGCCGGCATGAACCTGTACGGTCAGGAGATGGATGAAGGCGTTTCTCCGCTGGCCGCCAATATGGGCTGGACCATTGCATGGGATCCAGCCGATCGCCAGTTCATTGGCCGTGAAGCGCTGGAACAGCAGCGCGAAAAGGGTACCGACCAGCTGGTGGGCCTGATCATGACCGAAAAAGGCGTATTGCGTAATGAACTGCCGGTGCGCTTCAGCGATGCCGATGGCAATCAGCATGAAGGTATTATCACCAGTGGTTCATTTTCCCCAACGCTGGGATGCAGTATTGCCCTTGCGCGCGTGCCTGCCGGAATTGGCGAGCAGGCGATTGTGCAGATCCGCAACCGCGAAATGCCGGTGCAGGTGACTAAACCGATTTTTGTCCGCGCCGGTAAGCCGGTGACGAAATAATTTTTGCCTTTTGGAGAGCATATTGATGAGCAATGTACCAGCCGAACTGAAATATCGTGACAGCCATGAATGGGTGCGCAAAGAGGCCGATGGCACCTTTACCGTCGGGATCACCGAGCATGCGCAGGAGCTGCTCGGTGACATGGTGTTTGTTGACCTGCCGGATCTTGGCAACACCTATAGCCAGGGCGAAGATTGCGCTGTGGCTGAATCGGTGAAAGCCGCGTCTGATATCTATGCCCCACTGAGCGGCGAAATCATTGAGGTAAACAGCGCGCTGGAATCTGAGCCTGAACTGGTGAACAGCGATCCCTACACCGAAGGCTGGCTGTTCAAGATCAAAGCCAGCGATGATACCGAGTTCGAAACCTTGCTTGATGCTGCTGCTTACGCTGCCGCCATCTCAGAATAACGTTTAATCGTCACTTCAGGGCGGGCTATTCGCTGCCCTGAAACCCGATGCCCGATGCAGGATTTACCGCTAATGACCCAGACTCTCAGCCAGCTTGAACATCACGGTGCATTTATCGAGCGCCATATCGGACCTTCCCAGGAACAGCAGGCAGCGATGCTCAGCGCCATCGGTGCCTCATCGCTGAGCGAGCTCATCGCCTCGATTGTGCCCGCCGACATCCAGCTTCCCAGCCCACCTGCGGTAGGCGATGCGCTGACCGAACACCTGGCGCTGGCCGAGCTGAAGGCGATTGCGTCACAAAATCAGCGCTATAAATCCTTTATTGGCATGGGGTACACCCCGGTGCTGACGCCGCCGGTGATCCTGCGCAACATGCTGGAAAACCCAGGCTGGTACACCGCATACACTCCTTACCAGCCGGAAGTCTCCCAGGGCCGTCTGGAAGCACTGCTGAACTTTCAGCAGCTGACTCTTGACCTGACCGGGCTGGATATCGCGTCTGCCTCGCTGCTGGATGAAGCGACCGCCGCCGCCGAAGCGATGGCGATGGCAAAGCGCGTCAGCAAGCTGAAAAATGCCAATCGCTTCTTCGTTGCTGATGATATTCATCCGCAGACGCTGGACGTGGTGCGCACCCGCGCTGAAACCTTTGGCTTCGAGGTGCTGGTCGATAAAGCGGAGAAAGTGCTGGAGCTGCAGGATGTGTTCGGCGTGCTGTTACAGCAGGTCGGCACCGGCGGTGAAGTGCATGATTACGGTGACCTGATTGCTGAGCTGAAAAGCCGCAAAGTGGTGGTCAGCGTGGCAGCCGACTTTATGGCGCTGGTGCTGTTACAGGCGCCGGGCAAGCAGGGCGCGGATATCGTTTTCGGCTCCGCGCAGCGCTTCGGCGTACCAATGGGCTACGGTGGTCCGCATGCGGCATTCTTCGCCGCGCGTGACGAACACAAACGTTCAATGCCTGGCCGTATTATCGGCGTATCGCGTGACGCCGCGGGCAACACCGCGCTGCGTATGGCGATGCAGACGCGCGAGCAGCATATCCGCCGTGAGAAAGCCAACTCCAACATTTGCACCTCGCAGGTGCTGCTGGCAAACATTGCCAGCCTGTACGCGGTATTCCACGGCCCGGCCGGGCTGAAGCGCATCGCCGGGCGTATCCATCGCCTGACCGATATTCTTGCGGCCGGGTTGCAGAAGGGTGGTCTGAAACTGCGTTATCACAGCTGGTTTGATACGCTGACGGTAGAAGTGGCGGATAAAGCTGCCGTGCTGGATCGTGCGCTGAGCTTTGGTATTAATCTGCGCAGCGATATCCTCAATGCGGTCGGCATTACGCTGGATGAAACCACCACGCGTGAAGACGTCGCGGCGCTGTTCTCAATCCTGCTGGGCGAGCAGCACGGGCTGGAGATCGATGCCCTCGATGCGGATGGCGCTTCCATTCCCGCTGCAATGCTGCGTCAGGATGCGATCCTGACCCATCCGGTGTTTAACCGTCATCACAGCGAAACCGAGATGATGCGTTATATGCACAGCCTGGAGCGCAAAGATCTGGCGCTCAATCAGGCGATGATCCCGCTTGGCTCCTGCACGATGAAGCTGAACGCGGCGGCGGAGATGATCCCCATCACCTGGCCCGAGTTCGCCGAGCTGCACCCGTTCTGCCCGGCAGAGCAGGCGACTGGCTATCTGCAGATGATCGGCCAACTGTCGCAGTGGCTGGTGCAGTTGACCGGCTACGATGCGCTGTGCATGCAGCCGAACTCCGGCGCGCAGGGCGAATATGCCGGCCTGCTGGCCATCCGTCGCTATCACGAAAGCCGCAACGAAGCCGTGCGAAATATCTGCCTGATCCCCAGCTCTGCACACGGCACCAACCCGGCTTCGGCGCAGATGGCTGGTATGGCTGTGGTGGTGGTTGCCTGCGACAAACAGGGCAATATCGATTTGCACGACCTGCGCTTGAAGGCGGAGCAGGCGGGCGAAGCACTCTCCTGCATTATGGTCACTTACCCGTCGACGCACGGCGTGTATGAAGAGACGATCCGCGAAGTGTGCCAGATCGTCCATCAGTTTGGCGGTCAGGTTTACCTGGACGGCGCCAACATGAACGCGCAGGTCGGCATTACCACGCCGGGCTATATTGGTGCAGACGTGTCGCACCTCAATCTGCATAAAACCTTCTGTATCCCGCACGGCGGCGGTGGCCCGGGTATGGGGCCTATCGGCGTGAAAGCGCACCTGGCACCGTTTGTACCGGGCCACAGCGTGGTGCAGATTGACGATATGCTGACCGGCCAGGGCGCAGTCTCTGCTGCGCCATTCGGCAGTGCATCCATTCTGCCGATTAGCTGGATGTATATCCGCATGATGGGCGCAGAGGGGCTCAAGCAGGCGAGTTCGGTGGCGATCCTCAATGCCAACTACATCGCCCATCGCCTGCAGTCAGCTTACCCAATCCTCTACGTCGGGCGTGACGGCCGCGTGGCGCACGAATGTATTCTCGATATTCGTCCGCTGAAAGAGCAGACCGGCATCAGCGAGCTGGATATTGCCAAGCGCCTGATTGACTACGGATTCCATGCACCTACCATGTCCTTCCCGGTAGCGGGCACCCTGATGGTTGAGCCGACCGAATCGGAAAGCAAAATTGAGCTGGACCGCTTTATCGATGCGATGCTGGCAATCCGTATGGAAATCGATCGCGTATTCAACGGTGAATGGCCGGCAGACGATAACCCGCTGGTAAATGCACCGCACACGCAGAGGGAAATTGTCGGTGAGTGGAGCCACCCTTATACGCGTGAGCTGGCGGTATTCCCGGCAGGCAGCGACAATAAATACTGGCCAACCGTTAAGCGCCTCGACGATGTTTACGGTGACCGCAATCTGTTCTGCTCCTGCGTACCGATGAGTGAATACGAATAACGGGCGCATGTTTTGCCCAGGGCAGGCAATCCTGCCCCGAATGTAATCCTTTCTGACAGGGGCAGCCAATGGTTGCCCTTTTTATTGGAGATGCTGAATGAAGATCGCCTTAATTACCGGTGCCAGCCGGGGGATCGGTCGCGCGACCGCTATTCTGCTGGCGCAGATGGGCTGGCGGGTCGCGGTAAACTATGCCCGCCGCAGCGATGCCGCGCTGGAGGTGGTGGATGTGATAGAACAGCAGGGCGGCAGCGCGTTCGCTATTCAGGCGGATATTGCCGATGAGGCGCAGGTGATAGCGATGTTTGCGGAGATTGACCGCCAGCCAGGTCAACTGACAGCTCTGGTGAATAACGCCGGGATCCTGTTCCAGCAGGCGACACTGGAGCAGCTGAGCGCCGAGCGCATCAATCGGGTATTTGCCACCAATGTGACCGGCAGCTTTATTTGCTGCCGCGAGGCGGTCAAACGCATGGGCCATCATCACGGCGGCAAAGGTGGGGCGATTGTCAATGTCTCTTCCGCCGCGTCGCGCATTGGGGCACCGGGCGAGTACATTGACTACGCCGCCTCGAAAGGGGCCATGGATACCCTGACAAAAGGGCTGTCGCTGGAAGTGGCGGCGCAGGGCATTCGCGTCAACGGCGTGCGGCCCGGCTTTATCTACACCGAAATGCACGCTGACGGGGGGGAACCGCAGCGGGTGGACCGCCTCGCCGCGTCAATACCTATGCAGCGCGGCGGTCAGCCAGAGGAGATCGCCCAAGCCATTGCGTGGCTGCTGAGCGAAGACGCCTCATATATTACTGGTTCGATTATTGATGCGGCGGGGGGAAGGTAAGGCGAAATATTTGTAGGGGCGGACCCTCTTTTTCGGTCCGCCCGCAAGTCACAATAACCATCCCTGCTGGTGCGCATTATCCATATGCTGCTCTAAGTGCTGCCATAGCTCCGGCCACTGCTGCGCCAGCTTCACGTTGCGTGCCTTAACCTGCTCCAGGCGAATGCCGTTCTCTCGCCAGCTCTGTCCCTGATTATGCAGGTTAAGCATGATGGGCAGTGCGCGGTCGAGCATATTGGCGAAGCGCGCATCGGCGCTTTCGCCGGATTCATACTCATCCCACAGGGCGCGAAAACGCTGATTGAGCTCCGCAGGCAGCAGGCCAAAAATACGCCCGGCGGCCGCCACTTCCTGCTCATGAATCGCATCGCGTGCTGCCAGGTCGTAAACCATCACATCCCCGGCATCGATCTCCACCACATCATGCACCAGTGCCATCTGCACCACGTGCTGCACATCGATTGCCTCACGTGAGAACGGTGCCAGGCTCATGGCGGCCATCGCCAGGTGCCAGCTGTGTTCCGCAGAGTTCTCCTGGCGCGCATTGCCCAGCAGTCGCGTGCGGCGCTCCACGCCTTTTAGCTTGTCGAGCTCCATTAAAAACTGCACCACTTCTGTCATCGCGCCGAAATCTAAGGCTGCTACCCTGTCAGACATCACACTCTCACTTATCCCCTAAAAACTTGCCAATAGTTTAAGGGAAACGTTTGCGTAATTCTTTAAAGAAAATGTATTACAAGGTTACATATATATTTTAGCTTACATGTGTACTCTGAAATTATTCTCAGTTAGGCTATTTGTGATGAATTTTCCACCCGCGCATTTTGTGAGGGTTGGACCTATTTCTTGGGGATTATCGTTAGATATGGCGAAACAAAAATTACTGGAACCCGGTTATTCACTGGCGGAAGAGGTCGCCAACAGCATCAGCCACGGCATTGGCTGCCTGTTTGGCGTGATTGGCTTAGTTCTGATGCTCGACCAGGCCATAGACGCCCGTGCCGGTGCGCTGGCAATCGCCAGCTACAGCCTTTACGGCGGCAGTATGATCCTGCTGTTTCTCGCTTCCACGCTCTATCACGCCATTCCTGGCGAACGCGCTAAGTTCTGGCTGAAAAAGCTCGACCATTCGGCAATCTATCTGCTGATAGCTGGAACCTATACGCCGTTTCTGTTGGTGGCGCTGAAATCGCCGCTGGCGCACGGTTTGATGGCGTTTATCTGGGGGCTGGCGCTGGTAGGGATAGTGTTTAAGCTGGTGTTTGCGCACCGCTTTGAGGCGCTGTCGCTGGTGACCTACATGCTGATGGGCTGGCTGTCGCTGATCGTGCTATATCAGCTGGCGCTACGCCTGCCGTCAGGCAGTATCTGGCTGCTGGCCGCCGGGGGGATAATCTATTCGCTCGGGGTGATTTTCTACGTGGCGAAGCGCATTCCGTATAACCATGCCATCTGGCACGGTTTCGTGCTGGGCGGTTCGCTATGCCACTTTCTCGCCATCTATCTATACGTGATGTAAGGGGCTTGCGCCCCTTCAATTAGCCCTGGGTGATTTCGTAAGGCAGTGGCTGGATCGCCAGTTTGCCGCCTTCATCGCCCTGCACGCGCAGCACGGTATCCGCTTCCAGGTCGTTATTCAGCACGGCCTGCACCCAAACCTCGCCGTTATCCAGCTGGCAGGCGGCAAGGATGGTGCCGGTGCGGCGCCAGTTCTCACCCATCTGCATCTCCAGCGCATCATTTGCCGCAGGCACTACGCCAGCTTTGCCGGCCAGCCAGAAGAGCGCACGTTTATTGGCGCCGCGGAATTTAGCGCGTGCCACCATCTCCTGACCGGTATAGCAGCCTTTCTTAAAGCTGATGGCGTCCAGCGCCTGCAGGTTGGTCGCCTGCGGGATCAGCTGGGCGCTGGTGGCGCTGTCGATGATCGGGAAACCGGCTTCAATATCGAGTGCCAGCCACTGCCGACTGTCGTTGAGCTGCGCTTCACCCGCCAGTTTATCCTGCAGCTCCTGCGCTTTGGCCGCCGTAGTGACCAGCAGGAAACGCTCGGCGGGCAGGTTAAACCACAATAGCGTGCTGTCATCCTGCTGGATCACCGGGGAGCCAGCGTCGGGCAGGGCGTCAAAAACCCCCGCCAGTGCGGCGCGTGCCTGGAACCCGGCCACGCCCAGCAGCACCGCTTCATCGTCCGGGAGCAGCGTCACTTTGGCGAATACCGCGTATTTTTTCAGCTCGGTCAGCTGAGTGTCGCGCAGGCTGCGGCGCTCAATAAAGGCCATTCCTTCGCCACGGTGGAACAGGCGCAGGTTGCTCCACATCTTCCCTTTGGCATCGCAGTGCGCGGCAGGGCGGTGCTGATTGTCGGCCAGCGCCGCAACATCCAGCGTCACTTGACCCTGTAAATAGCTAACGTGATCTGCACCGCTGGCGTTCACCAGCGCCCACTCTTCCAGTGAAATCAGGGTCAGCGGCAGGCGTGCTGAGGCGACCGGCTGGCGGGGAGGGTAAGAAGTATTTGGCATAATTCAGTCCTAAATTAACGAATTTAGTGAAATCTGTTGCTCATGTTAAAAGAGCGCACCTGCTTTGCAACCTGTTTCCAGAAAAAGCGGCACAAAACGCGTGATAACCCTGCAACCGGTAACGCTGTTTTGCGCGCTGTGCCGCACGCAGTGCATTGCATCATCAACAGCGCCGCAAAAAAGCGTTACACTGTGCGCCATGTTTGGTTAACCGACGCTGAGTGACATGGATATTACAAATAAAGCACGTATTCACTGGGCATGCCGCCGCGGCATGCGCGAACTGGATATCTCCATCATGCCGTTTTTTGAGTATGAGTTTGACTCACTGGACGATACCGACAAGCAGCTGTTTGTCCGGCTGCTGGAGAACGATGACCCGGACCTGTTTAACTGGCTGATGAACCACGGCGAGCCAGCCGATGCGGAGCTGAGAAGGATGGTGGCGCTGATTCAGGAGCGAAACCAACAACGTGGTCCTGTGGCAATGTAGCCTGCGGGTTTCCTGGTATGCCCGCTGTGCATCGCTGTTGCTGCATGGCGCCGTGATCCTCGCACTGCTGCTGGCACCCTGGCCCGCCCGCTTTGGCTATATCCTGCTGTGGGCTGGCTTACTGATACTGGTCGCGCTGGAGTGCCTGCGCAGTCAGCGCCGGATTGTCAAACGCGAGGGAGATCTCGCCCTGCTGCCAGGGCACATCGTGCGCTGGCGCCAGCAGCAGTGGCAGATGCCGATTCCACCGTGGGTCACCCGCCAGGCGATACTGCTGTCGTTACATCATCACGCAGGTCAGCGCGAGCGGCTGTGGCTGTTTGCCGACGGTATGGAAAGCGCGGAATGGCGCCTGCTGCGCCAGCAGCTGCTGATGAATAAGCAGCGGGCGACAGAGCCGTGATGAGCGTGGAGCTTCTGTCTGCGCAACGTCGGGGCCGACCTGAAACGGAAATCGCCCCCTTTTTGGGGTTACAGCAGCTCCGCCATTTCGGTCAGGATCTGCTCACACCACTGCGCAATGCGTTCATCGGTCTGCTCAAACTGGGTGATATCATCCAGCGCCAGCCCGACAAATTTCTGACCGTCCGCGGTGAGCGGTTTGGTACTGGTAAATTCGTAGCCTGCCAGCGGCCAGTAGCCGACAAACTTAACCCCAGACGGGGCCAGTACTTCATGCAGCATGCCCAGCGCATCGAGGAACCACTCGCGGTACTCCCCCTGATCGCCCATGCCATACAGCGCCACCACTTTACCCTGCAGATTCAGCGTTGGCAGATCGGTCCAGATCGCTTCCCAGTCCTCCTGCAGCTCGCCAAAATCCCAGGTGGGAATGCCGAGGATCAGCAGATCGTACTGCTCCATCAGCGCCGGGGAGTCATCTTTCAGGTTGTGCAGCTTGACGAGATCTTCGCCGATAAAGTCGCGGATTTTCTCAGCGGCCATTTCGGTATAACAGGTGCTGGAGCCGTAAAACAGACCAATATTCATGGTAGTGGAACTCATTTTTACTAAAGTCTGGTGGCGATTATATCAGAAACGGCCATGAATAAGGCATAATGGACGCGGTTCACTCAGCATGAGGATGACGTATCATGCTGATATTTAGCTATAAAATTACTTCTGGCAGCGCACTGACAGCCACGCCGTGTCAATAAAAGAGAGGATAAGGTGCAGGATAACGATCTGATTGAGCAATTTCTTGATGCCCTGTGGATCGAGCGCAATCTGGCGCAGAATACCGTTGCCTCTTATCGTCTCGACCTGCGTTCGCTGTGCGGCTGGCTGGAGCATCAACAGCTGTCATTACTGAGCGTGGATGCCGTCAGCCTGCAGGGGTTTCTCGCCGAGCGGCTGGAAGGCGGTTATAAAGCCTCCAGCTCTGCCCGTCTGTTGAGCGCCATGCGCCGCCTGTTCCAGTACCTCTACCGCGAGAAGCTGCGCGAGGACGACCCCAGCGCGCTGCTCTCCTCGCCCAAACTGCCGCAGCGCCTGCCTAAGGATCTGTCGGAAGCACAGGTCGAACGCCTGCTGCAGTCACCCTGCCTTGATCAGCCGATTGAGCTGCGCGATAAAGCGATGCTGGAACTGCTGTACGCCACCGGGCTGCGCGTCACCGAACTGGTGGGTTTAACGCTCAGCGATGTCAGCCTGCGCCAGGGCGTGGTGCGGGTGATCGGTAAAGGCAACAAGGAGCGGCTGGTACCGATGGGCGAGGAAGCGGTGCACTGGATTGAGCAGTTTATCGAGTACGGGCGCCCGTGGCTGCTTAACGGCCAGACGCTGGACGTGCTGTTTCCCAGTAACCGCGCGCAACAAATGACCCGACAAACCTTCTGGCATCGCATCAAACATTACGCCACACTGGCGGGTATCGACAGCGAAAAACTGTCACCGCACGTGCTGAGGCATGCGTTTGCCACGCATCTTCTTAACCACGGCGCTGATTTACGCGTGGTGCAGATGCTGTTAGGCCACAGCGATTTATCCACTACCCAGATTTATACGCACGTGGCGACCGAGCGCCTGCGCCAGCTGCATCAGCAGCATCACCCGCGTGCCTGATTTCAGAGTACATAAGGACATCAAATGAAGAAGCATTACCTGTTACTTTCTCTCCTCATCGCTTCGGTCAGCGGGCTGGCCCACGCCGATGATGCCGCCATTAAACAGTCGCTGACCAAACTGGGCTTACAGCAGACCGAGATCCAGCCTTCGCCGCTGCCGGGCATCAAAACCGTGCTGAGTGAGAGCGGTGTGCTGTACGTCACCGAAGACGGCAAACACTTCCTGCAGGGGCCGCTGTACGATGTCAGCGGCGGCCAGCCGGTCAACGTGACCAATCAGCTGCTGCAGAAAAAAGTCGATGCGTTAAGCAGCGAGATGATCGTGTACAAAGCCGCAAAAGAGCAGCATGTGATCACGGTATTTACCGATATTACCTGTGGCTACTGCCGCAAGCTGCACGAGCAGATGGCTGACTACAACGCGCTGGGCATTACCGTGCGCTACCTGGCCTTCCCGCGTGAAGGGATGAATGGTCAGGTAGCCAAAGAGATGAAATCCGTCTGGTGCAGCGCTGACCCGCGCAAAGCATTCAGCGCCGCGATGAAGGGCGACACGGTCGCACCGGCCGATTGTAAAATCGATATTGGTCAGCAGTACAAACTGGGCGTGCTGTTCGGCATTCAGGGCACCCCTGCCATGCTGCTGGAAAATGGCACCATGATCCCCGGCTATCAGGGGCCGCAGGATCTGAAGAAATTCCTCGACAGCCAGAAAAACGGCGGCTGATTTTCGTGAACAGTAAAACTGAACTCCGTCGCCGCGAGGCGACGGATGCTGCTGCACTTCCTGCTGAACTGCACCCGCTGTTACGTCGTCTCTACGCTCAACGCGGTGTCACCGCGGCTGCCGAGCTGGAGCGCGGTGCGAAAAACCTGCATCCTTTCCAGTCGCTGAGCGGTATTCAGCGGGCGGTTGAGATCCTGCAGCGCGCGCTGGCGGATAACCTGTGCATCATGATCGTCGGCGATTTCGACGCCGACGGTGCCACCAGCACCGCATTGACGGTGCTGGCACTGCGTAGCATGGGCGGCAGCAACATTAAATATCTGGTGCCGAACCGGTTTGATGATGGCTATGGCCTCAGTCCCGAAGTGGTTGAGCAGGCCGCGGCACGCGGCGCGCAGCTGATTGTCACGGTCGATAACGGCATCTCCTCCCACGCGGGTGTGGCGCTGGCGCACGAGAAAGGGATCCCGGTGGTCGTGACCGATCACCACCTGCCGGGCGACTCGCTGCCTGAGGCCGACGCAATTGTTAACCCCAACCTGAGCGACTGCCAGTTCCCTTCACGGGCGCTGGCGGGCGTGGGCGTGGCGTTCTACCTGATGCTGGCCCTGCGATCGCAGCTGCGCGACAGCGGCGTGACCACTCTGCCAAACCTGGCGGAACTGCTGGATCTGGTGGCGCTGGGCACGGTCGCCGACGTGGTACCGCTGGATGCTAACAACCGCATCCTGGTGTGGCAGGGGCTGAGCCGTATTCGCGCCGGGAAATGCCGCCCGGGTATTCGCGCGCTGCTGGAGATCGCCAATCGCGATGCCCGTCAGCTGGCCGCCAGCGACTTAGGCTTCGCGCTCGGGCCGCGGTTAAATGCTGCGGGCCGTCTCGACGATATGTCGGTTGGCGTGGCGCTGCTGCTGAGTGAAGATCTCGGCCAGGCACGTATGCTGGCCAGCGAGCTGGATGCGTTAAACCAGACGCGTAAAGAGATCGAGCAGGGGATGCAGTCGGAAGCGCTGGCGCTGTGCGATCGTCTCGAAAGCAGCGATGACGCGCTGCCGCTCGGTATCGCCATGTATCATCCCGAGTGGCATCAGGGCGTGGTCGGCATTCTGGCCTCGCGCCTGAAGGAGCGCTTCCACCGCCCGGTGATCGCCTTTGCTCCGGCGGGGGACGGTACGCTGAAAGGCTCAGGCCGCTCTATTGCCGGGCTGCATATGCGTGACGCACTGGAGCGGCTTGATACGCTAAACCCCGGGCTGATCATTAAGTTTGGCGGCCACGCGATGGCGGCGGGGTTGTCGCTGGAGGAGTCTAAGTTCGACGAGTTCCGCCAGCGCTTTGCTGAGCTGGTCGGCGAGTGGCTGGATGCCGAGTCCCTTCAGGGCGTGGTCTGGTCCGACGGTGAGCTGATGGCACAGGAGCTGACGTTACCCACGGCGGAGCTGCTGCGCGAAGCCGGTCCGTGGGGGCAGGCCTTCCCGGAGCCGACCTTCGACGGCAAGTTCAAGCTGTTACAGCAGCGGCTGGTGGGCGAGCGTCATCTGAAAGTGATGATTGAGCCGCTTGGCGGCGGCCCGCTGCTGGACGGTATTGCCTTTAATGTCGATACCACCCTGTGGCCGGACCCGAGCGTCAGGCAGGTTGAGCTGGCGTACAAGCTCGACGTCAATGAGTTTCGCGGTAACCGCAGCGTGCAGCTGATTATCGACCATCTCTGGGCGCTGTAAGCAAAATTCAACACGGGCCGTCCCGCTTTTCCGGTCGGCCCTTTATCTCACCTTTGCCGCAAACAGAAGCGGGTCAGGCATGCCTGACCCCTACCGCACAAAATGCACAAGGTGTGTTCTGTGCTACAAACCGGGCGCTATTTCAGTTAAACTGCGTGGTTACATTCTCGTCCATTTCGATCACCTAATAAGATCTCAAAACATGTTTGAAATTAATCCGGTAAAGAACCGTATTCAGGATCTCACAGAGCGCAGCGCCGTTCTTAGGGGGTATCTTTGACTATGATGCCAAGAAAGAACGCCTGCAGGAAGTAAACGCTGAACTTGAGCAGCCTGATGTCTGGAATGAACCTGACCGCGCCCAGGCGCTGGGTAAAGAGCGCTCTGCATTAGAAGCCGTCGTTGAAACGCTGGATCTGATGGAGCAGGGGCTGGAAGATGTCACTGGCCTGCTTGAGCTGGCCGTTGAAGCCGAAGACGAAGAGACCTTCAATGAAGCAGTGGCTGAACTCGATATTCTGGAGAAGAAACTCGGTGAATTAGAGTTCCGCCGCATGTTCTCCGGCGAGTATGACAGCGCTGACTGCTACATGGACATTCAGGCCGGTTCCGGCGGCACCGAAGCACAGGACTGGGCCAGCATGCTGCTGCGTATGTATCTGCGCTGGGCGGAAGCCAAAGGCTATAAAACCGAAATTATTGAAGAGTCCGACGGTGAAGTGGCCGGAACCAAATCCGCCACCATTAAAATCATCGGCGACTACGCGTTCGGCTGGTTGCGTACTGAAACCGGCGTGCATCGCCTGGTACGTAAAAGCCCGTTCGACTCCGGCGGCCGCCGCCACACTTCGTTCAGTTCGGTGTTTGTCTATCCGGAAGTGGACGACAATATCGATATCGATATTAACCCGGCCGACCTGCGTATTGACGTTTATCGCGCTTCCGGTGCCGGTGGTCAGCACGTCAACAAAACCGAGTCGGCGGTGCGTATTACCCACTTACCGACCAACATTGTGGTGCAGTGCCAGAACGACCGTTCTCAGCATAAGAACAAAGATCAGGCCTTCAAACAGCTGCGTGCCAAGCTGTATGAATATGAAATGCAGAAGAAAAATGCGGACAAACAGGCGGCGGAAGACAACAAGTCTGACATCGGCTGGGGCAGCCAGATCCGCTCTTACGTGCTGGATGACTCCCGCATCAAGGATCTGCGTACCAACGTAGAAACGCGCAATACTCAGGCGGTTCTGGACGGCGATCTGGATCGTTTTATCGAAGCAAGTTTGAAAGCAGGGTTATAAGGAACTCACATGTCTGAACAACAACCGCAGGCCGCTGATGCCGCACTTGAGCTTAATAACGAACTGAAATCACGTCGCGAAAAGCTGGCCGCACTGCGTGAAACTGGCGTGGCGTTCCCGAACGACTTCCGCCGTGACAGCACCTCTGACGTTCTGGCCGCTAAATACGCCGATAAAGAGAATGAAGAGCTGGAGCTGATCGGCGAAGAGTTCAGCGTTGCCGGTCGTATGATGACCCGTCGTATTATGGGTAAAGCCTCTTTCGTCACCTTGCAGGACGTGGGCGGGATTATCCAGCTCTATGTTTCCCGCGACGATCTGCCAGAAGGCAAATACAACGAGCAGTTCAAGAAATGGGACCTTGGCGATATTCTCGGCGCGCGCGGCAAGTTGTTTAAGACCAAAACCGGCGAGCTGACCCTGCACTGTAGCGAACTGCGCCTGCTGACTAAAGCCCTGCGCCCGCTGCCGGACAAGTTCCACGGCCTGGCCGATCAGGAAACCCGCTACCGCCAGCGTTACCTGGATCTGATCTCGAACGACGACTCGCGTAAGACGTTCAAAATCCGCTCACAGATCATGGCCGGTATCCGTAACTTCATGGTTGGCCGTGAGTTTATGGAAGTGGAAACCCCGATGATGCAGGTGATCCCCGGCGGTGCTTCTGCGCGTCCGTTTATCACCCATCACAACGCGCTGGACATCGATATGTACCTGCGTATTGCGCCAGAGCTGTACCTGAAGCGCCTGGTGGTCGGTGGCTTCGATCGCGTGTTCGAAATCAACCGCAACTTCCGTAACGAAGGTATCTCGCCGCGCCATAACCCTGAGTTCACCATGATGGAACTCTATATGGCGTATGCGGATTACAAAGATCTGATCGAGCTGACCGAAAGCCTGTTCCGCACTCTGGCGCAGGACGTGCTGGGCACCACCGTGGTGCCTTACGGTGACCAGGAGTTCGACTTTGGCAAGCCGTTCGACAAGCTGACGATGAAAGAAGCAATTCTGAAGTATCGCCCGGAAACCAACCTGGCCGATCTCGACGATTTCGATAAGTCCGTGGCTATCGCCCAGTCAATCGGCATCAAGGTTGAGAAGAGCTGGGGTCTGGGCCGCGTGGTCACTGAGATATTCGAAGAGACCGCAGAAGCGCACCTGATCCAGCCAACCTTCATCACTGAATACCCGGCAGAAGTGTCGCCGCTGGCGCGCCGTAACGATCAGAACCCGGACATCACCGACCGCTTCGAGTTCTTTATCGGCGGCCGCGAAATCGGCAACGGCTTCTCGGAGCTGAACGATGCGGAAGATCAGGCCGACCGTTTCCTGCAGCAGGTTAACGCGAAAGATGCCGGCGATGACGAAGCGATGTTCTACGACGAAGACTACGTTACCGCGCTGGAACACGGCCTGCCGCCAACCGCCGGTCTCGGCATTGGTATCGACCGTATGGTGATGCTGTTTACTAACAGCCACACCATCCGCGACGTGATCCTGTTCCCGGCACTGCGCCCAACCAACAAGTAAGCTACGCTTTTTCTATCGGACGGCCCGCAATGCGGGCCGTTTTTTTTTGCATCAATAAGCTAATTAAGGAATAGTAACGGTGCAAAAATATCACTGCACGGAGAGCCAGCAATGACCCGACCTGAATTTATCCGCCACTGGCAGGAGCTGGAGGGGGAGGATAATGAACACTATCCGGACAGTGACGAGCTGATGTCGATTGGCGCCCCGCTCGGGCGCCTGCTTGGCTTGACGCGTCTGGGGATCCACCATGAGCGCCTGTTGCCCGGTAGACGTATGTCGTACCCACATGCCGAAAGTGCCGAAGAGGAGTTCGCTTTCGTGCTGGAGGGCGAGCCGGACGTATGGATTAACGGCGAGCTGCACCGCCTGCAGCCCGGCGATGCAGTGGCGTTTCCGGCAGGCACCGCCATCTGCCACACCTTTATCAACAACAGCGATCGCGAAGCGCGCTTTATCGTGGTCGGTGAAGCCAATAAATCCGAGAACCGCATCTGGTATCCGAAAAATCCGGTCTACCTCGCCACGCGTGAGGATCGGTGGGAGAACCCCCCCGCGCAGGAATTTGGCCCCCATGACGGGCTGCCGGATGCCCAAAAGAAGGACCAACAATGAAGACGCTGGGACTGATTGGCGGCATGAGCTGGGAATCCACCGTGCCCTATTACCGTATGATCAATGAAGGGATCAAGGCGCGTCTCGGCGGCCTGCATTCGGCAAAGATAGTGTTATACAGCGTTGATTTTCATGATATTGAGGCCTGCCAGGCCAGCGATAACTGGGACAGCGCCGGGCAGATGCTGGCCGATGCTGCCAGCGCGTTACAGCGCGCCGGGGCTGAGGGCATTGTGCTCTGTACCAACACCATGCACAAAGTGGCGGATGCGATTACCCGGCAGTGCGGGCTGCCATTTCTGCATATCGCCGATGGTACCGCCGCCGCGATTAAACAGTCTGGGATGTCGCGCGTGGCGCTGCTCGGCACGCGCTACACGATGGAGCAGGATTTCTACCGTGGGCCAATGCGCAGCCTGCACGGCATTGAAACCCTGGTGCCGCCCGCCGCAGAACGCCAGGAGATTAACCGCATCATTTTTGACGAGCTGTGCCAGGGCACTTTTGCCGCCGAATCAAAAGCTTATTATCAGCAAGTGATTAGCGGGCTGGTAGAGCAGGGGGCGGAAGGGGTGATCTTTGGCTGTACCGAGATCGGCCTGCTGCTGAGTGCGGCGGACTGTCCGATCCCGGTGTTCGATACCACCGCCATTCACGCCCGGGCGGCGGTTGAGTTTATGCTCGACTAAGGTCGTTAAGGGACGACCAAAGCTGCGGTCGCTCCCTGCAATTACGATTTCACCGTGTCGTTCAGCCACTCTTTAAAGCGGGCGTAGGGGATATACAGCGATACGTTCTTATACAGCGTTTTGCCGCTTTTTATATCGTTGATGCGCCTGCTGTAGCCAACGATCACGCCGCCAATCGAATCATCCGAGGCATTGTACACCGCCCCACCGGACATCCCCTGCACTACGCCCGCATCGGAAGCCACCACCACGCAGCTCACCTTGTTCCAGGAATTTTTCAGCCCGGTGTTGATCAGATTGGTGCCGCTGGATGCTACCGGCATTGCCGAGATAAAGCTGTAGCCGTAGAGGTTCACCTTGTCGCCGATCAAGCCGTTACGGAAGTGCGGCGGCTGCAGGTTGCTGTTTTTATGGTACACCACCGCGAGATCGCACTCGGGGTGATACGACTTCACCTTGTACATCGAATATTTTGCCACGTGCGCGGCGGTCAGGCTGTAATCCGGCGTCAGCGGAATGGTGGTACCGAGCGTGCCCAGCCCTAATACCGTGGGGATACCGGTCACCGTCATATCGACGCGCTCTTCAGCCTCGCTGCTGTACTGATACTTCCCTACAGAACACCCCGTCAGGCACAGGGCTAGCAGGCAAAGTGCAATGCGCATCGACTCTCCTCAGCGGTAGGTAGGATCCTGACAGTTATCGTCAAATCCTGATATTTGACTTATCGGCGGTGCCTGGCAGAACTTTAATGTATCGCCGCGGCGGTAAGGTTTGACTCATTGCGCCCGCAATGCAAGCAGCCTGAATATCCAGAGTGAAAACTAAGAAAAAGCTCAGCTTAAAATGATTAGAAAAAATGATGTGTCGGTGAGCTACTGGCAAGTATAGCGAAGAAAAAAGACAAAATGAGTGTGGGATCACATTTTATTGGTTCTGATTTTAACTCAAATCGCCAATTGTTGCTTTTGCGGCAACAGACCCTTGCCGACGCCGGACTGTAAGCCTTTCATCAGCTGTGCTTTAATTAGTTAATGTGATCTGGATCAAACTTATTACCCTGATGGCTCATATCGGGGCGGCTGGATTATATTTCTTCATCTGTTTGCTGTTGCTCTCAGCATCCTGAGAGCCGAATTTCTATTATCCTGGGAGTGTTTCATATGCCTGTATCATTACTGGCGCTGGCGCTGGCGCTGAGTGCTTTTGCCATCGGCACCACCGAATTCGTCATTATGGGGCTGCTGCCGGAGGTGGCGAACGACCTGCGTGTTTCCATCCCCTCGGCGGGCTGGCTGATCAGTGGCTATGCGCTCGGCGTGGCGATTGGCGCACCGATAATGGCGCTGCTGACCGCGAAGCTGCCGCGCAAACGCACGCTGATCCTGCTGATGGCGATCTTTATCGTCGGCAACATTCTCTGTGCGCTGGCTTACACCTACAACCTGCTGATGCTGGCGCGTATTGTTACCGCGCTCTGTCACGGTGCGTTCTTCGGGATTGGTGCCGTGGTTGCTGCCAGCCTGGTGGCGCCGGGCAAGCAGGCATCCGCCGTGGCCCTGATGTTTACCGGCTTAACGCTGGCGAACGTGCTGGGCGTGCCGTTGGGAACCTGGTTCGGCCAGATGTTCGGCTGGCGCGCCACCTTCTGGGGCGTGGCGATTATCGGCGTGCTGGCGTTTATCGGCCTGATCGTCAGCCTGCCAACCAACCGCGACGAAAAGCCGGTGCATCTGGCTGCCGAAGTGAGCGCGCTGAATAACGGCAAGCTATGGCTGTCGCTGCTGATGACGGTGTTCTTTGCCGCCGCGATGTTTGCGCTGTTTAGCTACATCGCACCGCTGCTGCTGCAGGTCACGGGCATTACTGACCGCGGCGTCAGCTGGACGCTGTTCCTGATCGGCGCTGGCCTGACCGTGGGGAATATCCTCGGCGGTAAGCTGGCCGACTGGAAAGTGTCGTTTAGCCTGATCCTCAGCTTCTCGCTAATTGCCGTGTTCTCGCTGCTGTTTAGCTGGACCAGCCACTCGCTGTGGTTAGCCGAGATCACCCTGTTCCTGTGGGCGATGGCAACCTTCGCGATGGTGCCGGCGCTGCAAATCAACGTGGTGCGCCACGGGAAAGATGCGCCCAATCTGGTCTCGACGCTGAATATCTCGGCGTTTAACGTCGGCAATGCGCTCGGCGCCTGGGTTGGCGGCGCGGTGATCGGCGGCGGCTATGGCCTGACGGCGGTGCCGGTATCGGCCGCCGTGCTGGCGCTGGTGGGCCTGCTGGTGTGTCTTTACACCTTCCGTGGCTCACGCGGCCGTCCGCAGGTTGCCAACGCTTAACTCAGCCGCTGCGCCAGCCGCTCGCTGAACAGGCCGATGTGCTGGTGCAGATGCTGACTGAAAGCATCAACCAGCGCAGAGGCCGGGCGATGGCGCGGCCTGATCAGACTGACGGTGAACGGCACCGCAATGCTGAAGCGCCGGATCGTCACTCCGCTGTCGGCGTAATCGAGCGCCGTCAGCGGGTTTACTATCGATACGCCAATCCCCGCTTTAACCATTGAACAAACGGATGCCGCGCTGTGCGTCTCCATCACCATGCGCCGCTGCACGCCGTGTTCAGCAAAAATCCCATCCAGAATCTGCCGATAGCTGTCGGTGCGCGACAGGCTGATATAGTTCTGCCCGTTGAAATCCGCCGGAGATAATACGGCTCGCTGCGCCAGCGGATGATCGGCAGGCAGCACGCAGACTTCATCAGCGGTAAACAGCGCGCTGCGCTCGGTGCCTGCCGGCGTATGCGTGGTTTCCGTCAGGCCCAGATCGTAGCGCTGCGCCGACAGCCACTCCTCTAACAGCGGTGATTCCTGCGGAATGATATTCAGGCTCAGATCCGGGTAGCGCTGCATAAACGGCTGGCACAGCAGCGGCAGCAGCGACTGCGAAAATACCGGCAGGCAGGCCAGCGACAGCTCGCCCTGACGAAACTGACGCAGCCCTTCCGCCGCGCTGACGATGCGGTCCAGCCCGTACCAGGAGCGCTGGACCTCCTCGAAGAGATGCAGCCCCTGCGCTGTGGGTTGCAGACGGCCGCGCACCCGCTCAAACAGCTGCAGCCCGGTCAGCTGCTCAAAGCGTGCCAGCTCGCGGCTGACGGTGGGCTGGGAGGTGTGCAGCAGCGCCGCGGCTTCCGTCAGGTTGCCGGTGGTGATCACCGCGTGAAAAATCTCAATATGACGTAACGAAATCCCGGCCATTATCTGCTCCTCTAACTCACTCAACCTATATCATGGATGAATAGAGTCAGTTGAAACAGATATTTTTCTCCCGCGCCCTGCTGTGGCGTAATAGCGACATAACCTTATGGAGAACTGCTTATGCCACGCCTGCTTACCGACACCACCACCGCCCTGAATCAGGACAACCTGCTGCCGCTGGCGCTGCAATACGGCGGCCCGCTCTGGGCGTACGATGCGGCGATTATCAACGACCGCATCAGCCAGCTACAGCAGTTTGACGTGGTACGCTTTGCGCAGAAGGCCTGCTCCAATATTCACATCCTGCGTCTGATGCGTGCGGCGGGTGTAAAGGTGGATTCCGTCTCGCTGGGTGAGATTGAGCGTGCGCTGGCGGCGGGCTATGTCGCGGGCGGCGATGAGATTGTGTTTACCGCCGACCTGCTGGATGAACCCACTCTGGCGCGCGTTGCCGAACTGAAAGTGCCGGTGAATGCGGGTTCGGTGGATATGCTGCACCAGCTGGGCCAGGTCTCTGCCGGGCATCCGGTGTGGCTGCGCGTCAACCCGGGTTTTGGTCACGGTCACAGTCAGAAAACCAACACCGGTGGTGAAAACAGCAAGCACGGTATCTGGCACGAGGATATGGCGCTGGCGCTGGAAGCGATTCAGCGCTACCAGCTGAAGCTGGTCGGCCTCCACATGCATATCGGTTCCGGCGTCGACTACGGCCACCTCGAGCAGGTGTGTGATGCGATGGTTAACCTGGTCGTGAGCTTTGGTCAGGATCTTGAAGCGATCTCTGCCGGGGGCGGCCTGTCGATCCCGTACCGCTTTGGCGAAGAGACCATTGATACTCATCACTATTACGGCCTGTGGGACGCAGCGCGCCAGCGCGTGGCGCAGCACCTCGGCCACCCGGTGAAGCTGGAGATTGAACCGGGGCGTTTCCTGGTGGCGGAGTCCGGCGTGCTGCTGAGCCAGGTGCGCGCGGTGAAGAGTATGGGCAGCCGTCACTTTGTGCTGGTGGATGCCGGCTTCAATGACCTGATGCGTCCTTCCATGTACGGCAGCTACCACCACATTTCCGCGATGGCCGGTGATGGTCGCCAGCTGGATGAAACCAATACGCTTGCGAGCGTAGTGGCGGGGCCGCTGTGCGAATCCGGTGATGTCTTCACCCAGCTGGAAGGTGGCAAGGTCGAGACCCGTGCGCTGCCTGCGGTGAAAGTCGGCGACTGGCTGGTGTTCCACGATACCGGTGCCTACGGCGCTTCGATGTCTTCCAACTACAACAGCCGCCCGCTGATCCCGGAGGTGCTGTTCGAAAACGGCGAACCGCGCCAGATCCGCCGCGCGCAGACCGTCGCCGAACTGCTGGCGCTGGAGCTGTAACCCGGGCGGGGCATGCCCCGCCCCTACGCAAATCGTAGGGGTCGGGCATGCCCGACCCGTTGAATCATTCCGGACATGCCCGACCCATTGAATCATTCCGGGCATGCCCGACCCGTTGAATCATTCCGGACATGCCCGATCCGTTGAATCATCCCGCGAACATCTCTCTCCTCAGCAGCACAATCTCTTCGGCCAGATCGCGGCACAACATCGCGTTCATCAAGTGATCCTGCGCGTGTACCAGGATCAGCGTCACCGGTACTTTGCCGCAGCCCTCATCGGCACCAATCAGCTGCGTCTGGATCTTATGTGCAGCGCGTGAAGCCTCAGAGGAGGCCGCCAGCGCCTCATCTGCCGCCTGCCAGTCGCGCTTGCGGGCATGCTGGATAGCGCTCATGGCGTGGGATCGCGCTTCACCCGCATTAATCAGCAGCTCCATCATCGTCTGTTCAAAATCCATGACTACCTCCATTGGTATACCAAAATTGGTCGATTAATCTTATTGGAATACCAGTAATCACTTCTGAGAGATTTATCACAGTAAATAATCACCGATTGTTTATTTTTGGTATGCCACTGCCGCGTTAGCTGCAGAAATATTCATGCCGGGATGCCTGACCCCTTACCTCGAGGATTCACCCATGTCTCTACAGGAACGGCTAATCGACTCTCTGGGGAGTTTTGCCACCAAGTTCAATAGCTATCGCTATATCATGGCGATCAAGGCGTCGTTTATTACGCTGATGCCGGTCATTATCGTCGGTGCATTTTCGGTGCTGATTTCCAATATGGTGCTGGACGGCAAAAATGGCCTCGCCAGTTTTCAGGCGCTGTCGTTCCTGGCCGAGCTGAAACCGATCACCTCCAGCATCAACTACGCCACGCTGAGCTTCCTCAACATCGGCGCGGTGTTTCTGATCGGTATTGAGCTGGGAAAAATCAACGGCATCAAAACGCTGTTCCCTGGCCTGCTGGCGATCATCTGCTTTATTGCCGTCACCCCCACCACGCTGAGCATGATGGTCAATGGCCAGATGCAGGTAGTAACCGACGTGCTGGCTAAGCAGTTCTCCGACACCAAAAGCCTGTTTCTCGGCATGTTTATTGCCATCCTTTCGGTGGAGATCTACTGCCGCCTGGAGCATGTCGATCGCCTGAAAATCAAAATGCCGGACACCGTGCCGCCCAACGTTGCCGCCTCCTTCTCGGCGCTGATCCCGGCGATTATCACCGTCTCCGCCATCGCCACCTTTGGCTTTATCTTCCACCGCTTCACCGGCATGTATCTGTATGACGCCGTGTACAAAGTGGTGCAGGAGCCGCTGGAATCGGTGGTGCAGAGCCTGTGGGGCATTCTGCTGCTGATGTTTGTTGCCCAGCTGTTCTGGGTGATTGGCATCCACGGTAACCAGATGGTGAAGCCGATCCGCGAACCGCTGCTGCTGGGGGCGATTCTGGTCAATATGAACGCCTTTGAGCAGGGTAAAGAGGCGCCGAATATCATCACCATGCCGTTCTGGGATGTGTATATGAGCATCGGCGGCTCCGGGCTGACCATCGGCCTGCTGAGCGCGGTGATGCTGGCGACCAAACGCAAAGAGATGCGTGAAATCGCCAAGCTCTCTTTTGGCCCCGGCCTGTTCAATATCAATGAACCGGTGATCTTCGGCATGCCAATCATGCTGAACCCGATCCTCGCTATCCCGTTCATTATCACTCCGCTGATTACCGGTTCCATTGGCTACTTTGCGACGCTGACCGGGTTTGCTGGCAAAGCGGTGGTCATGGTGCCGTGGACCACGCCGCCCATCATTAACGCCTGGCTCTCCACCGCCGGGTCGATGGGGGCAGTGGTAACGCAGATTATCTGCATCCTGGTGTCGATCCTCATCTATATCCCATTTGTCAAAGTTGCCGCCCGCCGCGCAGAGGCTGCGGAAGCACAGGCGCTGCAGCCTGAACTGGCGAAAAATTAAGGAGCGAAAATGAGTAAGGTAACTATCACCATTCCGGCGGATTTTATTCTCGGTGCTGCCGCCTCCGCGTGGCAAACCGAAGGCTGGAGCGGCAAGAAAGCCGGCCAGGATTCCTATCTCGATGCCTGGTATCAGCAGGACCGCCACGTCTGGCACGACGGCTACGGCCCGGCGGTCGCCACCGATTTCATCAACCGCTATAAAGAGGACGTGGCGCTGATGAAAGCGGCGGGTCTGACGCACTACCGCACCTCAATCAACTGGTCGCGCTTTCTTACCGACTATGAGAATGCGGTGGTGGATGAAGAGTACGCGGCGTATTACGACAGCCTGATTGACGAGCTGCTGGCAAACGGCATCCAGCCGATGCTCTGCCTGGAGCATTACGAATTGCCCGCCACGCTGCTGGAGCAGTACGGCGGCTGGGCATCGAAACACGTGGTCGAGCTGTTTGTACGCTACGCAGAGCAGGTGTTCGCCCGCTACGCACACAAAGTGACGCGCTGGTTTGCCTTTAATGAGCCGGTGGTGGTGCAGACGCGGGTCTATCTCGATGCGCTGCGCTGGCCGTATCAGCAGAGCACCGACACCTGGATGCAGTGGAACCACCACAAAAATCTCGCCACGGCGAAAGTGGTGCAACTGTTCCGCGCCAAAGGCTATCAGGGCACCGTCGGCACTATCCTCAACCCGGAAGTGACCTATCCACGCTCGGCTGCCGCGCACGATGTGCAGGCGGCACAGATCTACGACCTGTTCTATAACCGCGTATTCCTCGACCCGGCAATCAAAGGCGAGTACCCGGATGAACTGCTGGCGCTGCTGGAAAAACATGGCGTGAACTGGCAGGTCGACGCGCAGGAGCTGGCCATTATCCGCGCCAACCGCGTCGATGAAGTGGGCATCAACCTCTATTATCCGCACCGCGTGAAAGCTCCGTCGCGCGCCTGGCACCCGGAGACCCCGTTCCATCCGGCTTACTATTTTGAGCACTTTGAACTGCCGGGGCGGCGAATGAATAAGTCGCGCGGCTGGGAGATCCAACCGCGCATCGTCTGGGATATGGCGCAGCGCATGAAGAGTGAGTATGACAATTTCCCGTGGTTTATTGCCGAAAACGGGATGGGAATTGAGAACGAAGCGCAGTTCAAAAATGCCAGCGGAGAGATTCAGGATAACTACCGCATTGAATTTATCGGCGAGCATCTTTATCAGGCGCTGCTGGCGCGTGAGGCGGGCATCAACTGCCAGGGCTATATGCTTTGGGCCTTCACCGACAACGTGTCGCCGATGAACGCGTTTAAAAATCGCTACGGACTGATCGAGATCGACCTGCAAAACCAGCGCCAGCGCCGGATGAAAAAATCCGCCCGCTGGTATCGCCAGATAAGTGACAGCCGCCAGCTCAGCATTGAGCTGGATGATGAAGCCAAATAAGGAGTTAATCATGCAAAGAATCGTTCTCGCCTGTGCAGCAGGCATGTCCACCTCGATGGTGGTAACGCGGATGGAAAAAGAAGCGGCGGCACGCGGGCTGGCGTATCAGATCTACGCCATCCCGGAACAGAACCTGCGCGACGAGCTGGAAAATAACGTCGGTGAAGTGGCCGTGGTGCTGCTTGGGCCGCAGGTGCGCTTCAAGCTGGAGGAGAACCGCAAGCTGACCAACAGCTATCAAATCCCCATTGCGGTGATTGATTCGGTGGCTTATGGCACCCTTAACGGCGCAAAAGTACTCGATCAGGCGCTGGCTTTGGTAAACTAGCGCCAATCAATACGGATAATGGCTGAAAGGGTGGTTTTGTGGACAAAGGTGCGCCTGCGCAGGAAAAAAAGCAGTATCAGGAAATCGGTCACGATCTGCGCCAGCAAATCATCGATGGTCACTATCCGGTCGGTTCGCGTCTGCCGCCGGAGCGTAATATCGCCGAGACCTGGGGCGTCAGTCGTACCATTGTGCGTGAAGCCCTGCTAATGCTGGAGCTGGAGGGCACGGTAGATATTCGCCAAAGCTCCGGCGTTTACGTGATGCGCATCCCCTCGGAGAGTAGCGACGAAGAAGAGGCATTCTTCCGCAGCGACGTCGGGCCGTTTGAGATGCTGCAGGCGCGCCAGCTGCTGGAGAGCAATATCGCAGCATTTGCGGCGAAGATGGCGACCAAAGCGGATATCGAAAACCTCAAGCGCACGCTGGAGCAGGAGCAGCGCGCCATCGCGCTCGATGACAAAAGCCAGGACAATGACAAAATGTTCCACCTGCTGCTGGCCGGCGCGACGCAGAATCAGATGCTGCTGGATACCGTTAACAGCATCTGGCGTCATCACGAAAGCAGTCCGCTGTGGCAGCAGCTGCGCGGCCATATTGAAACCCGCAGCTACCGCCTGAAGTGGCTCGGCGACCATCAGACCATCCTCGCCGCGCTGCGCCGCCGTGACGTGATGGGGTCGTGGCAGGCAATGTGGCAGCATCTGGAAAATGTGAAGCACAGCCTGCTGGAGCTCTCCGATGCCGATGCCCCAGATTTCGATGGCTATCTGTTTGAATCAGTGCCGATTTTTCAGGGCAAGCTGGTATGAGTTTGCTGCGTATTGTGCCGCTGAGCGCGGTACCGGCAACCCGCGAAGTGGTCACCGACTGGCTATGGCAGGCTTTTGGCAGCGATAACAGCCGCGACTTTTATGCCAGCGTGATCGACAGCAGCCTGAGCGGTGCCGACCTGCCGCTGACGTTTGTGGCGCTGGATGACGACCGCCCGGTGGGTACCGTGGGATTATGGCGCTGCGATTTGATCAGCCGTCAGGATCTTTTCCCGTGGCTGGCGGCGCTGTACGTGGATGAGAGCTATCGCGGGCGCGGTTTAAGTGAACGCCTGCAGCAGACGGTGATCGACTGCTGCCTTCAGCGCGGCGACCGCCATCTGTACCTCTATTCTGCCTGTGCCGATTATTACGAGCGTTTTGGCTGGCGCTATATCGGCGATGCGCTGGATTACCCGGCGACGCGCGTGCGTCTGTACCATAAAGCGCTGGGTTAAGCGGTGCGGATCGGGCATGCCCGACCCCTACGGCGACACCACGGATAGGGCGTCGTCGATGCCGACCCCTGCGGCGATCCCACGGATACGGTGTAGGGGCGACGGCATGCCTCGCCCGTTTTTCGCAGGGTTACTGCGGCGATGCCACCGAATGGCGG